>PMAD01000124.1 GCA_003152415.1 Acidobacterium sp.
GCCACGCCACATCCCATTCCAGCGAGTGCTCATCGACGAGCAGGCGCATCAACTCAGCCACGGCAATAGCTGGGTGCGTGTCGTTCATCTGGATGGTGAAGCTGCGGTGCAGTTCGGCGAGCGGCCGCTTTTGCGTGAGCTGGATGCGCAGAATGTGCTGCAGGGAGCAGGAGACGAAAAAGAACTGCTGCGCGAGGCGCAGCTGCTTGCCCTGCATGCCGTCATCGTTGGGGTAGAGGATTTTCGAGATATTTTCCGACGACACCTTATCGGCGACGGCGCCGACAAAGTCGCCATTATTGAAGGTTCCGAAGTCGAAGGATTCGACAGCCTGCGCCGACCACAGACGCATGGTGTTCGCGGTATTGGTGCGGTAGCCCAGAATGGGGGTATCGTGCGGAATTCCGCGCACCACCTTCTGCGGAATCCAGGTGACGTGCGCACGTCCAGTCGAGTCGGACTGGGTTTCGGTGCGGCCACCGAGTTTCACTTCAAAAGCGTCTTCGGGACGCTCGAGGGCCCACGGATTTCCGAGCCTGAGCCACTTGTCGGTCGATTCGACCTGCCAGCCGTCGCGGATTTGCTGATCGAAGATTCCATATTCGTAGCGAATGCCATAGCCGATGGCGGGAATATCGAGGGTAGCGAGCGAATCCATAAAACAGGAGGCCAGCCGTCCAAGGCCTCCATTGCCGAGACCAGGCTCTTCTTCCTGTTCCACGAGAACATTCAGATCGAGGCCCAGTTGGCGCATCGCCTGCTCGGCTTCGTCGTAGATGCCAAGATTGATGAGGTTATTGGCCAGATGCGGTCCAGTGAGGAATTCGGCGGACAGGTAACAAACCACGCGCACATCCTGTGCCTGGTAGTTGGTGACGGTGGAAGTCCAGCGCTCCACCAGCCGATCGCGCACCGTGTGCGCCAGCGCCATGTAGAGGTCGTTCACCGTCGCGCGTTCGAGCGAGCGGCCCTGCACAAACAGGAGATTGTCGAGGAAGGAGCGCGCCAGAGCTTCGACGGTAAGAGCCGTTCTATGGCACTTCGGCGATTCCTGGGATGACGCTACGGATGCTGCGATTTCAGCCACGCTCTGCCTCTCGAATCGACCAATGGAGGATGGGCAGCCTGGAAGAGGCGCCTCTGTTGAGAACTATCGGCACGATGCAGGGTGGAATTCAGTGGGCGGGAGAAACGTCCCAGGGGTCCGGATTCACTCGTGTTTCGTCCAACGATATACATTGGGGCCAGATTGGAAGGGCGGGCGAAGCGGGTCCGGAAAGGTGCGAGCCAATGAAGAAATCCATGGTTTTGCTGCTGGTGCTCGGATGCGCAGCGGGGACTGCGCCGGCGAAGACGAAAAAGGAGGCGCCGCTGTCGCAGCTGTTCTGCCATGCGCAATACGTCTACGTCGAGACGTATGACGGAGACCTGAATCCGAATGTCGCGCGACAGTATCCGCAGGACTACGACGCGGTAGTCGGGGTCCAGCAGCGGATTCAGAAGTGGGGACGGTACACGCTGGTGTACGGGCCGCAGGACGCCGATCTGGTGTGGGTCGTATGGAAGGAGCGCAAAGGCGGAAACCGGCTGCCGGGTCAGCCGACGCAGATGCCGCCGGTGAGTATGCCGCAGCCGTCCGATCCAGGGACCGGGCAAAATCCGGGAGGTCAGGGACAGCCCGGAGCACCGGGTGGGCCGAGGCAGAACCCTGGAGGCATCGGCGGGCCAGACGGAGTGGGGATCTCGAATGGAGGGCCGGGGGTGGGAATGGTATGGCCGGCGAACGATCAGCTGGCGGTTTACATGCCGCAGAGCGATGAGAGCCTGCAGTCGCCGATCTGGAAGAAGTCGGAGAAAGACGGGCTGAGCGAGCCGGACATGCCATTGTTCGGGAAGATCGCGGATGCGGTCGACGACGCGTGTTCCAATTCGACGAGCGGCCCGAAATAGCGCGGCGCGCCGACTATTCCTCGACAAGGGATTTGAGGCGCGAGAGGGCCTTGTCCCATTCGGCGGAGATGCGGTCGAGGTAGTCGCGGAGATCGTGGACAGGCTGGGGGTCGAGTTCGTACAGGCTGTGGCGGCCGGAGCGGACGCAGCGGACCACTTTGGCGCGCTCGAGGACGCGCAGGTGTTTGGTAATCGCCTGGCGGGTGAGATGGGAGCCGTGGGCAAGCTGCGAGATGGAGCAGGCCTGGCCGCGGCTGAGCCGCGCCAGCAGCGACAGACGAGTAGGATCGCCGAGCGCGGCGAAGGTGCTGGCCGCACGCTGCGACCCATGTCTCAAGATCGAGACATGGGGCACCGGTCTCTGTTTGGCTCCGGCTTTAGGGGTTGCGGGCGACATACTCCTCTATGTTTTTCATCTGCTGCGTCCAGCCGCCATCGTTGCGAGCGAAGGCTTCGTCGCGGCGGTCGTCGGGCAGGTCGCTGAAGCCGGATTCGGTGACGGTGAGCAGCGTGCCGGCAGGAGTTCTCTCGAGGCGGAACTCGATCAGGGTGGGCATTTCTTTGGTGTAATCGACGGCAGGGTCGACCGAATAGGGATGCCAGGTGAAGGCGAAGTACTGTTCGGGGTCGATGGCCTGGACGGTGGCGCGAAAAGTGACGTGCTCGTAGCCAGGGTGAGTGATCTGGCCGACGGCGGGTTCGCCGACTTTGAAGGGATCGTCGAGCTTGACGCGGAACCACTGGCCGAACTCGTGAGAGTCGGTGAGGGCGCGCCAGACGCGGGAGACGGGCGCTTTGAGTTCGATGCTTTTCTCGATGCGGTCCTTCACCGGATTCTGGGTGCGGGTCGTAGCGGACATAGGCAACCTCCGGGTTGCATAATACGCCGAAATGCAGCCGGTAGCCAGTAGCCGGCAGCCTGTCTGCTGCGTTCGGAAGGTCAGGCAGCTGCGGTGAGGAGGAGGGGCTCGTTTTTAGTGATGACGAGGGTATGCTCGTAATGGGCGGCGAGGCCGCGGTCGGCGGTGCGGACGGTCCAGCCATCGCGGGCGAGGATGGACTTGCCGGAGCGGCTGGCGATGATGGGCTCGATGGTGATGACGAGGCCTTCGGTGAGGAAATCGGAAGCGGAGGGGTCGGGCCAGTTGGGAACGCTGGGCTTCTCGTGGATGGTGCGGCCGATGCCGTGACCGCAGAGGTCGCGGATGACGTGGAAGCCGGCGGCGTTGACTTCTTTTTCGACGACGCGGCCGATGTCGCGGACGCGATGGCCGGCGCGGGCGACCTGCATGGCCTGGGCGAAGGCGCGCTGGGCGCAGACGGCGAGACGGCTGCCGATGGCGGATTCGGTGATGGGCGGTCCGACGATGACGGTTTCCGCCGCGTCAGCCATGAAGCCGTCCTTCGAGATGGTGACGTCGAGCTTGAGGAGGTCGCCGTTACGGAGGCGGCGATTGGAGGGGATGCCGTGGACGATTTCGTCGTTGACGCTGATGCAGCTGACGCCGGGAAACTGGTAGACGGTGACAGGGCCGGAAACGGCGCCGTTCTGGCGCATGACCTCGCCACCGATCTCGTCGAGTTGCTCGGTGGTAATGCCGGAACGGACGGCGGCCTTCATGGCTTCGAGCATGAGGCGGACGATGTGGCCGGATTCGCGCATGGCGGCGAGTTCTTCGGGGGTGTGGATGGACAACGGGACGTCCTCTTGTCTCTATTTTCTCAGGAGGAGACGCTTTGTCACAGCGGCTGGCGCAAATTTCGCTGCTACTCGCCCAGCAGCAGGCGTTCGGTGGAGAGGGCGTGGCCTGTGGCTGGGTCGGCTTCGATGAGGAGGGCGGCCATGCGGGGGTCGTCTTTCGCGGCTTCGAATTTCGACGGCATGCTGGTGAGAAAGCGCTCGAGGACCAGCTCTTTTTGCACGCCGATGATGGAGTCGTAAGGGCCGCTCATGCCTACGTCGGTTTGGTAGGCAGTGCCCTGGTTGAGGACGCGGTTATCGGCAGTGGGGATGTGGGTGTGCGTGCCGATGACCGCCGTGACGCGGCCGTCGAGATACCAGCCGAGGGCGCATTTCTCCGAAGTGGCTTCGGCGTGGAAGTCGACGACGATGATCTTCGCCGTGATCTGAGCGAGGAGCGTGTCGGCGGTGCGGAACGGGTCTTCGTTGTTGGCCATAAAGACGCGGCCCTGCAGAGAGAGTACGGCATAAGCGAGGCCGGATGGGAGCGTGCCCTGATAAATGCCGTAGCCGGGCGTGTCGGGTGCGTAGTTGGCGGGCCGCAGGACCCGGCGTGCGCGCTCGTGGCTGTCGGCAGGGACAGACTTGAGGTAGTCGATGATTTCCTTTTTGTCCCAGACGTGATTGCCGGTGGTCAGCACGTGAGCTCCAAGGTCGAACAGCTCGTCGGCAAGGGGCGGGGTGAGGCCGAATCCGCCAGCGGCGTTCTCAGCGTTAACGATGACCAGGTCGACGTTGCGTCCGGCGATGATGTGGCCGATGTGCTCACGCACGATGCGGCGACCGGCGCTGCCGAAGACATCGCCGACGAAGAGAATGCGCATGGAATTCAGGGTACCAAGAGACAGGGATTAGAGATTGGGGATTTGGAGATTAGGGATCAGGGCGCAGGGGACGGGAGGCGCGGGGCGGGAGACAGGAGGCGGACGATCCAGGGCATCGTTGCGGGCGCCCAGACAGGCCACGGAGATTGTTACGGATTTTCATAAGACGGCAAAAAAAAGCTGTGGTAGGTTGAAGCAATGGCCGCAAATACCCGCTTCGCAACTGGCGTTCACGCCATGGTCCTGCTTGCCGCCGAACCGGATGAACTGCAGACCTCAGAAGATGTAGCCGGCAAGCTCAACATCAACCCCGTCGTCATTCGCCGCGTCTTCTCGCTGCTGCATCAGGCGGGGCTGCTGGAGAGTCAGAAGGGTCCGCATGGCGGGTCGAAGCTGGCGCGCTCGGCGAAAACGATCACGCTGAAGGACGTTTACAGCGCGCTGGACGGCGGAGAACTTTTCCACACGGGGACTCTGTCGGGAGCGCACACGGCGAAGGTGGGATCGGTGCTGAAGAAGGTGTTCGGGGAAGCGGAAGCGGCTCTGCGGGAGGATCTGGAGAAGACGACGCTCAACGAGCTGGCGAAGAAGGCGGGGAAGAAGGGGAAGAAGTAGGAAGGCAGCCGGTAGCCTGTAGCCGGTAGCCGGTCGGGAACAGGGGACTCATGATGCGGAAAGCTCGCGAGAAAGATTCTCATGACGGGCGTCGGGGCATCGGCAAGGTCGTGACTGCTCGGGGGTCGGGGCTGGCGGATCAGCGAATTGGGGCTGGGGCGAAGAGCAAGCGGCGGCCTGGATCCCTGAAGGGCAGGCTGCGCGTTGGGCCTGAGTTCTTTGAGCCGCTTCCCGCTGATGAGCTGTCGGGCTGGGAAACTAGCGCGACATATTGCAATGCTCGTTATGCGGTGATCAAGGCCGTCATGCTTGAGCAGCTGCCAGCGGCTTGCGGGAATCGGCGAGCCACCGCATGATGAGCACCAGCGCAATCAGGATCAGGGAGACGGTGAGGCCGGTCCAGAGGCCGGAGAGTCCCCACTTGAAGTGGAAGCAGAGCAGGGCTCCGAAGGGGAGTCCGAGGATCCAGTAGCCCGTAAGGTTCATGAGCATGGGGAAGCGCGTTTCACCGAGGCCGCGGAGCGCGCCGGTGGAGACGGTCTGGATGCCGTCGAAGATCTGAAAGCCGGCGACGATGGCGAGGATGTGCGCGCCCAGGGTCAGCACGCGGGTGTCGCGCGTCCAGATACTAATGATGGGCTGCGGAATGACGACGAGAAGGATGGCCATGAGGGCCATGAAGCCGGCGCCGATGGCGATGGCGAGGATTCCGGCGCGGCGAGCGCGGGCGGGATTGCCGGCTCCGATGGCGTGGCCGACGGCGACCGCGGCTGCGGCGGAGATGCCGAGCGGAACCATATAGGTGTAGGCCGCGCAGCTGAGGACGATTTCGTGCGTGGCAAGTGCGATGGGGGTGAGGTGCGCCGCCATGACGGTAACGGCGCCGAAGGCGGCGACTTCGAGGACGACTTGTGAGGCGGCGGGCAGGCCGAGTCTGAGGAGGGCGCGGATGCGGGTCCAGTCGGGAGCGGGCCAGTGGGTGAAGAGGGCGTGGCCGCGATCGGATTCATGCGACCGGGCCGCGTAGACGAGCACACCGGCCATGTAGATGCGAGCGAGGACGGTGGAGAGCGCCGAGCCACGCACCCCCATGGCAGGGAAGCCGAAGTGGCCGTAAATGAGAATCCAGTTGAAAGCGAGGTTGACGAGGTTGGCGGTGATGAGCGCGAAGGCGACGGGGCGGACCTGGCCGACTCCCTGGAGATAGCGGCGGAATCCGCCGTAGACGAGCAGCGGGAATGTGCCCCAGTTGAGGATGCTGACGTAGGAGCGGGTGAGGAGGGCGACTGTCGGGTCGACGCCACGGCCGGTGAAGATCCATTGCGCGGCCAGCATAAAGATCATGAGCACGGGCGTGAAGGCCAAGGCGATGTACATCGCCTGAGCGAGAGAGCGATGGCAGTCGTCGAATCGGCGCGCGCCCCACGATTGCGAGACGAGGGTGTCGAGGCCGAGCAGCAGGCCGATGCCGAAGAGGGACGGCGCGTAGTAGATGGCGTTGCCGAGACCGACGGCGCCGATGGCGTCGGGTCCGAGACGTCCGACCATGATGAGGTCGACGATGGTCATAGTCATCCAGCCGAGTTCGGAGAGGACGACAGGGATGGCGAGCGTGAGCAGGGCGCGGAGTTCTTCACCGATGCGCGTGGGGTGCTGGTGCTGCTCGAAGATCTCAACGGCAGGGACCTGGATTTCAGGCGACAGGACTTCGTTCGCCGGAATTTCAGGGTCCTGCATTTGGCCTTCGGAAGACATGGGAATGGGTCATTGTAGCTGGGCGCCGGAGCGGAACACGCGTGGTAGATTTGAGGTAGCGCGCGCTGGTTTCATCGTGAAGCGCGGCGCTTGCAGCAAGTGCGCGGAGAGATGGCCGAGTGGCTGAAGGCGCACGCTTGGAAAGCGTGTTTAGGGGAAACTCTAACGTGGGTTCGAATCCCACTCTCTCCGCCAGATCACGCTGTGCTGTACGACTGCGGCACGGCAAAACAGCGGCGATTTCCTGAGGCGATCAGGATGGCGGAAGACTCCTGAATTTTGGCGTCTTTTCCATCCGGACTTGGTATTGTGAAAATAGGGGATGAGAAACAAAAAAGGCCGCGCCCGAAGCGCGGCCTTTTCCGTCCCCGGAAGGAATCCCGTGGCTGTTCCACCACAACCCGGCTGCCTGAACCGCGACGCCCTCGCCGCCGCCACGTCTGTCACCGGACGCGGCCGCCTCTGTAACAAACCCGGCCGTCTCTATGAGGCAGCCGCCATTGCAACAAACACGGCCGTCTGTGTAACACACACAGCCGTGTCCCAATTGATCCGCTTTCAAGCACATCCACCCCCGCAGCCTGTTGTCGAGCTCGTCAATACTCACGCAACCCCAGCCAAATCAATGACTGTCCCGCGGTGGGGGAGGGGGTCTACCGCACTTTAATTCTCCCAGCGCTCCCGGCTCCCAGCTACAGGCTACGGCTACCGGCTGCCTTTCGGTTGTGATAAACGTGACGCATGCGTGCTGTCGCCGAAAAGCTGCGCCTCAGCGAAATTTCGCCTGGCCTGGTCCAGTCGGAGATTCGCGCCATGACCGTTGAGTGCGACCGCGTTGGCGGCGTCAACCTCGCTCAGGGTGTGTGCGATACCGAAGTTCCTGCGCCGGTGACCGCGCGTGCCGTCGAAGCCATCGCCCAGGGCCTGAACATCTACACGCGTCTTGACGGCATCGCGCCGCTGCGCCAGGCCATCGCCGCCAGGCTCGCTCGCCACAACGGCGTCACCGTCGATCCTGACGCGGAAATCCTGGTCACTTCCGGCGCGACTGCTGGATTCCAGGCCGCCTGCATGGCGCTCTTCGATCCTGGCGACGAAGTGATCCTCTTCGAGCCCTTTTACGGCTATCACCTGGGCACGCTGCGCGCCCTGCGCGTGAACGCAACCTCGGTTCAGCTCGCCGAGCCCAGTTGGGCGCTCGACGTCGACGCTCTTCGAGCCGCCATTACCGCGCGAACGCGCGGCATCGTCCTCAACTCGCCGTCGAACCCATGCGGCAAGGTCTTCTCGCGAGCCGAGTTCGAAGCCGTCGCCGCTCTGGCCATCGAGCACGACCTGTTCGTCATCACCGACGAGATCTACGAGTACTTTGTCTTCGACGGAGCGCAGCACATCAGCCTGGCGACGCTGCCTGGCATGGCCGAGCGCACTATCTCCATCTCGGGCTTGTCGAAGACCTTCAGCATCACCGGCTGGCGCATCGGCTATCTGGTCGCGGAGCGCCGCTGGCTCGGCGCGATCAGCTACTTCCACGACCTGGTGTACGTCTGCGCGCCTTCGCCGTTCCAGCACGGAGCCGCCGCTGGCCTCATGCAGCTCCCCGACTCGTTCTATTCCGGCCTGGCGACGGAGTATCAGGCCAAACGCGACATGCTCTGCGCGGCTCTCGCCGACGTTGGCCTCACGCCGTCGATCCCGCAGGGCGCTTATTATGTGCTCGCCGATGTTGCAAATCTTCCGGGAGCGACAGCCCGCGAGAAAGCCCGCACTCTGCTGCGCAACACCGGCGTCGCAGCTGTGGCTGGAACCGCCTTTTTCGCCGATGGTCGTGGAGAAAACCTGATTCGTTTTTGCTTTGCCAAACGCGACGAAGACCTCGAGCGCGCCTGCGCAATGCTGCGGACCCTTTAGATCGCTACGCTGCTGTTGCTGTCGCGATGTCCACCAGCGGATAACCCAGCTTCTTCCACTCGTCGTAACCGCCGCGCAACGGCCGCACTCGATGAATGCCCATGGCGCGCAGCCGGAGCGCCATTTTGGCCGCCGTCGCTTCGCTGGGACAGGTGCAGAACAGAACGATCTCCTGATCGCGCGGAATGCGGTCGGCCTGCTCCACCAGCTTGTCCGGCGTCAGGCTCAGCGCGCCAGGAATGGTGCGCGGATCGGGCAGATAGTCGAGAGGATGCCGCAAGTCAACAATGAAGCACGGTTGGCCGGAATCCATGATGCTCTTCAGTTCGCTGGGTTCGATGCGTGACATCCGCAGCGACCGCAGAAACGCGCGGCGCTGCAGCATCCGCCAGACCAGGAAGCCGACGAAGAGCAGGGCGAAGATCGCGCCGAAGAAATGGGCGGTAAAGGAAAGCGCGTTCGGATGCTGTTTGAGAACGTCGCCGAAGAAGCGGCCACCCAGCGTCACCGTCAGGAACCAGAGCATTACGCCTGCGGCGTCGCACAGCACGAATTTTCCGTAGCCCATACCAATCTGGCCTGCGATGGGAGCCGCCACGGAGCCCAGACCGGGAACGAACTTGGCCACCAGCAATGCGGTAGCTCCGCGCCTGGTGAAATAGCCTTCCGTCTTGCGCACGCAGGCCGTGCTTTCGAGGCTAAGCCGGCACATCAGCCGCACCACAGCGGAGCCATAGCGCTTGCCGAAGATGTACCAGGTCGTATCCGCGATGAGGCTGGCCGAAAGCGCCGACAGCAGGACGAAAGGAAGGTTGAGCCGATGCGTCGCCGTAAGGGTTCCCGCCGTGAGCATCAGCGGCGCGCTGGGGATCGGGATTCCGAGCTGCTCTGTCAGCACCCAGAGGAAGATGACCCAGTAACCGTATTTGACGAAGAAGTCGAGGGCTATCGGCATGAGGTGCGTTGAGGAACTTCAATATAGATGTGGCGATCGGCGAAAAGGAGCAGCGATTCGTGGAGACGCCTGACGGAACCGCCCGAAATGCCGAGACGCTTCCGCTATGGCTTTGCCACTTGCAGAGGAATCTCCACTGTCCCAATCCGGCCGCTGATCAGGTCATGCACGCCGACGCGCAGAAAGACCTGGCCTGCGGGCAAATCGATCTCCTGATGCATCCGGATTCCCTGCTGGGCGCTTTGCTTCGGCGGCGTGTCGATCGCGAATCCTCCATCGGTGTAGTTCAGGCGTATGCCTTCGGCATCGTAGGCCACCTGAGTCAGCTCCATTTCGCGATGCACGCGGCCGTCCGCCAATGGCCTGGAATCGAACCCGCTCGGGTCGATGGTGAAATCGGCGACGTATCGTTGGAGCGGCGGCTTCAGGGTCTTCACCAGAGCACCAGCCGGGTCAGGCGAGAGCTTTTCGTCCCTCAGTTCCGGATTGCCAGCCGGCAGCAGGCGCACCCGGAATAAAACCTGCGACTGGGGCAGCACGCCATGCTGCATCGCCGCAATCAGCGGAGACAGCCTTCCCGGCATCAGCTTGGCGGTCTGCGCCGGATCGTCCGCGTAGTATCCATGCCGGTATTCCAGCTCCGCGTGAGCTTCAGGCATCTGCACTTCGATTTTCCGGTAGGCGCCGTTGTAGTTCTTGTTGGCCGGGACGTAGCCGATCGTGTAGTAATTCGCCCCGTTCGTGATGGACTTGACGACCGCCTCTCCAACCGCGTTCGTGTTGTAAAACGCCTTGCCTCCGGTTTCGTTGGCAATCTGGTCCATCGTGGAATGCTCCGCGAAGTTCGCCGCCAGGAACTGCACGTTGCTCTGGTCGATCACTTCCGCAGTTGTGGGCATGGCCACGGCCACCGGCCGGCTGTTCGGCGTCAGGGTCAGAATGCCGGGATTCTGCTGGTTGTTCTCGGCCTGAGTGCTGGGCACGTTGAGCAGGCCGCGAGCATCCACTGGATAAACGGCGACCCGCGCCAGCGCCATCAGTTCGGCCAGCTTCGACAGCCGATTCCCGTAATCGCGCTGGGAGGCGCTGGGATCTTCCTGCGTCGGATCCGGCCCGACATTGATGGGGACCGCGCCCGTGTACCAGATCAGGTTCTTACGCCCAGGAATCGTGCTCAGGTAACGAGCCAGCTGCTCCATCGCGTCGATGGTGACGTCCAGGCGCAGGTCCACCTCGAAGGCAGCGGTTTCCGCGGCAAACTGATTCATGGCCTCCACTGCCTCGGCGCTGGCGCCGCCGCCGTCTGCCAGCAGGCCCATGGTTGCCATCTGCTGGTCGTACAAAGGGTCCATCACCGGCGACAGCTCCGGATGGCCGCGTGGTTCCTTCAGCGCATTCTCGATGGTGGTCGAGTCGGTCGTGAACCCTTCGACCATCCGCAGTTTGGAGGCCAGGGTGAAAACCGCGATCCGCGTTCCCGGCGGAATGGTGTGCAGGTATTTGAGCATGCGCCGCCGCACATACAACTGATCGGAAAGCGGAGTGTTCAGCGCATCGAGCAGCAGCACATTGGCCGCGCTGGCGATGGCGTAGCGTGGAGCATTGCTGAACGTGTGCGGCGGCAGCGTTTCGACTTTGGCCGATTCCACGGCATCGGTTGCGCGGTGCTCTTCAAATGCCGTGATGTTCTGCTCGCGCCCATCCTCCGCGATGCGGAAATCCGATGCCTTCAGCCCCTGCATCGCGTTTCCCTTATCCGTCACCACTACGTCCAGCAGGACAAGGTTGGCGTTGGTGCGGAAGATCGCCGGCTCCTCGTCGGGTTTCTGTTGCACGGCGGGCGCGCCGGCCTGCGCCACCACGATCCAGGCGGGAACCAGCACCAGGGCAGCACTGCACACCAGGGGGAAACAACGGGAGCGGATCATGGCCGCACTCCTGCCGGGGAATCTGCGAGCGTCCACCCATCATATGACGGAATTGCAGCCGCTGTATGCCCTAGCGACTGGCTACCGTGAGCGGAATCTCGAGCGTCCCCATACGCCCGCTCATGAGGTCGCGCACGCCAATCCGCAGGTAGACCTTACCCGCGGGCAGATCGATCTCCTGATGCAGGCGAAGGCGCTGCCCAGGCGCGCCGTCCACGGCGAACCCGCCATCCGTATAGTTCTCGCGGATTCCCTCAACGTCGTAGGCCACCTCAGTGAGTTCCACTTCAGTATGCTTTCGCCCATCCGGCAACGCCCGTGAGTCCAGCCCCTGCTGATCGATGGTGAAGTCGGCGACGTAGCGCGTCAGCGGCGGCTTCAGCGTCTTCGCCAGCGCGCCAGCCGGATCGGGAGAGAGCTGTTCGCCCGTCACCACGGGGTCCGTGGACGGTACCACCCTGATTTCAAAAGGGACCTGCGAGAGAGGAATCACCCCATGTTGCATCGCAGCGATCAGCGGACTGACCCGCCCCGGCATGAGCTTCGCCGCCGCAGCTGGATCCTCGTCGAAGTAGCCTCGCCGGTATTCAAGGGTGTAGTTGCCCTCGTCCATCCGCACGTCGATCTTGCGGTACGCTCCGTTGAATTTGGGAGTGGGAGGAGCGTAGGCAAGCGTGTAGTAATCCGATCCATCCGCGATGGCATCCCCAACCGCTTCCCCAAGGGCATTGGTATTGATGAACGCCTTGCCGCCGGTTTCCTTCGCGAACTCCTCCATGTTGAGGTGATCGAACGCCAACTGATCCAGGAACGTCTGGTCCTGCTGCTGCAGCTTTTGGCTGAACGTCGACGAGTCAACCAGCCCGACCTGCTGGCTCAGACTCGAACCCGATTTGCTGTTTCCGCTCGGCCCCGATGTCGTCGTCACGCTGTTCATCAGGTTGGGATTCTGGACGTTTGTTTCCGCCAGGTTGCTGGGCGGGGTCATCAGACCACGCGAATCCACCGGATACAGGGCCACCCGCGCGATCGCCAACAGTTGCAGCATGTTCTGCGCCTGTTCACGCAAATCCGCCATCTGATCCTGGTCCGGCCTGGAGCCCGTCTGTGGGTTGAACGGCATCGATCCTGCAAACCAGATGAGATTCTTGCGTCCCGGCACCGTCGTCAGGTAATTGGCCAGTTGATCCAGAGCGTCGATGGTCATCTGGCTCCGCAACTGCATTTCGAACAGCTTCGTATCATTGACAAACTGCTGCATCGCCTGTTGTGCCAGCGCCGACGCTCCTCCGCCACCCGCAATGTCGACCGCGTCGCTCAGCGCCTGGTCGAAGGCGGGATCCATGACCGGTGACTGCTCCGGATTGCCTCTTCCCGGCTGCAAAGCCTTTTCGATCGTGCTCGAGTCCGTGGTGAAGCCTTCAATGATGCGCAGGTGCGATCCCAGCGTGAAGACCGCGATCCGCGTCCCAGGCGGGATCGTGTGCAGATACTGGATCATCCGGCGCCGCACGTACACCTGGTCCGCGAGCGGCGTATTCAGCGCATCGAGCAGCAGTACGTTCGCTGCGCTGGTCACCGCATAGCGAGGAGCGTCGCTGTACGTGTTGGGCGGCAAATCCGCTGGCGCCTTTCCCACCTCGATCGCATCGGTGGCCCGGTGTTCCTCGAACACAGTGACCTTCTGCTCGCGGCCATCCTCGAGTACCCGGAAATCCGCAGCCTTCAGATCATGCACCGGTTTTCCCTTGTCCCGCACCACCACGTCCACCAGCACGAGGTTCGCGTTGGTGCGGAAGAGGGGAATCACCTGGGTTGTCGGTTGTTCTGTCGAAGGCGGTGTTGCGGGAGCCGGCGCTGTCTGAGCCACGACGAGGGCAGCATTGACCGGAAGCAGGCAAATACAACAAAGGCAGGAAAGAGAACGAAGGCGGACCACGGCACACCTCACTGAGCAGAAGACGAGCAGCCCTGGGGGAAGGACCCAGTCCAATTAGAGGCCGGGACGTGCGACCGGGCCAGTCGATTCGATCTGACCCCGCGCCAGCGCCCCGGAATCATGAGGGCCACCCTGGCTTTTCCGATGCCGTTACTGCTCCGTGCCCGCCAGGGACTCGATCTGGTTCCGCAATATCTGAGCCAGTTCTTCGATCAGCTCCTTCAGTTGCCGCTTGCCACGCTCGCTGAGCATGGTGAACTCGATGCCGACGTGATGGTCGGGATACACCTGGCGGACGGATGCCCGGACGCGCACCGGCAGCTGGCGCACGCAGAACGTCATTTCCACGTCTTCGGTTCTGCGAAATGAATGATTTTCGACCAGTTGCATCAGGCAGCCGCCCAGGCTCAAATTCGCAATCGCGCCGCGCGCGCAGACGCATGAGGAGAGGCTTCGAATCTGCGCTTCCCCTCCGCATCGGAACCGAAGATGCCTCCGCCGATCCTCCCCTTGTTGCTCCACAGCTTTCCCCTGAGGGCCAGTGATCCTGAGAAAATATCGGCACCCGGGCAAAATGTATGAGGAGCCGCAAAAACACAGCGCTCTTCCCTGGTAAGGCTCCTTCCTGTGCCCTGGGGATCCAGGAATTTCGTGACCACCGATACATCCATCCCGACGGCCTCGCGGTACTCTGTCTCCATGTCACCGCGGGCTGTAGCGCAACCGAACCCGGCCATGACCGAGCGTTTCGCCCCGGCCCGCTCCATTCTGGAGCAGGCGGTCAGGCAGCACGCGTTTCCGGGCGCCGCCTGGGGAGTCCTGCATCCCGGCGCAACCGTGGCCCTTGACGCCGTCGGCCGCTTTACCTATGAAGCCAGCGCGCCAGCCATCCAGCCGGAGACGGTTTTCGATCTAGCCAGCCTTACCAAAGTGATTGCCACCACTGCCGCCGCGATGCTCCTCGTCGATCGCGGCCTTTTCGACCTCGACGAGCGCCTCGGGGACATCCTCCCCGGCTTCGTCATCGGCATGGAGCCGGGCAGCGGCAAGCAGCACGTCACCTTGCGCATGTTGCTCGCGCACACTTCGGGTCTGCCGGCCTACGCGACCCTGTTCCGCGAGCACACGACGCCGGCCGCCTTGCTGCGAGCGATCTTGCGGCTACCGCTCGAAGCCAAACCCGGCGCGCGCACCGAATACTCCGACTTTGGATTCATCCTGCTCGGCAAAGTCGTCGAGGTTCTCAGCGCCGAGCCACTCGATGCGTTCTGCGCCCGCGAAATCTTTGCGCCGCTTGGCCTCGAAACCACGCGCTTTTGTCCGCCCCAGGAGACCCGGCACGCGATCCCGCCTACCGAAGACGACCTGACCTTCCGCGGCCGTGTCATCCAGGGCGAGGTGCAGGATGAGAACTGTTTTGTTTTGGACGGAGTCGCTGGCCACGCAGGAGTTTTTGCCAATGTTGCGGACCTGCTGCGTTTCGCCCAGTGCATCCTGGGCCAGGGCCGCACGCAGGATGGCAAGCCGCTCTTCCAGCCTGCCACGGTATCGCAGTTCGCAACGCGCCAGGGTCCGCCGGACGGCAATTCCCGCGCGCTGGGATGGGACGTTCCGACCGAAGGCTCTTCCTCCGGCCGCTACTTCGGCCCACGCTCCATCGGCCACCTCGGCTATTCCGGCTGCTCGCTGTGGATGGACCCGGACCAGGAGCTGGCCGTAGCGCTGCTCACGAACCGCACCTGGCCCGACCGCTCCAACGACGCGATTCGACAGGTTCGGCCGGCGTTTCACAATGCCGTGGTCGAATCCCTGCGCGGCTGATCCCAGACGGAGCGCAGGCCTGCTCCAAACGCAAGAAGACCTTCGCGCCGGATTAGGCTGCGAAGGTCTTAGCCCTTCCGAATCAAACCATCAGTAGATCCGGAAGTTCACCTCGATATTGATCTCCACGGGAACCGGCTTCCCGTTGAAAACGGCCGGCTTGAACTTGTACTGTCGCACGGCTTCCAGAGCCTTCTCATCCAGGCCCATGCCCAATGGCCGCACGATGCGCACCCGCTGCGGGTTGCCCTGCGAATCCACAATCAGGCCCACCACGCAGACACCCTGATACTTGGCTCGCCGCGCTTCGTCGGAGAACTCCGGATCGGGCGCATAAATGAGCACCGGATTGGAAACGCCGCCGCCTGGATGGTACAGCCCGCCGCCGTATCCGCCGCCCGAGCCCGGCCCAATGCCATTCCCGTTCCCGGATCCAATTCCGCCACCCGATCCGCTGCCGAAGCCGGAACCTGACCCGCCGCCCTGCGAGGCCAGCGCGATCTGCGGCGACTGCGGGATGCCGATGTTCGGCATATTCGGGTTATCCGGCAGCTTGATCTGCTGGGGCATCAGCACCGCCGGTTCCACCGCCAGCTTCGGATGATCGATCTTCAGAATCTGCGGAGGCGCCAGCGGCGTCTTCGACATTTTGGGCAGCTTGCCCTTCGACGCCTCGACTGTCTCATGATTGCCGCCGCCACC
>PMAD01000346.1 GCA_003152415.1 Acidobacterium sp.
AAGCCAGCGGTGACGACTCCCACGCAATCCGCGCCGCCTGTGGATCGGAATCAGGGTTGTAATTCGGCTGCCAGTTACCGAGCTCGAGGTTCCAGTCATGTACACCATGAAAATCGACGCCCGCCGCAAACAGATCGGAGGCCCGCGCCAGCGCCAGCCCCGTCAGATACCCGCCATAACTGCCGCCCCAAACGCCGATCTTCGAGCCATCCACATCGGCACGGCTCCTCAGATACAAACCAGCGCCCTGCACATCGTTGAACTCGCTCGCGCCGGCCGCACCATAATTCAGAGCCTCACGAAAATTCAACCCGTACCCAATCCCGCTCCGATAATTCACCGACAGCACAATGTACCCAAGACTCGCCAGATACTGATTCATCCCGTACGCATTCGAGTAGTAGTCCATGTAATGCCAGCCCAGCAGCATCTGCCGCCGCGATCCGCCATGGAAGAACACAATCGCCGGATGCTTCTTCCCGTCACTCGCCGAAGCCGGCAAAAACAGCTGTCCATGAATCTGCATCCCATCCGCCGCCGAGAAAATCACCTGCTGCGGAGTGATCAGCTTCGCTCCAGGAAAGTCCGCCGGAATGAGCTGCGGCGCCAAATCCTTCAACTCTCCGCCCGAACCCACAACCGCTGGCCGAATCGGCACATGCACATCCGACCGCAGCACCGCCACCGTTCCATCCGGCGCAACCACTGGAATCATTTCCAGCCCATCGCCATGCGTCAGTTCCCGCGGCAATCCACCATCCGCTGCTACCTGCCACAAATGCCGACGGTCAATGTCATCCTGATTCGACGAATACACCAGTGCGCGCCGATCCTTGCTGAACGCCACGTAATCCACCTCAAAGCTGCCCGGCGTCAGCTCAACCGCATCGCCGCCGCTCGACGCGACCGAGTACAAATGCACCCACCCATTTCCTTCCCAGGGAAACACAATGTGTCCACCCGCGCTCCAGAACAGCTGCTGCTCCGACTCGGTCCCATGAAAGACGCTTCCCATTCCATCATGCGCATGCCAAACCACCCTGCCATCGCCCGTCGCCACATCCGCCACCACAATCGACCACGGCTGCGCGCTCCGGCGTGGCTTAAAGTCGATCCCCGACGTATCCGGCGGAATCCGCACGAACGCAATCGACCGGCTGTCCGGCGACCAAACGGGCTCGCGATCAATCTCTGTCGACGGATGCAGATACCTCAGCGACTGATCCGTAAACGAGTAGACCCCGACGAACCCGTGATCCCCACGCCGGCTCGCAAACGCCAGATACTTTCCATCCGGCGACCACAACAACGACCCCAACTCTCCGCGTCCGTGGAAAAGCTGCACCGGCTTCGCCGCCGCATCTCGCAAATCCAGCGTCCAGATCTGATCACTGTTGAGAAATGCAATCGTGTTCCCATCCGGCGAAACCGCAGGCGCACGTCCAGCCGCCAGCTTGCGCGCATCCCCGCCATGCACGCCGACCATCCAGATGTCCTGCTCGACGCCCTGCGCCAGCATCGCTGGATTCGGCGACGGCTTCTCAGGAAACTCAAGATCGCCGCCGCGCACATAAATGATGTGTTCCCCGTCCGGAGTCCACACAATATCCCCAACATCGATGCCATCGTCCGCATCGTCGTTCGTTACCCGATGCACTGTATATGCCGAACCGCTCGCCTCCGCCACCCAGATATTGCGCCGCCCCTGCTGATTCGCAATCCACAAGAATCGTCCACCAGCGGGCGCAGCCTGCAACCCGGAACTGAACGGCGCGCTTAGCACCTGTTGCAACGTGAAACTTTGCGCGCCAGCGGGTGCGGCAGTAATCACGCTCAGCAGAAAACCACACACACATCCAACCACACGTTGCATCATCGCGATCCTCGGATGTTCAAGATTCGCCCATTATCCGGGCGCAGGGCAGGGAATTCAAATCCTGCCGGTTCTATACTCTGCAATTGTGAGCACGCCGCCCAACCCGCAGCAGAAACCCGGCCGCCAGCTCGGCCTGTCCTTCGAGTCGGCCGCCTTGCCGGTAACCCGCCACATCTGGAAAGTCGGCGACCTCGTCAGCGAAGTGCGCCTTCACATCGAGCGCGAATACGGCGATCTCTGGGTCGAAGGCGAAATCTCCAACCTTCGCCCCGCGCCTTCCGGCCACGTCTACTTCACGCTCAAAGACGGCGACGCACAGCTTCCTGCCGTCCTCTTCCGCAAACAAGCCTCGCTCCTGCGCTTTCGACCGGCTGATGGCCTGCACGTCCTGCTCCGCGGCAAGATTTCCGTCTACGAACAGCGCGGCCAGATGCAGCTGGTCGCCGAATTCCTCGAGCCCGTCGGCGCTGGTTCTCTCCAAATCGCCTTCGAGCAGCTCAAACAGCGCCTCGAAGCGCGTGGCCTTTTCGAACCGGCCCGCAAAAAGCCTCTTCCCGCCTTCCCGCACTGCGTCGGCATCATCACCTCACCCACCGGCGCTGTCATCCGCGACTTCCTCAACATCGTCAATCG
>PMAD01000050.1:0-1812 GCA_003152415.1 Acidobacterium sp.
AGTCGAGCGACGTGGCGGCGATTGAGCTGGCGCAAAGGATGGGGCCGGATCGCTTCTATCAGTACATCCACGGTTACGGATTCGGCATGCGTTCGGGGATCGAGCTGCCCGGCGAGACGCGCGGTTTGGTGAAGCCTCCTGCGCGCTGGCAGCCGACGACGATTGGGTCGATCCCGATGGGGCAGGAGATCGCGGTCACGCCGATCCAGCTGGTGACCATGGCCTCGTCGATCGCGAATGGCGGCGTGTATTTGCCGCCGCACATCGTGCTGGAGAGCACGCCGGAGATGAAGGGCAGTGCGAGTCTCAAGGCGACGGCGTTTCGTCCGGAAGACGAGCTGCCCAGTCCACTGCCGTCCGGAGCGCATCGCGTGATCTCCGAGATGACGTCGGCGCAGATGCGCAAAATGATGGAGGGCGTGGTGTTGTTTGGCACCGGGCGACCTGCACAGCTGGATGGCTACAGCGCGGGCGGCAAGACGGGGACAGCGCAGAAGATCGACCCGAAAACTCACGCCTATTCGAAGACAAAGTATGTGGCGTCGTTTGTCGGCTTCGCGCCGGTCAACAATCCGGCCATCACCATCGCCGTCATCATGGATTCCCCGTCGAAGGGTTCGTATTTCGGCACCGCCGTGAGCGCGCCCGTGTTTCACGATCTGGCGCAGCAGATCCTCGAGTACCTGGGCGTGCCCCACGATCAGGATCTGAAGCCGGAAAATGCTCTGGCCAGGAGCAGCAAGCCAGCGCAGCCGGAGACCGCTCCGCAGGAAAATGCGGAGGTTTTGGAATCGCTGTTTGCGGAAGTGAATCATTTGCCGGCCGACGATCCATTACGGAATCCGTTGCCGGATTCCGCAGAGCTGAGAGCACAGAGCACAGAGCTCAGCGGACCAGAGCGTGACACAGGGGCTTCACAGCAGGCTGCGGCGAATCCTGCTACAGAACATCCGGCGCCGGAGGCCAGCGCACCGACGCTGGCAAAGTCGGATCCACCCGCGCCTCCCGATGCAACGGCGTCCCCGCGACCGGAGGGACGCATCGGTTCTGTCGCGGTTCCGAATCAGCGCGTGACCGTGCCGTCGTTTGCGGGGAAATCGCTGCGCGACGTCGTGGTGCAGGCGAGCGATGTGGGCCTGGGTGTTCAGGTCGTTGGATCGGGAATTGCCCGCGGCCAGGCGCCCGCGGCCGGGACCATGGTTCCGGCAGGAACCGAGATCGTCGTGCGTTTCGCGCAGTAAGCCCGGACCGGGCCGGCGCCTCTCTGCCATTGTCGCCGGGGAATCCGCGCTTACAATCAGCTTGTCATGCGCTTTGAAGAGCTGCTGAGCCGGGCAGAAGTGGTGCGGCGCGCCGGTCCCAACCTGGAGATTCGGGGGGTCGAGTACGACTCGCGGCGTGTCGCTCCTGGCTCGCTGTTTCTGGCAATGCAGGGCGAGACCACGGATGGCCATCGCTACATCGGCAAAGCTGTCGCACAGGGAGCGGCCGCGGTGGTGACGGATTCTGCCGCCGCGTTTGCGGATACAGCAAGGCGCTATGCCGAGGTCGGTGTCGCCGAAGTTCCCGCGGGCGGCGGACGGCGAGCGATGGCGGCGATTGCAGCAAATTTCTTCGGCCGCCCCGAAACGCAAATCATGCTGACCGGCGTAACCGGGACCAACGGCAAGACGACGACAGCGTTTCTGCTGGACGCGATGCTCAATTCTGCCGGTCGCAAAACGGTGCTGGTGGGGACGATCGAAAATCATGTGGCCGGAGCGGTGCGAGCGGCTCCGCACACGACGCCCGAGTCGCGCGACCTGCTGGCGC
>PMAD01000050.1:1875-24169 GCA_003152415.1 Acidobacterium sp.
GAGCTGGGTGCGCCGCCGCGGGTTGCGGTCATTAATATAGATGACCCCTGCGGCGCGACGCTGGTGAGGATTGCGCAGCAGGCCGGAGCGCAGGTTGATTCGTATGGGCTGAGCGCGGGGGAATTACGCGCCGAGGACGCGCAGATGGGCGCGTCGGGCATGAGCTTTCGGCTCGTCGCGCCGACGGGCGCAGTCGAAGTGCGCACGCGGCTGACCGGGAAGGTCAACCTCTATAACCTGCTGGCGGCATCAGGAGCAGCCTCCGCGCGCGGATTGAGCCTCGACCAGATCGCCGAGGGTGCGGCCTACCTGGCATACGTGCCGGGGCGCTTCCAGACCGTCGACGCAGGACAGCCGTTCACCGTGGTGGTGGATTACGCCCACACCGACGATGCGCTGCGGAACCTAACGGCGCTGGCGCGGGAGTTTGTCAGCCACCCCAGCACGCAACAACGGCGTGCCGGGGACCCCGGTGTGGCTGGCCGCGGCCGGGTGATCACGCTGTTTGGTTGCGGGGGCGATCGCGACCGTGCCAAGCGGCCGAAGATGGGGCGCGCGGCCGGCGACGGCAGCGATTTCGTGGTGCTCACGTCGGATAATCCGCGCACCGAGGACCCGGAAGCGATCCTGCAGGATGCGTTGCCGGGGCTGCTGGCGACGGGAACGAAATTCGTGGTGGAAGCAGATCGGGCCCAGGCGATTCGCCTGGCCATCGAGGCAGCGCGTTCGGGAGACATTGTCCTCATCGCGGGCAAGGGCCACGAGAAGGAGCAGGTGCTGCGCAACGGGACAATTCCGTTTGACGACGCGGAAGTGGCTGCAGCCGCAATTCGCGATCTAGCGGGAGCGCGCGCATGAAGCTGACCCTCGAGCAGGTTGCGCGCTGGTCGGCGGCGGAAATCGTTGCCGGAGCCGATTCGACGACGGCCACCGGCTATTCCATCGATTCGCGCACGCTGCAACCCGGCGATTTGTTCTTCGCGATTCGGGGGGAACGCTTCGACGGGCACGATTTCGTTGCGTCGGCGCTGGAACGGGGCGCGTGTGCGGCGGTGATTGTGCGTGATCGGGTCCCCTCGGTGACGGACGCGACGACAAAGTATCCGCTGCTGAGCACCGATGATCCGCTCGCGGCGCTGCAAAGGCTCGCGGCCGCGGTGCGTCGCCATTGGGGCAAGCGGTTGGTCGCCATCACCGGATCGGCGGGCAAGACGACAACCAAGGAGGCCGTGGCGACGGTTCTGGCAACGCGCTTTGCCGTGCTGAAGTCGCAGGGCAATCTCAATAATGGATACGGCCTGCCGCTCCAGTTGCTGCGCCTGGAGCCGGAGCACGACGTCGCCGTGGTCGAGATGGGGATGTCCGCAGCGGGCGAGATTACCGCTCTGTGTCACATTGCCGCGCCGGACTGGGGCGTAGTGACCAACGTCGGTCATGCGCACACGGAGGGTTTTGCCGACGGCATTGCCGGGGTCGCACGTGCCAAGTATGAACTGGTGGCTGCGCTCCCGCGGAACGGCGTGGCCTTTTTGAACTGCGACGATTCCTACGTGTCGCAATTCGGGCGCGATTTTGAAGGCAAGGTCGTCTATTACGGGCGCGGGCCGTGCGGCGATCCGCACATCGAGAGCGTGCAGGCGCAGGGTGCGGGAGAGCTCACGATTCGGGTGCGCGCCAGGGAGGAGCATTGCGAGCTGCACCTGCACCTGCCTGGGGAACACAATGCCTCCAACGCGGTGGCGGCGATCGCGGTTGGTGTGGAGGCGGGCGTCCCGCTGGCGGAGTGCTGCGCGGCTCTGGAAAGACTGCGTCCCGACGAAAAACGGGGTCAGGTGCTCACCATCCGCGGTGCGACCCTCATCAATGACTCCTACAATTCAAACCCCGAGGCGCTGAAGTCGATGATCCGGACGCTGGCGGGCGTGCCGGCTCGTCGCCGCATCCTGGTCGCGGGCGAGATGCTGGAGCTGGGACCCGAAGCGGCGGCACTGCACGTGGCGTGCGGCAAAGCTGCCGCGCAGGCAGGCATCGACATCGTGGTCGGCGTGCGGGGAAACGCGTGGCATATCGTCGATGCCGCGCAGCAGGGCGGNNTGCTGCTGAAGGGTTCGCGCGGCGTGCGGCTGGAGCGCGCGCTCGAAGTGTTGCAGGGCCACGAAAAAGACGGCGGTTCGCAGGGCGGAGCGCGATAAGATAAGCGGGAAATCCCACCAGGTCTGCCGGAGGAAGTTTGCTTTATTGGCTGCTCTATCGAAAGCTTTACCTCTATTTCAGTCCCTTTCGAATATTCAGGTATCTGACGTTTCGCACCGCCTTCGCCTCGCTCACGGCGCTGCTCATCACGCTCATCATTGGACCCTTCGTCATCGAGAAGCTGCGCGAGTTCCAGATCGGCCAGTACATCCGTGAAGAGGGGCCGAAGGCGCACCAGAAGAAAGCTGGCACCCCCACCATGGGCGGTGTGCTGATCTGCATCGCCATCCTGCTGCCCACATTTCTCTGGGCCGATCTGTCGAATCCTTTTATATGGGTGGTGATGTTTTCGACGGCGGCCTTCGGCGCCATCGGATTTGCCGATGACTATATTAAGGTGATCCACCGGCGGAACCTGGGGCTGACCGCGCGCGCCAAGCTGACGTACCAGTTCCTGGTGGCGGCGGCCATCGCCATTGTGCTGGTGCTGATGGACCTCGAGGGCAGCTACTCCACGCGGCTGATGGTGCCGTTTGTCAAGGTCCTGCGGCCGCGCCTTTCCATTCCCGCCCTCATGCACATTCCGCATCTCGGCGTCCTGGCGTTTCTGCCATTCATCGTCTTCGTCATGCTGGTGATCGTCTTTTCGAGCAATGCGGTCAACCTCACCGACGGACTGGATGGCCTGGCCATCGGCTGCACCATCATCGCCGCCGGCGCCCTCACGGTGCTGACCTATGTGAGCGGGCACGTTATTTTCGCGGACTACCTGGAGCTGCAGCGCATGCCCATGGTCAGCGAAGTGACCGTCTTCTGCGGGGCCATGACCGGGGCCAGCATCGGATTCCTCTGGTATAACGCCCATCCCGCTGAGATTTTCATGGGCGACGTGGGTTCCCTGGCGCTGGGCGGGGCCATCGCCACGGTCGCCGTGGTCATCAAGCAGGAGCTGCTGCTGCCGTTTATCGGCGGCGTTTTCGTCATCGAGGCCATCTCGGTAATCCTGCAGGTGGGCAGCTACAAGCTGCGCGGGGGCAAGCGCATTTTCCGCATGGCGCCGCTCCACCATCACTTCGAACTGATGGGCTGGTCGGAGTCCAAAGTGATCACGCGCTTCTGGATCGGCGCGCTGGTGTTTGCACTCTTTGCACTCACCACCCTCAAGCTGCGATAAAGGGTAGAGCGGGCGTGACACAATGAGCATGCCGGCGCTCGCGAGTTTTCATGGAAATCAAAGGGAAAAAAGTACTGGTCGTCGGTCTGGGCAAGTCGGGGCTGGCGGCGGCGCTGTTTTTGCGGCGCCAGGGCGCGCAGGTGACGGTTTCCGACGTGCGCAGCGCCGAAGCGCTGGCGAAGGAGATCCCAGCGCTCATTGAAGAAGGCATCGCCGTCGAGGCGGGCGGCCATGGACTGCTGACCTTCCGGCGTCAGGACCTGATCGTCGTGAGCCCGGGCGTTCCCGTCGACACTCCGGAACTGACGCAGGTGCGCAAATTCGGCCTGCCGATCATCGGCGAGCTGGAGCTGGCGGCGCATTATCTGCGCGGCAAAGTGCTCGCGATTACCGGATCGAACGGCAAGACTACCACCACCTCGTTGTGCGGCGAGATTCTTGAGGCCGGCAAGTTGCCGGTGCAGGTGGGCGGCAACATCGGCGTGCCGGTCATCGCCCTGGTGGAGGCTTCGCGTGACGATGGATGGTCGGTGCTGGAAGTTTCGAGCTTCCAGCTCGAAACGACCTACGAATTTCATCCAGAGATTGCTGTGATCCTGAACATCACGCCGGATCACCTGGACCGTCATGGAACCTTTGAGAATTATGTCGCAGCGAAGGAGAAGATTTTCGCGCAGCAAACGGCAGACGATGCTCTGGTGCTGAATGCCGACGACGATGCCGCGTCGCGCGCTGCGGCTCGGCCAAAATCGCGGGTCTTCTGGTTCAGCAGAACACGCGTGGTGCGGCAGGGCGCCTTCGTACACGACGGCGTCGTCACCTGGCGTGCCTCGGAGCAGGCCTCGCCGGAGCCGGTGCTGAAGGTCGCGGAGATTTCTCTAAAGGGTGCGCACAACGTGGAGAACGTGCTGGCGGCTGTGTGCGCGGCGCGGCTCGCGGGCGTCGAAGCAGCGGCGATCCGCAAAGCGGTGATGGGATTTCATGCGGTCGAGCATCGCCTGGAGTTTGTCGCGAAGATCAACGGCGTCGACTACTACAACGACTCGAAGGCGACCAACGTGGATGCCTCGATGAAGGCGATTGCCGCCTTTCCCGGCGGCATTCATCTCATCCTCGGCGGCAAGGACAAGAATTCCGATTACCGGCAGATGCGCGCGCTGCTGCAGGAGCGCGTGAAAGCGGTCTACACGATCGGCGCGGCGGCGGAAAAGATTCACACGCACATTGAGGGCTCGGCGCCCATCGTGAGTGCGGGCACACTGGAAGAAGCCATTGCCAGGGCGGGCGCAGTAGCGCAGCCGGGGGAAATTGTGCTCTTGGCGCCGGCGTGCTCGAGCTTCGATCAGTTCGAGAACTACGAGCACCGCGGACGGGTCTTCAAGGAAACGGTTTTAGCGCGGCGCGGTCTGGCTGCACTCACGGCTACGTAGGGAAGAGAAACGAGTTTTATGGCGAAACGAGTTGGCGTCGACAAGTGGCTGTACTTCGCCGCGCTGGTGCTGGTGGTCATCGGCCTGGCGATGGTTTTCAGCGCATCGGCTGTGATGGCCGGGGAGCCGCGCTTCGGCTCGCCCTACTACTTTGTGGCTCGCCAGGCCATATGGGCGGTGCTCGGGCTGCTGGCCATGACCCTGCTGATGAAGGTGCCGGTCAGCACCTACAACCGGCCCACCGTCGTCTTTCCGGTGGTCGGAGTCACCATCATTTTGTTGCTGGGCGCCTTTCTGACGCACGACTCCCACAACACCCACCGCTGGTTTCGCGTCGGCGTCCTCTCCTTCCAGCCGTCGGAGATCGCCAAGCCCGCGCTGGTGCTGTTTCTGGCGTGGTTCCTCCAGAACCGGATGCACCTGATGGAAGACTGGCGAGGAACGCTGATCCCCGCCGCGCTGCCCAGTCTCATCTTTATTGCGCTCATCCTGAAAGAACCGGACCTGGGAACGGCGCTGGTCTGTGCGGGCGTGACGGCGCTGATGCTGTGGCTTGCCGGGATCAACACGAAGTATCTCGGGTACGCGGCTCTCGCGGCTTCGCCGATCCTGTACTTCATGCTGTTTTGGGTGAAGTGGCGGCGCGATCGCATGTTCGCGTTCCTGAATCCTGAATCGGACCCGCTGGGCAAAGGCTTCCACATCATTCAGTCGCTCATCGCGGTGGGTTCTGGGGGATTTCGGGGCGTGGGATATATGGACGGCAGGCAGAAGCTCTTCTATCTGCCCGAGCCGCACACCGACTACATCTTCGCGAACATTGCCGAGGAGCTTGGCCTCATCGGCGCGTTGATCGTCGTGGGACTGTTCGTCTTCATCGGCTGGCGCGGGATGCGGGCGGCGATCCTGTCGCAGGATCCGTTTGCCCGCTTCATGGCGTTCGGCATCACGGCGACGATTCTCATCCAGGCTTTCTTCAACATCAGCGTGGTGCTGGCCCTGGTACCCACCAAGGGCATCACCCTGCCGTTTGTTTCCTATGGCGGAACGTCGCTGTTCATCACGCTGGCCCTGCTCGGCGTGCTGCTGAACATCACCAGAGAAGTGGATTGAAGCCAGGGTGCGGCGTTCAGCGGCCTACCAAATGCGGCGGATGCCGTAGCCATCGAAAACGCGCTCGTTGCTGATGAGCGCAAGATTTTCGGCCTGGGCCTGTGCGATGAGCATGCGATCGAAGGGATCCTTGTGTGTCTCGGGCAATTGCCCGGCGCGGAGGGCATGTTCCAGGGTGACGGGCAGTGGGCTAAATCCGAGCATTTCAACGCGTCTGGCCATTTCCGCCGAGAATGCAGCCGCCTGGGGAAGCTTGCCGATGCGCACCTTCGTTGCAATTTCCCACGCAGATGCGGCGCTGACAAATACCTCGGTCGAGAACGACTCGACCAGCGATCGCGCCCTGGCCGACAACCGCCCCGGTTCGGCGTCCGCCCACAGCAGAACATGAGTGTCGATGAGGACTGGCAATTACTGTCCCCAGGCGTCCAGTTCTTCAGGGGGTAGCGGCTCGAAAAACTCAGGGCCGACCGTGAACTCGCCGCGATGCAGTCCGAGCTTCCTTTTCTTGCCCGGCTTTTTCAGAGGCGTCAGGCGCACCACCGGCTGCTTGCCGCGCGCGATCAGGATCTCCTCTCCCCGTTCGGCGCGCTCGATCAGTCGGGAGAGGTTCGTTTTTGCTTCGTGGATGGTGCTGATCGCCATGACGCTATCCTTAGCTAAGCCTAGATTAGCTAAGGTCGCCGAAGATGTCCAGCGCGACAACGGGGAAATGCCAGGGCAATAGAATGGCGTATTGATGCAATCCACGACGCGCATTCTCATCGCCGGAGGCGGCACCGGCGGGCACATCATCCCGGCCCTGGCGATTGCCGACGAACTCAAGGCGCGGCACGGGGCCGACATTCTTTTCGTGGGCACGGCGCGCGGCCTCGAATCGCGCCTGGTACCGCAGGCGGGCTACCGGCTGGAGCTGATTCGGGTCGGACAACTCAATCGTGTTTCGCTGGCGACACGGCTCAAAACGCTGGTCGATCTTCCGGCGGGTCTATGGCAGTGCGTGCGCCTGCTCCGGCAGTTCCGCCCCGCGGTCGTCATCGGCGTCGGCGGCTATGCGTCAGGTCCGGCGATGGGCGCGGCGATCCTGCTCGGGATTCCGACCCTGGCCTTTGAGCCCAATGCTGTGCCTGGCCTCGCGAATCGCCTGGTCGGGCGCAGGATCAAGGCGGCTGCGGTAAACTTCGAGCCGGCGGCGCGCTATTTTCGCAACGCCCACGTCACTGGGATCCCGGTGCGTGCCGAGTTTTTCCATCTTGCGCCGCGCCCGGTGGGAGCGCCTCCGCATCTGCTCGTCTTTGGCGGCAGCCAGGGAGCGCGGGTGCTGAACCAAGTCATGCCGAAGATCGCAGCGGCCCTGCTCGAGGCAGTTCCGGGATTGACCATCCTGCATCAGGCGGGCGCGCGCCACGCCGAGACCGCCCAGGCAGCTTACCAGGACAGCGGCGCCCCTGCGGATCGCTGGCAGGTCGAGGCGTTTCTTGACGACATGCCGCGCCGGTTTGAAGCAGCGGACCTTGTCCTTGCCCGCAGCGGCGCGTCGACGGTCGCCGAGCTGGCTGCTGGAGGAAAACCGGCAGTCCTGATTCCTTTTGCGCAGGCGGCGGACGATCATCAGCGCAGGAATGCCGAAGTGATGGCGCAGGCCGGAGCCGCGCGGGTTTTGCTGGAAGGGGATCTGACGCCGGAGCAGCTGCAGGAGACGATCAGCGATTTGCTGACGCAACCGGAGAAGCTCCGCGAGATGGCCGAGAGCGCGCGCTCCCTGGCGCATCCTGACGCTGCGGAGCGGATCGCGGGCATGGCCGTCGCGCTGGCGGGGCGGGATTTTCGCAAAGAGGCGTTTTAGGCCGCAAACACGGTCCAGAAACACGAAGGCCCGCTCAGGGGAGCAGGCCTTGTTGTGCTGGGTAGCTGAGGATTACCGGTGTCCACCACCGCCGTGGGAGCCACCGCCTCCGCCACCATGAAATCCGCCGGAGGCTCCGCCACGGAAGCCGCCCGCCGAACCACCGTGGAAGCCGCCGACGCTGCCGCCGCGGACCCCACCCGAGTAGCCGCCGCGGTACCCGCCAGCGTAGCCGTGATAAGCGCCGCCAGCGCCGACTCCACCGCGATAGCCGCCTACAGCGCCGCNNCAGCGCCGCCACGATAGCCGCCAACGTAGCCGCCGCGATATCCGCCGGCGTACCCACCACGGTATCCGCCACCGTATCCGCCACGGTAGCCAAATCCGCCGTAATAGCCTATGTGGCCGTATCCGTAGCCCCATCCACGCCCATACCAGCCGTGGAACCAGGGACCGGCGCCGATAAAGACGCCGCCGTAGAACCAGTCAGGACCCCAGTAGCCGTAAGGGGCGCAGGCGTACGGGTAATACGAGTAATAGCCCCACTCGCAGGCGGGCGGGCCGCCAAGCTCGTAGGGAGCCGGGTAACCGACCTCGGGGCCGATGCCGATACCGACGGCGACCTGGGCCTGTGCCGGCTTTGCCAGTGCAAATGGCGCTGCCAGCAACGCAACCAACATAACGTAGCGCAGAACGCGCATGATCGAACCTCCTGTCAGACCGCCCTCATGATTGTTTCTCGGTCTGACGCTGCTTCCGGACCCTGTCTGAGGAGCGGGAAGCTTCGCTACCACTACTAACGTTAGACGCAGCAAAATGTTGCGGCGATTCCTTTCCGTACCCGGCAGGATAAACGATTCAGCGGTTGACAGATACCTTCTTCATTGGCAACCCGGAAGGACCTGCTTTACCAGCGCCGGGGCGGGGGAGGGTAGTACCAGTACGGATGGCAGTAGCGAGGGCTGGAGCAGATGGCCATCAACAGCGCGATCACCCAGCCGATGCCGGTCCAGCCGAGGAAAAGGTTGAACAGAAAGACGCCGGTCGTATTGTGAGTATGCCGGGCAGCCGCGATCAGCGAGGGCAGGAAGTAGACGGCAATGCCGATGAGTCCGGCCATAAAAGCCTCCGCGTGGTTTCCAGAAAGAGCATACGCAGCGGAAAGGAAACTGGTTCCCTCAGACTATAGCCGGAAACTGGGTTCGAAACGCAGGGTTTTCGCGGGGTTGAAAGCAGGCCTGAAACGGCAACGCACCCGGAAGCGGGGAGCTTCGACGGGTGCGCATGGGCCGGTTTTGGGGACGCGGCCCTCATCTTGTCCGCTTACCGGCGGCCGCGGTAGGCGTCATGGTCGTAGCGGAAATCGCGATGGTAGTCGCGATGGAAGGCACGGACGACGACGCGATCGCGATCGAATCCGCGATACATCCAGCGGCCGGGAACGAAAACCGGGCCGTTGTAGTAGCCGGCCGACCATACATAGCCCACACCGGGGCAGGCCGGAACGGCAGCGACGACGACGGGAGCGCGAACGCCGACGAAGACTCGCTGAGCCTGTGCGCCCGCGGCGCCCAAACCCAGAATGCCGGTCAATGCAAGTGCGCGAAGAATGCTTTTCATATGAGACCTCCTGGTTTCCGCTTCGAACATCTCTCGAAGTTTGGAACCTCTCATCCGGCCTCTTCTCCGGATCGTCTCTTGCAGGAAATGAACGCAAATCCGCGCGAATTGTTGCGGTGAACGATGCACAGGTGGAAGCCCTTGTCAAGATGGTTTTTGCCGCCGTTCCTGCATCGGGTCCGGCCGGGTGGGAGAATAGAGGTATATGGAGATGCTCGGGCTTTATCTTTCTGTTCCGTTTTGCCGCTCCAAATGCACCTATTGCAACTTTGCTTCCGGCGTTTTTCCAGCTAGCCATCACGATCGCTACATCGCGCGCATCGAGCAGGATCTTATTGCCGTCCGCAAGCGTGCGAAGCACTCGGGCGCTCAACTGCCTCAGGCCGTCGACAGCATTTATCTTGGCGGAGGCACGCCCTCGCTCCTGTCTCCAACTCTGTTCCGGCGGCTCTTCACCAGTTTGCGTCGGGAATTTGCCGTGCTCCCCACCGCGGAAATCACCGTCGAGTGCGCTCCGGGGCAGCTGGAGCCCGCTGTCCTCGAGACCCTGGCCGAATGCGGCGTGACGCGCGTCAGCTTCGGCGTGCAGTCGTTCGTTGACCGCGAAGCGAAATCCATCGGCAGGCTGCACAATCGCGCCATCGCGCTCGAAGATATCCGCCGCGTCCAGGCTGCCGGCATCAACGATGTCAGCGTCGACCTCATCGCCGGTCTGCCGGGGCAGACGCTCGACTCCTGGTATGAATCGCTGGGCGCCCTCGCCGAATCCGGCGTCGATCACGCCAGCATCTATATGCTCGAAGTCGACGACGAATCGCGTCTGGGCCGCGAGCTTCTGGTCAACGGCGGCCGCTACCGCGCAAAAGAAGTTCCCGGTGACGACCTGATCGCCGATCTTTACACGGAGGCGATCGCGTATCTCGCCGGCCACGGCCTCGCCCAGTATGAGATCTCCAATTTTGCGCGTTCCGGCAGCGAGTCGCAGCACAACCTCAAGTACTGGCGCCGACAGCCCTATCTCGGATTCGGACTCGACGCCCATTCCATGCTGCGCACCCATGCGGGCGCAACGCTGCGCTTCGGTACGACCGACGACTTCGACGCGTATCTCGAGTCTCCGGGTTGGAGCGAGCCGCGCCGCCTGGATCGCGAAGAGGAGATGGACGAGGCGTGGTTCCTCGGTCTGAGGCTGAACGAAGGCGTGAGTCTCGCCGCTTTGCGTGGGGAATTTTCTGCGTCGGCGGTTCGCGAATTCCTCTCCACGATTGCCGAGCTCGAAGACGACAACCTGCTCACCTTCGTGGGCGGCGATCGCGTCGCACTGACCGCGCGGGGACGGCTGCTTTCGAACGAGGTTTTCGGGCGATTCCTGGCTGAGCCGGCCGTCGCCTAACGCCGGCCTCGGCACGAGTTGTTGCAGAATGGAAATGAATGTCCTCTGAGACGGCTGCTCTCACCGAAGATGGTGCCGGTCCTTTTGCGCAAGTCGCCGTGATCGACCTGCGCAGCGACACCGTCACCAAACCCACGCCGGCCATGCGCGCCGCCATGGCCTCGGCCGAGGTCGGCGACGACGTCTACGGTGAGGATCCGACCATCAATCGCCTCGAAGCCCGCGCCGCGGAGATCTTCGGCCGTGAAGCCGGGCTCTTTCTGCCCAGCGGCACCATGGGCAATCAGACCGCGATCCGGCTAAACACCCAGCACGGCCAGGAAATCATCTGCGATGCGCGCTCGCACATCGTCGAGTGGGAGATCGCCATGGCCTCGGCCTTTTCCGGCTGCCAGTTGCGCACCATCGCGGCTCACCGCGGGATCCTCACATGGCGTGAGATCGAGCCGCACATCACCGGCAAGCACTATCATCGCGCCCCCACCGGGCTGATCGCGCTCGAGAACACCCACAATATGGCGGGCGGCACGGTGACGCCGCTCGATGTGATGGAAGAAATCTGTGCGGGAGCGCAGGAGCGCGGCGTGCCGGTCCATCTCGACGGCGCGCGCATCTTCAACGCCTCGGTCGCGCTCGGCATCGGCGTACGCGAGCTGACGCGCGGCTTTTCTACCGTGATGTTCTGCCTTTCAAAAGGACTGGGCGCGCCGGTTGGGTCCATGCTCGTGGGCACGTATGACCAGATGGATCGGGCGCGTCTGATCCGCAAAGCCTTGGGAGGCGGCATGCGCCAGGCGGGCATCCTCGCTGCTGCGGGGCTGATCGCGCTCGAAGAAGGGCCCAAACGCCTGCACGAAGATCATGCCAACGCGCGCCTGATCGCGGAAAGGATCTCCGAGGCGCCGGTGGAGTTCGACCTCGATGCGACGCGAACGAATATGGTCCGCATCACCCTGCCCAATCAGGGAGACGCCGAGGACTTCGTCGCAAAGCTGAAGCGGCGCGGAGTTCTGGCCAGCACCACCGGCCGCCACAGCATTCGTTTCGTCACCCACAGAGATGTGGATCGAGCTGCATGCGAAGAAGCGGCGCGCATTGCTGTAGAGGTTCTCACGGCATAGCCGAATGCGTCGCACGGGCCATCGTTGCAATGAGATACGGTCGGCGGCCGCGGCGGGTAAAACGCTGCCGCCAGAGCCTGAGCGATCACGGTTTCCCCGCATCCGAAGTCTATAATTAAGGCTGATGCCCAAGTATTCCATCGTCGTTCCGTTCCATAACGAACAAGAGAACGTCACCACGCTCTACGACCGTCTGAAAGAGGTGATGGAGCATGTCGGCGATCCCTTCGAGTTGGTGTTTGTGGATGACGGCTCCAACGACCGCACCTGCCGGCTGCTGGAAGAGATTGCCGCCGTCGACAGCCGCGTCCTCGTAGTGAAGCTGCGGCGCAACTTCGGCCAGACCTCGGCGCTGGCAGCCGGGTTCGATCACGCCGAAGGCGAGTTCATCCTCGCCATGGACGGCGATCTGCAGCACGACCCTGGCGAGATCCCTCTGTTTCTGGAAAAGCTGGAAGAAGGGTACGACGTCGTCAGCGGATGGCGCCGGGAGCGCATCGACAACTTCGTGATGCGGCGCATTCCCTCGCGGTGCGCGAACTGGCTGATGGCGAAGCTCTCGGGCGTCGACATTCACGACTTCGGGACGACCTTCAAGGCCTATCGCCGCGAGGTCATCCACAACATTCCCCTGTACGGCGAGATGCATCGCTTCATCCCGGCCCTCGCCTCCTGGTATGGCGCCAGCATCTGCGAAGTCCCCATCACGAATGTGATCCGGCAGGGCGGGAAATCGCATTACGGGATCGGCCGCACTTTCCGGGTCTTCTTCGACCTGATGACCATTCGTTTTCTGCTGAAATACATGACGCGCCCGCTGCATTTCTTTGGGCTGCTGGGTGCGCTGGGCATCTTCGCCGGAGGCGGCATCTCTGCATTCCTTCTGGCGCTGAAGGTCCTCACCCATCAGCACGTCATGGATCAGCACGGGCCCCTGTTCGTGATTGCCGCCGTGATGATTCTCGCCGGGACGCAACTGCTCGCTCTTGGGCTCCTGGGTGAGCTGCAGGTTCGGCACTATCACGCCGCTACACAACGCGCTCCGTACACGGTGGATCGCCTGGTGCGCCTGCGCACTTCGGAAGAGTCCAATATTCTGCCCGACAACTGAAGTTGAGCGCAGGTGCCTTCCTCGGTAACCGGGCTGGTCGATATCCAATCGCGCAGGCGGACGTGGGATTTTGTTGTTCGTATAATTCCGTAGCTGACACGTGCGAGAGAAGACGCATCTCTCCAGCGTGCGACTGGATGCTTTGTGCGTCCGGCCTGCCGGAGAGCCTATCGGAGCTATGCAGAAACCCGCGGATGGACGAAAGCGCGTCGTGATCGAGAGCGTGCAGCCCGAAATCGACGCGGGCCGCTTTCCCATCAAGCGCATCGCCGGCGATACGGTCGAGGTCGAAGCAGATGTCTTCGCCGACGGCCATGATCGTGTCACCGCGCGCCTTCTGTATCGCTTGCAGGGAGTCCCCGCCTGGATCGCGGTCCCCATGCAGCCTCTGGGCAATGATCGCTGGCGCGGCGAGTTTCCTGTCACCAACACAGGCGAATACTTCTACACCATCGCCGGGTGGATCGACCACTTCGATACCTGGCGAAGCGACCTCGAGAAGCGCATTGCCGCCGGTCAGAACATTCGCGTCGATCTGCTGATTGGAGCGCAGCTCGTGGAGCAGGCGGCCGCGCGTGCCGAGGGCGAGGACGCGGCAGCGCTGCGGCGCTGGGTGGCTCTGTTGCGAGCGACCGACGTGATCCCTGCCGCGCAGACGGCCGCGCTCGATCCGGCACTGGCCGCGACCATGGCCCGTCATCTCGATCCGGCCATGGAATCACGCTACGACCGCGAGCTGCGCGTTATCGTGGACCGCGAAAAGGCCCGCTACTCGTCCTGGTACGAGATGTTCCCGCGCTCCACGTCCCCCGAGCCCGGACGCCACGGCACCTTTCGCGACTGCGAGGGCCGCCTCGATTATGTCGAGCGCCTCGGATTCGACGTCCTCTACCTGCCACCCATCCATCCCATCGGCCTGAGCTTCCGCAAAGGGAAGAACAATGCCCCAACGGCCGAACCCGGCGATACCGGCAGTCCCTGGGCCATTGGCGCGAAAGAGGGCGGCCACACCGCCATTCATCCGCAACTCGGCACCCTCGCCGACTTTCGCAGCCTGGTCGAGCGCGCTGCCAGCAAGGGAATCGAGCTGGCGCTCGACATCGCTTTCCAGTGCTCGCCCGATCATCCCTGGGTCAGCGAGCACCCCGAGTGGTTCAGGAAGCGGCCCGACGGAACCATCCAGTACGCCGAGAATCCGCCCAAGAAATATCAGGACATCTACCCGATGGATTTCGAGAGCAGCGACTGGCGGGCACTGTGGGACGCGCTGCTCGGAGTCTTCCGCTTCTGGATCGACCAGCGCGTGCGCATCTTCCGCGTCGACAACCCCCATACCAAGGCGTTTTCCTTTTGGGAGTGGCTCATCGCCGAGATCAGGCGCGATTCTCCCGACGTGTTGTTTCTGGCCGAGGCGTTTACGCGCCCGCGCGTGATGCAGCGCCTGGCCAAGCTGGGTTTCTCCCAGTCCTACACCTATTTCACCTGGCGTAACACGAAACAGGAGCTGACGGATTACTTCACCGAGCTGACTCAGACCGAGGTCCGTGAGTATATGCGTCCGAACCTGTGGTCCAATACGCCGGACATTCTTACCGAAACCCTGCAACTCGGTGGGCGCCCGGCATTTCTCAGCCGCATCGTACTGGCGGCCACACTGGGACCGAACTACGGCATGTATGGTCCCGCCTTTGAGCTGGGTGAAAACAAGCCCCTGCGCCCCGGCAGCGAGGAGTATCTCAACTCGGAGAAGTACGAGATTCGCCACTGGAACCTCGACGCCCCGCACAGCATCGATTCCACCATTGCCACCGTCAACCGCGCCCGCCGCGAGAACGCCGCCCTGCGCACCACCCATGACCTGTTTTTTCATCCCACCGACAATCCTTATCTCATCGCGTACAGCAAATCGAGCGTGGATGGCACCAACATCGTGCTGACCGTAGTGAACCTCGATTCGTTCCATACGCAGCCGGGATGGGTGTACCTCGACCTCGACCGTCTGCGCCTTCGCCCCGACGAAAGTTTCCAGGTCCTCGACCACCTCACCGGCATGACTTATCTTTGGCAGGGGTCGCGCAATTACGTCGAGCTGTCGCCGGCCAAAATTCCCGCGCATATCTTCCGGGTGCTTCGCAAAGTTCGTTCCGAAAAGGATTTCGACTACTACCTATGAGCGCGCAGAACTCCATGCCGGAACCCCAGATCATCGTGCGCAAGGCGGGCAGCGTCTCGGACCCGCTCTGGTTCAAGGACGCGGTCATCTACGAGGTCCACGTCAAGGCCTTCAGCGACAGTAACAACGACGGCATCGGCGATTTTCCCGGGCTGACGCAGAAGCTCGACTACCTCCAGGACCTCGGCGTGACCTGCCTGTGGGTCCTGCCCTTCTTTCCCTCGCCCCTGCGCGACGATGGCTACGACATCTCCGACTACATGAGCGTCCACCCGAGCTACGGAACGATCGAGGAGTTTCAGCGCTTTCTCGATGCGGCGCATGATCGCGGCCTGCAGGTGATGATCGAGCTGGTCATCAATCACAGCTCCGATCAGCATCCATGGTTCCAGCGCGCGCGTCACGCCCCGGCAGGATCGACCGAGCGCAATTTCTACGTCTGGAGCGACACCGACCAAAAGTACAAAGACGCCCGCATCATCTTCACTGACACCGAAAAATCCAACTGGACCTGGGATCCGGTCGCCCAGGCCTACTACTGGCATCGCTTCTTCTCCCACCAGCCTGACCTGAACTACGACAGCCCCGAGGTTCTGGAAGAAGTGCTGCGCGTGATGCGCTTCTGGCTCGACATGGGCGTGGACGCGCTGCGCATCGACGCGATTCCGTACCTGGTCGAGCGCGACGGCACCACCTGCGAGAATCTTCCCGAAACCCACGCCATCATCAAAGCCATCCGCACCGCCATCGACGAGGGCTACGCCGGCCGCATGGTGCTGGCCGAGGCCAACCAGTGGCCCACCGATGTGCGTCCTTACTTCGGCGATGGCGACGAATGCCACATGGCGTTTCATTTCCCCCTCATGCCGCGCATCTACATGGCGCTCCGCCAGGAGGACCGCCTGCCCATCACCGACATCATGGCGCAGACGCCCGCCATCCCCGACAACTGCCAATGGGGGCTCTTTCTCCGCAATCACGACGAGCTCACGCTGGAGATGGTCAGCGACGACGAGCGCGACTATATGTACCTGGCGTACAGCGCCGATCCGCGCATGCGCATCAACATCGGCATCCGCCGCCGCCTCGCGCCCCTGCTGGATAACAACCGTCGCCGCATCGAGCTGCTCAACAGCATCCTCTTCTCGTTCCCCGGAACGCCCATCCTCTATTACGGCGACGAGATCGGCATGGGCGACAACATCTACCTCGGCGACCGCAACGGTGTCCGCACCCCCATGCAGTGGACGCCGGATCGCAACGCGGGCTTCTCGCGCGCCAATCCAGCCAAGCTCTACAGCCCTGTCATCATGGACCCGGTCTGGGGCTACGAGGCNNGGCCGCGGCTCGCTGCGTTTTCTCGATGCTTCGAACCGCAAGATCCTCGCCTACATCCGCCAATACCAGGATGAAACGGTGCTGTGCGTCGCCAACTTGTCCCGTTTCGCGCAGCCGGTCCAGCTCGATCTGTCCGGCATGGAAGGCATGACCCCGGTCGAGATGCTCGGCTACGTCGAATTTCCCGCGATCACCAAGGCTCCGTACTCCTTGACGTTGGGACCCTACGGCTTCCTGTGGCTCGAAATCCAGCAAACCTTGGCCTCAGCGGAAACCGGCGCCGTCACCGACGCTGAACAGGCATTCTATGTCGAGAACGAGCGCGACTGGAAAAGCATTCTCTCTGGCGACGGCGTTCGGCGCCTCGAAGCCCTTCTTCCCGCCTGGCTGCAGCGGCAACGATGGTTCGGCAGCAAGGCGAGAAACATCGTGCGCGCCAGGATTGCCGACTCCGCTCTCTTCGACGAGAAGCGTTCCGCGCTCCTGTGGATCAGCGTGGATTACGTCGAAGGCGAGCCGGACACCTGGCTCTTGTGCCTTGCGATGAGTTTCGGCGAGGTCGCCGGCGCATTGCGCGAATCCGCGCCCCATCAGATTCTCGCCACGGCTGGTTCAGCCATGCTGACCGGTGTCCTGCACGAAGGCCTGCTGCGCAACGCCCCAGCCGCGCTGGTGGAGATTCTCGCAACCGGGCAGGAGCTCCGCACCCGCAGCGGCACGGTGATCGGGCTGCCGAGCACGATTCTGCCCAGCCTCCGCGGCGCACAGCCGCTGACCGCGCGCCCCGCCACCGCGGAACAAAGCAACACCTCGGCCATCTTCGGCGATCGCCTCATCCTGAAGCTGTTTCGCCGTCAGCAGCCCGGCCAGAATCCCGACGTGGAAATCGGCCGCTTCCTCACCGAAACAGCCAGCTTCTCCAACGCTCCGCCCTTTGGCGGATCCATCGAGGTGCGTCGCGCCGACGAGGAGCCGGCTGCCCTCGTGCTGCTGCAGGGCCTGGTGCAGAACGAAGGCGACGGCTGGCAGTGGACGCTGGACGAACTCGACCGCTATTACGAGAGCACTGCTTCGGTGAAGTCTCCGGCGGCGCCAAGCGCCGCAGAACCGGGCACGGCCCCGCCCGAAGCGCGCGAGCACGCCGGCCTCTACCTGGATGCGGCGGCGATTCTGGGCCGCCGCACCGCTGAGCTGCACCTTGCACTGGCTTCGGGTCGTGACGCAGCCTTCGCTCCTCATGTCCCCGAGCCTGCCGACCTTGAAGCGATGCGTGACCTTCTCACCGCGCATGCGGCACGCGCCTTTGACCTGCTGAAAACCAATCTCTCCCGCCTGCCCGACGATTCCGTCGAGCCGGCTGGCCTGGCCCTCAGCCGCCGCGGCGCTCTGCTGGCGAGGTTCCGCGCCCTGGCCGCGCTGAAGAACGTCGGGCAATGGACGCGCATCCACGGCGATTACCACCTCGGCCAGGTCCTTCGCTCCAAAGGCGACTTCGTGATTCTCGACTTCGAAGGCGAACCGGCGCGGCCCCTCGCCGAACGGCGCGCCAGGCACTCGCCGCTCAAGGACGTCGCCGGAATGCTGCGCTCCTTCAGCTACGCGGCGCTGGTTGCCCTCACCAAATACACGGCCCGTCGTCCCGAAGAATTCGCGCAGCTCGAGTCCTGGGCGCGGCTCTGGGAAGCCTCCGTCTCCGCCGAATTCCTGCGCGCCTATCGCGAGACCATCGCCGATTCCCCCATCGTTCCCGCCGATCGCCAGGAATTCGACGCGCTCCTCCACATCTACGTTCTCGACAAGGCGCTCTACGAGCTGGTCTACGAACTCAACAACCGCCCCGCGTGGATTCGCATTCCGCTGTATGGCATATTGTCCCTGCCGTTTGTAAGCTAGAGACAAGCAGCTGAATGGCAGCCGTCGAAATCACGGAAGAAACGAAGCAGCAGGCGGAGCGCGTCGGCCCCGCTGACGTCGTCGTTGGCATTGCCGGCGCAGTTTCCGCCGATGAACTGCGCGCCCGCGCCCAGCAGATTCTCTCCGAGCTCGGTTCCGGCGCCTCCTCCCTGCGTTTCGTCTTCGCGTGGCCGGGAGCCGCCCCCGAAGCGGCCGCCGGCGCTGCGCAACCCGCCGAAAGTCCCGCGCTCACCCTGATCCCGTTTTCGCCGCCTGCCCAGGGTACGGGAGAAATATGGGCCGACGTCTCCGCCAGTCAGCGCGCCGTACTGGCTCTGGCCGCCTCGCTCAATGCACGCGCCTGCATCGTTCTCGGATCGGACCTCGCCGCCCTGCGCACCCACCTGATTCAGCTCTTCACCTACGCCGTTCTCGATCGCCAGTGTGGCCTGGTCATGCCCGTCTACCCCTTCGCCAAATACGACGGCCTGATCAACAGCGGGATTCTCTCTCCGCTGAGCCGGGCGCTCTACGGCAAGCGCGTTCACTATCCCCTCGCCTTCGATTTCGCCGCGTCTGGCGCCCTCTGCGCGGGTCTCGCGCGCACCAGTCCGGCCGCCGCCAATTCGCTGTTGTGGCCGGTGACCGTCGCCGCCACGCAATTTCCGCAGCTCCCGGTCGGCCAGGTCCACCTCGACGTGCATCATCAGGTGGCGGCTGAAGGGCTGGAGCTCAGCGCGGTGCTGGGGCAACTCGCTGGTTCTTTGTTTCAGGAAATGGACCAGTGCGCCTCCCACTGGCAGCGCATCCGCGGATCGCAGGCGACGCCTGCCTGGGGCAACGCCGCCGACGGTCAGCCAGAGGTGCAGCCCATCGATCCCCAGCCCATGCTGGATTCCTTTCTGCTCGGCTCCAAAAACCTGGAAGAAGTTTGGAGACTGCTGTTGCCGCCTAATGCTCTGCTCGAATTGCGACGGCTAACGAAACTGCCTTCCGACCAGTTCCGCATGCCCGATGACCTGTGGGCGTGCATCGTGTACGATTTCGCGCTGGCCTACCGCCTGCGCACCATCAACCGCGTCCATTTGCTCGGCGCCTTTACCCCCCTCTACCTCGGCTGGGTTGCATCCTATGTTCGCGAGGTTTCCAATCTCAGCAGCGCCGCCGCCGAGCAGCGGCTGGAGCAGTTTGCCCGTGCCTGGGAAGAAAAGAAGCCTTATCTGCTGTCGCGGTGGAGATGGCCGGATCGCTTCAATCCCTGAGTACGTTCGTAAGGAGAACAGAGTATGTGGCAGCAGGTGGAACAGTCGCTTCACTCGTCAATGGGCCTGGTGATGAACAAGATCGCTACGCTGCTGCCGGGCATCCTCGCCTTTATCGCCGCCTTCCTGTTCTTTCTCCTCATCGGATGGCTGGTCGCCTTGCTGGTACGCCGTATCCTCACCGCCATGCACTTCGACGAGCGCATGAGGGGAGGGGCCAGCGCTATCGCCGAATGGAGCCCGCGCGCGACCCCCTCGCTGCTGGTCGGGCGGGTTGTTTTCTGGTGTTTCGTCTTCGCCGGGGTCGTGGTTGGCGTCTCCGCCCTGGGCACCTCGGAACACATCGTCTCCGGATGGATGCTGGGCTACGTTCCCCGTTTGGTCGGCGCGGCCATTCTGCTGCTGGCCGGCAATGTGCTGGCGCGCTTCGTGGCGCGCAGCGTGCTTATCACCGGCGTCAATCTCAACCTCAGCTACGCCCGCCTGCTCAGCATGGGCGTGCGCTGGATGATCCTCGTCCTGACCGGCGCCATGGTCCTCGATCACTTGGCGCTCGGCGGAGCCATCGTCGAGCTGGGGTTCGGCATTCTCTTCGGCGGCATTGTCTTCGCGCTTGCGCTGGCGGTTGGGCTTGGATCACGGGACCTGGTCAGCCGCTCGCTCGAACGCGAAGCCTCGCGCCCGGTCGAAGTCGCGCAGCCGGAGAAAATACACCACTTCTAGTGGCAGCCTGTAGCCGGTCCTCAGCGCTCTTACCCTTTCGACTCGTCCACTCACGCGAACGTGATACTTCCGGGTCGCCGACAAACCACGATGCACCGAATTATGGAAAGATGACGGGAAGAACCGCGTCTGTGGTGTAAACGCAGCGATCATTGTGGCCGCACTCGGGGACGATGAGGATCTGTGCCTGGGCGCCGAGGTGCTGGTTGATGTAATGGACAAAAGCCTCTCCGCGGGCGCGGCGCGTGGGTCCCTGGGCCATGGCGGATGGAGAGCCGTCAAAGCCGCCAAGCGGTAGCGTGTCGACCTGGCTGAGCAGATAAGTGGTGGGCCGCGACGCGAGCTGACTGCGTAATTGATCGTCGGAGATGCCAACGGTATATCCGCTGTCGTGCTTCTCAAGCCCATAGGGCCAGAGATCGTACTTTGGATCTTTGGCCGCATCGAACGGGCCATAGGTGAAGTTGGTGTGCGGTTTTTCCTCCTTCCATCCGAGGACGGCATTTTCAGGCGCTGCGTCTGCCTGGGGCAAGGGGCGCGATGCATCGGGCCAGGCATAGCTCGATGGATTGGCCACGACGTACGACACGGGCACGCCGAGCGTATCCGCCACGCGGTTCGCCATTTCATAACGGGAGACAAACTGCCCGCCCGCGGAGTGGCCGGCGATCACTATGGCTTTCAGGTTCGGGAAAGTCTTCTTGTCGGCGAGGCGGCGAAGAATCTCGTCGACGAAATCGAATGAGGTCAGATCCTTGTTGGTGGTCGATGTTCCGCCTGACCGCCAGCTGTCTCGACCGCAACTCCAGCTCACCTGGTCTTTCTCAAGTTTGTCCTTGCACTCCTGGTCATCGGAGAAGAAGCCCGGCGCAATCACGATGGTGTCATTCAGTGCGCTGGCCATGAATGCCGCGGTGGTCGCCGTTCGAAAGTAGTGATCGGGATTGCGATTCGCTCCGTGGACCATGATGAGCGCACGATTTATGGCAGGATTCGGAACGGTGAGGGAGTACGTGCTGTAAACGAGGCCGCGCGCTGGCCCGCCGTGGAGCAGCAGCCAGTCGGTGCAATCTGCGGTGGCGCTGACACAGGGAAGCGCTTGTTTTTGGACTTGAGAAAAACCAGGCGGAATAAACGCAAAAGCGGTGGGAACAAGCAGGACCAGAGTACGAAGCTGGTTCAAGCGGAGAGCTCCTTTATTGCAGGTTGATTCGCTTGCTGTTCCCCGCAACTGGCCACGAACTACCGGCTCCCGGCTACAGGCCGCGCCAGCTAGTCTCGCAACGCCAGCGTGATGCTGCGTGAGTCGCCGCCCGTGGTGCGCATCTCGATTTCGCCCTGGCTGCGCTTTAACACGCTGGGAAATTTCTCGCCCCACTCCACCAGGACGATGCTGGCGGGTCCGATCAGTTCATCGAGGCCGAGGGAATCGAGCTGGCGCTCGTTCTGGATCCGGTACAGGTCCAGGTGATAGAGCATCACCGGTTCCTTCTGCCCGTTCACGGTGCGCGTGCCTTCGTATTCGTGGATCAGCGTGAAGGTGGGGCTGGTCACTTCATCGGGATCGGCGGCCTGGAGGGCTTCCGCGATGCCCTTCACCAGCGTCGTCTTCCCTGCGCCGAGGTCGCCACGCAGGATCAGAAACTTTGGAGGTGTGAGCAACTCCGCAATGCGATGGCCCACAGCGATCGTCTCCTTGCCGCTGTGGCTTTCGAACTGATGGATTTTCAGGTCCGCCGTTTGGGTCATCTCGGCCTCGCCGCGGAGGAAGGTATTCCCTCCAACCAAACATAACCTGCTTCGTCCCGTGAGCGAAAGTGAAAAGCGCGAAAAAGATGACCGATCGTGTCGGTGGCCAGCAGTGTGTGCTCGTCCTGTTCCCGCAGCGCGAAGTCCGCGGCCAG
>PMAD01000010.1 GCA_003152415.1 Acidobacterium sp.
TTTGCTCGTTGTTTGCTCGTCTTTCGCTCGCCTCTCGCTAACCGCCTTTCGCTAAACGCTTCCCGCTAAAAGTTCCAGGCTAAACGCTTTTCGCTAAACGCTCCTCGCTAATCGTCTCTCGCTCGCGCCGTGTAACCCGCATCTCCCCATCTGCGTCTAACCCTCTCAAGGGAGCAACGACCGCATCGCACCACCCGCCTCATCCCCGGGTTCTATACTGGAGCAGGGGAGACGCCTCAGCGCCAACCCCTCTCCACCACGAGGTACGATTCAACATGAAATCCCTTCTTGGGCGGTTCCGCTATAACCGTCTGGCTTCGACCTTCACCATCCTCGCCACGCTCTCCGCCTGCATCCTCGTCGGCTCGATGGTTGCGCACCAGGTGCGCGGTCAGGAATCTCAGGTCAACAGCTCGGATGCCACGCCGCTCAAAGTTCCCGCCCCCCGCGAACTCGCCACTGACTTTTCCCGCATCGCTAAAGAAGTAGGCCCCACCGTCGTCAACATCAATACCGAAATCCTGCCCAAACAGCAGCAGCAGAACCGCCGCCGCGGCCCCCATTACATGCCCTTCCCCCAGCAGCAGCAGCCGCCCGACGGCGACGATGACGATCAGGGTCCGCAGGGCAATNNCAGAATCCCGATCTCGGCGGTGGCGATGACGGCGAGGAACGCGAGTCCCTCGGCTCCGGCTTCATCGTCGATCCCCGCGGCTACATCATCACCAACAACCACGTCGTCGACAAGGCCGACCGCATCTTCGTCCGCCTCGCCACCGATCCCGAAGGCAACCAGGGCCGCCCCGCCAAAGTCATCGGCGTCGATAAGGCCACCGACATCGCCGTCCTCAAAATCCAGACCGACACTCCCCTCCCCGTCGCCAAAATCGGCAACTCCGACGGCGTCCAGGTCGGCGACTGGGTCCTCGCCATCGGCGAACCCTTCGGCCTCGCCAAAACCGTCACCGCCGGCATCATCTCCAGCAAGAACCGCACCGTCGAGCCTGGCACCTCCGGCGAGTTCCAGCACTTCCTCCAGACCGATGCCGCCATCAATCCCGGCAACTCCGGCGGCCCGCTGGTCGACATGGCCGGTGAAGTCATCGGCGTCAACACCGCCATCTATACGCAGTCGGCCGGCAATGAAGGCATCGGCTTCGCCATGCCCTCTGACACCATCGTCGACGTTTACAACCAGCTCATCTCCCCCGGGCACAAGGTCGTCCGCGGCAGCATCGGCATCAGCTTCCAGCCCAATCTGCCCAGCGCCGTCGCCCGCGTCTACGGATTCAAAACCGGCGTCATCATCAACCAGATCGGTGCCGGTCAGCCCGCCGCCAGGGCCGGCCTCAAGACCGGCGACATCATCGTCACCATCGATGGCCACGCGGTCACGGACGGCGACGACCTGGTCGCCATCATCTCCGTGAAAAAGCCCGGCAGCACCGTCGACATCGGCTATCTCCGCAACGGCCAGCAGGCCCATGCCACCGTCACCATCGGGGATCGCGATAAGGTCATCGCCGCCATGAACGCTGCCGACGGCCAGGAAGGCGAAGGCAACGAAAGCCAGCCCAACGGCAACGTCTCTCCCGCCAAACTGGGCATCACCGTGCAGGATCTCCCTCAGGGAGCTCCCTCCGGCCTCCACGGAGTCCTCATCGAATCCGTCAAACCCGGTTCCTTTGCCGATGAGATCGGCGTTGGCAATTTCCAGGGCGCCGTCATCACCGCCGTCAACCGCCACCCCGTCCACAATGTCCAGGAATTCCAGACCTTCGTCGGTGCCCTCCATTCCGGCGACGATGTGGTCCTGGAGATCGTCGACCCCCAGCGCCCGAACTCCGGGAACGAGATGTTGGGTGGCACACTACCGTAACCCGCAATCCCACACCCCGCCCGGGCTCCCACCACAAAAGTCATGGGAGCCCCTCGGGTTTTTGTTGCTTTTTTGGGGTACCCCTTCTACCCTTCTTGAACAGATTGCCGACTTGCTCCCCCTGAGGTCTTTTTGCATGGTTCCCTTGAGGACCTGCCAGATTCTTGTTCTTGGCGCTCTTTTGGCCGCCACACCCGCCTTCGCCTCGCGGACGCACCGGGCTGCGACCTCCGGCCACACCCTGCACCACAAGGGCAAAAAGCACAAGTTCACCCCCGGCCAGCGCCAGATTGAGCCCGAACGTGCAACCGAAATCCAGAACGCGCTTATTCGCGAGCATTACCTTACGTCCCCCGCCTCCGGCCAGTGGGACGCAACTACCGAAGCAGCCATGCAGAAATTCCAGGCCGATCACGGCTGGCAAACCAAGCTCACTCCCGACTCCCGCGCCCTCATCAAATTAGGCCTCGGCCCCCACGACGCTACCCCGACCCCGGCCGCCTCCGTCCCGCCCGTCTCCGGAATCACTTCCGAAGATCCCGCCCACGCACCCGCCGGAACCCTCGCCTCCACCAACTCCATCCAGAACTAATTGAGCCCGCAACCCCGGCCCGCAACCCCGGCTACGGTCTACCCCCCCGCTGCACTCGGCCAGGTTCACCCCACAGCAAGAAGCGTACGCTCACATCGTGCGCTGCCCCTGCCACTGGATTCGGACTTCAACTCCTCAGTACTGTCTCTGGACCAAATCGGCACTGCACCCGCGCCCCGCTTTCACCGCCCTCCTGCGTGCGCATGCAAATCCTGCTCGGATCACCGCGATGAGGTTCGTATCAGGGCCCGACTTCAGTCGGGCCGTAAGAGCCCAAAATAGATCGGGCTTCAGCCCCCGCGGGCTTTCCCCTTTCCTCTCCTTCGCCCTTGACCGCCTGCGTCAACCAACGACCTCCCGCCCATCCGTGCGTAATTGCCTTCCGGGACCACAGTCCTGAGCTTCGTATCAGCCTCACGGAATCACCGCGATGAGGTTCGTAT
>PMAD01000195.1:0-10043 GCA_003152415.1 Acidobacterium sp.
GAAGATCGGCGTGATGTTCGGCAACCCTGAAACCACCACCGGCGGCCGTGCGCTCAAGTTCTACTCGTCGGTCCGCATCGATATCCGCCGCATCGCCGCAGTGAAGGAAGGCGATACCGTGGTCGGCTCGCGCACCCGGGTCAAGATCGTCAAGAACAAGGTCGCCGCGCCCTTCCGCGAGGCCGAATTCGACATTCTCTACGGTGAAGGAATTTCACGGGAAGGCGACATCCTCGATCTGGCCGTCGCCAACAACATCGTCGAAAAGAGTGGCGCCTGGTTCAGCTACGCCGGCGAGCGCATCGGCCAGGGCCGCGAAAATGTCCGCCAGTACCTGAAGGACAACCGCGACACCTACGCCAAAATCGACACGGCACTTCGCCAGAAGCTCGGCATCGGAGTGAAGGTCACAGCAGCGGAGCCGCCGCCAGTCCCACCCAACGGAGCGGCCCACGCTCAGGAAGCGGTGCGTCCAGGAAAGGCCGCCGTCCGGCAATAGATCGAGACCTCCAATTCTCCACAATGGAACGGCCACTCGGGTGGCCGTTCCATTTCTCGGGCTTGACAGCAGCATGTATGTATATGTATGCTTGCTTTAGGTCGGAGATACATACATGAGCCTGAGCGAACAAGTGATCAGGCACGTCCTGACAACCTACCTGGGACCGGCTCGCAAGCGTGGTGAGTCGACCGTACGTGTCAAGGCCGGCGATGTACACCGCGATCTGCGCTGGGCAAATCGGGTTCCGTCCGTCTGCACCACCCTCTCATCCCGGAAGTTTCAGAGAGCCGCCGGCGTCGAATTGATTGCAAAGGATGGGCCGCCGTCGGGTCAGAGCACGACCGTCGTCTTCACCTATCGGCTGCCCGCCGCGAGCGCCCACACACATCGTGCGCCGCAGTCAGGCCGCCTTGAAAAGCTCTACGGCATCGCGTCGGACATCTTCCGCGAGTTGGGTGGCGGCGAGAAATTCGTCCGCGAGGAGCGAGAGAAGCTCAATTTCCGGAAGGAAGTTCCGCAATCCGCGCACAAGCGGAAGGCCAGGGAATGAGCAGGATTTACTGGGACTCCATGCTGTTCGTCTACATGCTGGAAGCCAACCCGCGGTTCGGGCCGCGGGTTCGGCAAATCCATGAACAAATGATGCAGCGCGGAGATCGACTTTGTACCAGCTCTTTCACAGTGGGCGAGGTCCTCACGGGTCCGCAAAAGGCTGGTGCTTCTGCGGTAGTCGCGGAACTCAGGAACTACTTCGCCAGCGACGAAATCGATCTGGTTCCGTTCACGATAACCACGGCAGAGGAATACAGCCGCATTCGCGCCGCCAACTCTGTGCTCCCTGCAGACGCAATTCATCTGGCCAGCGCGGCTCAGGTGAAGGCAGATCTGTTCCTGACCAACGACTACAAACTCCTGCGACTCAATGTACCGGGCATCACCTTCATGGCGGGTCTTGAAGCAAAGCTCTTCTAGAGAGACGGTTGCCGATCTTGAGTCCGGTGCGGTGTTTTCCGCCTCTGGGCATCCTCATCTCGCCTCGGCTCATCACAAAACTTGTACGAAACTCTTAAGGAATCAGGGGCTGTTCGAGATTCCCCTGCTGTGTTTTCTGCCCCTGGCCATGACCTACCTTTCACATCCGCCGGATACCACCCTACGCATTGTTGACGAGATGGGAGCGCTGCCAGAGTCCGCCGCCCACGGCAGCCATACTGCGCACTTCTATTCGAGCGATTCCCTTCTCGTCTCCGATATCGTTCAGTGCCTCGGCGCGACTCTGTCCGCCGGTGGGGCCGCGGTCGTCATCGCCACTGCCGCCCATCGCGCAGCCTTCGAAAAGCAATTGCTTTCCCATGGACTGGACCTGGCCGGTATTGCGCAGCAGGGCCGCTGGCTGAGCCTCGACGCTGCGGAGACGCTCGCCGAATCCATGGTCGAAGGCTGGCCCGACGCGAGCCGCTTTGCCGCGCACATCGGCGGGGTCGTCGATCGCCTCACGTCGGCGGTCAACGCAACCTCCGCCGCCGAGAAACCCCTGGTAGCGGCCTACGGCGAGATGGTTTCCGTGCTCTGGGAAGAGGGTAAGACGGAAGCCTCCATTCGTCTCGAGGAGCTCTGGAACGAGCTCGCTCAGACCCGAAGCTTCCATCTTTCCTGTGGCTGGCCGCTGCACTTCTTCGCCCGCGACATGGACGGCGTCTCCATCCAGAGGATTTGCGCGGAACACAATCATGTCATCCCTGGTCAGGGTTATGACAGCATGAGCGAGGACGAGCGCCGCCGCAGCACCGTCGTATGGCAGTTAAAAGCGCAGGCCCTCGAAGAGGAGACTCACCAGCTCGAAGCAGCACTCCTTACCACCGAGCGCCTCGCCTCGGTTGGGCGTCTCGCCGCGACCGTCGCCCACGAAATCAACAATCCGCTCGAGGCCGTCATCAACCTCATCTACCTCGCCCGCCAGAACGCCGATCTGCCCGAGTCCGTCCGCTCCTGTCTGGTGCTCGCCGACGAGGAACTGCAGCGCGTCTCCCACATCGCTCGTCAGACGCTCGGCTTTTACCGCGACTCTTCTTCGCCTGTGTCGATCGCGGTCCCGGAGGCCATTGACGAGATGCTGGCCATCTACCAGCGCCGCGTGTGCCGCAGGCAGATTTCTCTGCGCAAGAGCATCCATCCGGAACTCAGGGTCCTCACCTTGCCGGGCGAATTCAAGCAGATGGTCTCGAACCTGATCTCCAACGCCATCGACGCCTCGCCCCAGGGCGGCGCCATCGAGGTGCGCGCCTGGGCATCCGTTCACCCGGTCACAGGCGCTCCCGGAATTCACGTCGTGGTGGCCGATCGGGGACCCGGCATCCCCGAGCCGATCCGCCTGAAGATCTTCACTCCTTTTTTCACAACCAAGAAAGACCTCGGTACCGGTCTCGGCCTCTGGATCGTCAAAGGCCTCGTGCTCAAGGCGGGGGGATTCATCCGCTGCCGCAGCCGCGTCGCCACCCCCGAAGCTGCCGGCTCCGGTACCGTCATGATGGTCTTCCTGCCCTGCGTAAGCGATCCGGCTGCCAGGGAACAGGCCGCCTGATCGCGCCTGGTGTTTTTCTCGCGTCTTCGCGCTTTATGGCGAACCGCTTCTTAGCCAACCGGCTTTTAGCTAACCGCTCGTTGGCTGCCTCATTGCTTCTTCCCCAGGCTCAGCGTGAATCTCGCCCCTGTCCGGAAATTAAGAGGCAGTGACGGATACCCGATCGGTCCGATGTGCTGGTTGCTGGTCAGATTGTCGAGCTGGGTGTAAACCGCCATCCACGGCTTCCACTGGTAGGTCGCGCCCAGGTCGATCTTCGCCCAGGCATAATCCAGGTTGCGATTCGGCAACAGCAGGGTGTTGCCGAAATTCACGTCATCGCCGCCCAGGAAGGTCGAATCGTCGCTGCGGCTGGCATACGCGCCGTTGACGACGCCCGACCATTTCTTCCCGGTGTAAATCACGCTCGTGAATCCCGTATGTGGAGGCCGCCGGAACGGCCTTGCCCCCACCAGTGGCGAATAGTTGCCGATCGGAATCGCCGGATAGTTCGGATTGGTGCTGGGCCCGATCGCGTCCGACGAAAACGACTGCTGCACCACGGCATCCAGATACGTGTAGCCTCCGCGCAAGAAAATATCCTTCCCCAGCCCGTATTCCACTTCCGACTCGACGCCCTGCGCCTGATAGGCCATGGAGTTCAAATCCAGCTCGTAGGCAAAATTGTTGTTGAGGAATGCCTCCAGCTGCTGTTGCTGCGCCGGGGTCAGATTCGGCAACAGCTGCGGCACCACCGACGCCGGGACCGCCTCAATCTGATTCCCAAATTCATTGTGAAAATAGGTAACGCGAGCGATTACCTTCTCACTGAACAAGCTCTGCTCGATGCCGCCATCGTAGGATCTCGAGAGCTCTGCCCCAATCGGCGCGATTCCATATTGGGCGATCGTCGACTGCCCGCCATTCGCCAGCAAAAAACTGTACAGCGAACCAAACTGCTGGTCGAGGGTCGGCTCCTGGTATCCCTTCGCAAAGTTCACGTTCAGCCTTGTCCCGTGGATAGCGCCTCGGCCCGGCCGCACCACATACCATGAAGCGCCCCCGCGTGGCGTTCCCACCGTCCCGAACAGCTGGTTCTTCTCCACGCCGCCCGCAGCCGTGTAGAAGAAGCGATTCTTAAACTCCCCTCCCACCTGCGCCTGATAGTCGTAGTTCGTCCGCTCCAGGCCTTCCCGGTAGGCGTAGACCGGCTCACCCTCGAGCCCACGTTCGTCCCCGTAGCGAAAGCCGGCAATCACGCCCAGGTGCGGCCCGTGTTCGTAGCTCGTCTGCGCGTAGAGGTTGTCGCGATTCGACGCCAGAGCGAGCGAGTACGGATAGATCGCCCCGAAGCTGGTTCCGTAATTCATCAGGGCCTGCCCGCTGGTCGAGTACCCGTTGGCGCCGAGCACCGTCACGTCGTTGCCGTAATAATTGCCGGCAACCGGAATCCCCGCCGGATACCACTGCTCCGATTCCTCGCGCTTGCGCACCAGCCCATAGCGCACCGTTGCGTGCCAGTTGTCGCGGAAGGTGTGGTCGATGGTTCCCGTCCCGTAGGTGTCCTGGTCCAGCTGCTTTCCGTCGTTGGGGAAAACATTGAACGAATAGCCGCCGTTGGCCGAAGGCAGTCCGGTCGCCGAGTCGCTGCCTCGCCCGGTCAGCCGAATCTGCGTCTTCGCCGACAAACTCCACCCCAGGTTCGCCACTGCCGTGTTGTCGTGATAGCCGTCGTCGGGCATCGCGTTCTGCGTATACAGGCTCGAGGCGCCGGCATAGTAATCCAGCTTCCGCATCATCCCTGCCAGCTGCGCCTGGTTCCGGTACGTCCCAAAGTTCCCCGCATCGCCCTCGTACAGCAGCGACGGAAACGAAGTGCTGCCGCGGGGTGTCGTCACCGCCACCACTCCCGCCGCCGCGTCCGATCCGTACAGCACCGTATTGGGTCCGCGATACACCTCAACGTCCTGGATACCGGTGGTCGCCACGTTGCCGAAGTCGAATCGGCCGCCGATGTCCTCCACCGGCACGCCGTCCATCACCACCCGGTTCGCCGTTGAGCTGCCTCCGCGAATGAACAGGGACGTCTCACCGCCCCACTGCCCGGTCTGCACGACGTTCACTCCCGGAACCTGGCGCAGCGGATCGCTGAGGCTGGCGCGATTGCCGAAATCCGCCGCGGTCAATTCTGTCACCGCGCCGCTCACCTGCGCCTGCGGCTGCGGCACTCCGGTCGCCGTAACCACCACCGACTCCCGCACCCACTCCGGCTCCAGTACGATGTTTTGCTCCACGCCGTCGAAGCGGCCGCCAAAGAAGCTCTCAGTCGCCAGCTGCCGGAACGAGATTCCCGATGCCAGGACGTAAAACCGCCCCGATTCGGAGCTAACCAGCGTGTAAGCCCCATCCGGCCCGGTGCTCCCGTTCACCAGCACTCTGCCGTTTTGCACCAGCGCCACGGTAGCGTTGGCAATGGGATACCCCAGCGGATCGGTCACCGTCCCGTGAACGCTGACCGCATGCAGAACAGTCGCAAAGGCCAGCAGAAACGCTGGCGCCAGTAATTCGAAGACAGACAGGAGACGGCGCCGTGGCCGCGTCAGAAAAGTCATAGTGTCCTCCGTTCCCCCACGGGAACGCGGTAGTGAGCCTGTCTTCAGGAAAACAAGCTCGGCAAACGGGACCGGTCTCCTGACTCGCGCGCCGCTCTCCCGATCAAGACCTGGAGAACCAGGCCAAACCGCCTTCCCGAAGCCGGAACGGCTCCAGTGGCACTCTGGTTTGGCCATTCCTGCGCCTCAATCACCTGACGCAGGAAAACGCGCTTACAGTTGCGGGGCAGTGGCGGATTTTCACCGCCTTCCCGAGCATCCCATCGCGCAGATTCACAACCTCGCGCGAACACGCCGTCGCGGGACCATTCCCGCCGCGCCCTCGCGCCTGCTCCGAACCAAGCCTCCGTACCCAGCTCCGTACTCAGCCTCAGTCCGGAAATCCCGTTATAAATCCTCCCCTTCAGCAAGTCAAAGCGAAGGCGCGGCATTGGTTACAGATGGTTACGAAGGTAGCAGCGGCAAGAGCCCTTTCGTACCCTGCCCGGCCAATCGAGCCCGCCGCGATCCAGCCCCGGAAATAACTGAATCCATCTCCTGTCAGGGGCTATATACTCGCTGCACAAAACCCAGCGTCTGTATGCAGTTTTTGCCCAAGGTCCCATGGATCCTCGTCTCACGAACGACGGGGTCAGGCCCAGGGTGCTGATCGCCGATGATGAACGCATCATCGCCGACACCCTCGGATTGATCCTTAACCAGAATGGCTTCGAGGCCGCTACCGTCTACAGCGGGCAAAAAGCCGTCGAAACCGCGCGCCACTTCCACCCCAACGTCTTCCTGGGCGACGTGGTCATGCCCGGCATGAGCGGCATCGAAGCGGCCATTCAGATTTGCACGATGATCCCGGGTTGCCGCATCCTGCTGCTGTCCGGCCAGGCTGCCACTTCCGATTTGCTGCGCGACGCACGGGTCCGCGGCCACGACTTCGAAATCCTTCTCAAGCCGGTCCACCCGAATCAGCTCCTCGACCGGCTCCGCACCTCATCCTGATCGGACGCCGGAGACCATCACACTCCACCCGCTTCTCGGATCGCCGCCCACAGTTCCTTCATCCCCAGGCCTGTCTTCGCCGAGCACAGCAGCAGCTTTTCCGCTCCAAACGCCTCGCGCAATGCGGCCAGCGCCTTCGCGCGCCCATTGCCTGACAGCCGATCCGCCTTCGTTCCCGCGACCAGGACATCGCGCTTCGCTGTGGTCAGAAACTCAATCAGCTGCGCGTCGCTGGCCTTCGGCGGAATCGTGCTGTCGACCAGGCACACGCACAACGCCAGGGTCGTCCGCTGCCGCAGGTACGGCTCGATGAATTTCGGCCACTCCGCCGACACCGATTTGGAAATCTTCGCGTATCCATACCCCGGCAGGTCCGTAAAGATCAGTTGCGCCTGTTGCCGCTCGGGCGCATCCGTCAGCGTAAAGAAATTGATCGCGCGAGTCCGCCCCGGCGTCGATGAGACTTTCGCCTGCTTCTCGCCCAGCAGCGCATTAATCAGGCTGGATTTCCCCACATTCGACCGCCCCAGAAACGCGACCTCCGGCGCTCCCGGCGCGGGAAACTGCGCCTCTGCCATCGCCGACTTCAGAAATTTCGCGTAAAACGTCTTCATAGCAACAGGGCCAGTCTAACGAACCTCCGCTTTGACAGATCATCGGCTCGACAGGAAAGGCGCCCAGTGAAGAACCATAGGATCCGTTTTCTGCTTCCCGCGTTGTTCGGATTTCTGCTCCTCGCCAACCCTGCTCTCCATGCGCAGTCCGCCGAAGACGCCATCCGCCAGGTTCTCGGCGATCAGGCCAGCGCCTGGAATCGCGGCGACATCGTCACTTTCATGCACGGGTATGACGATTCGCCGGAGACCACCTTCATCGGCAAATCCGTCGAGCACGGTTATGCCATGATCCTTGCCCGCTACCAGCGCAGTTACTCCTCGCCCGAAGCCATGGGCCATCTGGATTTCAGCGATCTGGATGTTCGCATGCTCGGCCTGGAGCATGCCGTGGTGACCGGACGCTTCCACCTCACTCGCTCCGCAGCCGGCGGCGGCGATGCCTCTGGCGTCTTTTCCCTGGTCTTCGAAAAGAAAGCCTCGGAGTGGAAAATCATCCTCGACCACACCAGTTCCTGATGCGCGGCTCAGCTCAGAGCTCGAGCTTTCTCAGCTACTCTTCCACAGTTATCCGGTGATGCGCGGCGATGTGTTTCAGGATGCTGGCCAGCGTTCCGACCTTGAGCGGCTGATGGTAAGGAATGACTTCGTGATTCTCCCCGTCAACCTGCGTGGTTACCCGAACGTGGGAGCCTTTTTGGCGGGTGGCTTGATATCCGAGGACGCTCGGAGCCTTGATCAGACGAGCGCTGTCGACGTCCCGCGGCAGTTTCACTGCACCAGAACTTCATCCCGCACAAAGTGCAGCCGGATGATCTTCGGAGCCTGCATGGTCTCGTCGAAGTAGCAGCTGACAGCCTCCTTCACCTTTGCGCGCAACTCCTCAAGAGTATCCCCCTGGGTGTGAATGCCGTAACCGAGGGCGGAGGCCGTGTAGCCACCGTCTGCCTCGTCCTCGCGCACTTCGAAAATGATTTCGCTCATCGAAGCGTTCCTGTGCTGCCTGGATGAATCGTAGCACCCACTCATAAGGGCAACAAGACAGCGCGATGAGCCTCGCCGCTTGACAAGCCGCCCCGGCGGCCTGACCCTCGCTGGGAGGCCAAACGCATGACCGCCCAATTCCAGCCCACCTCCACCAACCTGTTCCTCATGTTCTCTCGCGACAAGCTGGTGAACCAGTACTGGCCGCGCCTGCGCACGTGCGTTGAGTCGCTTACCGAAGAGCAGATTTGGTGGCGTCCCAACCCTTCCAGCAACTCCATCGGCAACCTGGTTCTGCATCTCAACGGCAATGTGCGCCAGTGGCTCGTCAACTCGTTCAGCAAGAGAGAAGACCAGCGCGATCGCCCCGCCGAATTCGCCGCCACCGGCGAAAACTCCGGCGCCGAGCTGCTGGCAAAGCTCGAGTGGACGATCCACGAGGGCGAACAGGTGATCAACCGCCTCAGCGAGGCCGACCTCATCGCTCGCTATGAAATCCAGGGCTACAACGTTTACGGTCTTGAAGCCGTCTACCAGGTCATCGAGCACTTCGGCTTGCACTACGGCCAGATCGCTTACATCACCAAAATGCTGAAGGACCAGGACCTCGGCTTCTACAAAGAACTCAACAAAACCGGAAGAGCCGGATGATCCTGCGAGCCGACCGCTTACTTCAGAGGCTTGCCGATCTCCCAGTGGTGCCCGAAGGGATCGGCGATCCGCCCCACGCGCCAACCGTAATTCTTGTCTTCCACCGGCCAAACCTCCGTCGCCCCTGCGGCCATCGCGCGATCGAAAACAGCATCGGGGTCGTCCACGGTCAGGATCAGCCGCACCGTGCTGCCGTTCAGCGTTTCCGGGCTGAAGTTCTGGTTCTGGGGAGACTCCCCCGCAATCCAGAACTCCGCTCCTTCCACCGACAAAAGCGCGATCGTCCCTCCTTCGTCGATGCGGAATAACACCGTCGCGCCAAAGGCCGCCTGATAAAAATCGACAGCCTTCGCCCCATTCCGCACCGAAAGCATCGGCGTCAGCGTGGGCCTTTTCGCTTTCGAATTCCCTGCATTTTCGCTCATTGCAATGCCCTCACCCGCCATGGAGGCATGTTAACCGCTTGACCGCCCCGCGACCCTCCACTAGCATGAGGCTATGGCATTTTGCCCCAATCCGGTGACGATCTGCACTTGTTGCAGCGCTTGTTGTTGCGCGTCGCGCCGGACTTGTGGGTGAGCCTCTAACCTAAGCCGAACCCCATAACTCCCGCGCTCTCAGCACACGCTGACGCGGGTTTTTTTATTGCCCCCAAAACTCCACGGAGACATCATGGCGGACATTTCCGCAGCCAAAGAAACCAAAGCGCAAAGAGCCGAACGCCTGAAGCGCGAGAAGAATCCCTGGGACGCGATCGACGAGATTCGCGCCTTCGCCCGCGACGGCCGCTCTTCGATCCCTGAGGAATGGAGCACGTACTTCCGCTGGTGGGGCATTTACACCCAGGGCGACGGCGCTGGCGTCACGGGTGGCAAAGGCGGCGAAGGCAAGGCGACGGACTACTTCATGATGCGGGTCGGCGTCCCCAATGGCATTCTGCGCGCCGATCAGGCTCGCGTCCTCGCGGAAATCGCGCGCCGCCACGGACGCAATCTCGCCGACATCACCGTCCGCCAGAACATCCAGTATCACTGGCTCACCATCGAGTCGCTGCCCGAGATCATGGAATCGCTCGGCTCCGTCGGGCTCTCGCCGAAAGGCGCCTGCGGCGACGTGGTCCGCAACGT
>PMAD01000195.1:10110-27684 GCA_003152415.1 Acidobacterium sp.
ATCAACGACATCGGCCTCACCGCGATTCGCCGCGGCCACGAAGTCGGCTACTCCATCCGCGTCGGCGGAGGACTCTCCAACGAACCGCACCTCGGCGTGCGCCTCGACGCATTCGTGCTGCCCAGTCAGGCCGCAGCGGTCGTCCGCGCCATCACGGAAATCTTCCGCGACCAGCAGGGCCTGCGCGAAAGCCGCGACCGCGCCCGCCTCAAGTACCTCTTCATGAAGGAAGGCTGGACCGCAGAGCGCTTCCTCGATGAAATTCAGAACCGCATCGGTTACAAATTGGATCCCGGCGTCGAGGAAATCATCCCCAACGACATTCTCCGCGACCACGTTGGCATTCACCCGCAAAAACAGTTCGGCCTGAGTTACGTCGGAGCCAGCGTGCTGCGCGGACGCCTCACCGGCGATCAGCTTCTGGCCGCCGCCGAACTGGCCGAGCGCTTCGGAAGCGCCGCAGCCGAGAAAAATCCGGCCCTCCGCCTCACCGTCATGCAGAATCTGCTCTTCCTCAACATTCCCAACGCCCGCGCCGCAGAATTCGCTCGCGAACTGGAGCAGATCGGCCTCCGCGTCGAGGGGTCGCCCTTCTGGCGTGGCGCCATCGCTTGTACCGGCACCGAATTCTGCAAGCTCGCCATCACCGAAACCAAGGGCTTTGCGCGCTGGCTGGTCGATGAGCTCGAGGAGCGGCTGCCCCAGTTCGACCAGCAGCTGCGCCTCCACGTCACCGGCTGCCCCAACAGCTGCGGCCAGCACTGGATCGCCGACATCGGCCTCGAAGGCAAGAAAATCAAACATGAAGGCCAACTGACCGACGCGTACTACTTTTGCGTCGGCGGCTCGGTGGGCCGCCACGCCGCCACGGCTCGCCCCGTCGGCTTCCGCACTCCCGCGCATCTTGTTCCCGAGGCGATCGAGCGGCTGCTGCGCAAATATCTGGCCGAGCGCGATCCGGACGAGAACCTGCGCGCCTATTTCTCCCGCAACAGCGACGCCGATTTGCGCGCCGCATTAGCCGGCGAGGAGTTCATTCCCGTCGAACGTGACCTGCCCACGGGTCGCGTTCCGATCGAGCTTGCCGGATGAGGAGACACCCGTGACCCTGCTTCCCATCTTTCTTCGTCTCGAACGCCGTCCCTGCCTCGTGGTGGGCGCAGGCACCGTCGCGCTTGCGAAGATCGAAAGCCTGCGCGCCGCCGGAGCCGCCATCACCGTCGTCGCCCCCGCGGCGATCCCGGCGATTCGCCAACTCGCAGACGGAAATTCTCTCCTCTGGCATCCGCGCGTTTTCGAGCCCGCCGACCTCAGCGGCGTCTTCCTCGTCATCGCGGCCACCAACGCATCCGACGTGAACCACGCCGTCTACGAAGAGGCGCTCCGTCGCAACATCCTCTGCAATGCAGTCGACGATCCGCCCAACTGCGATTTTTATTTCGGATCGGTAGTCGCTCGCGGTGATCTGCAAATCGCCATTTCCACGGCAGGCGAAAGTCCCGCGCTCGCCCAGCGCATCCGCCGCGAAATCGACGCGCAACTTCCGGCCGATCTCGGACCGTGGCTCGCCGAACTGGGCGAGTTGCGCCGCGAAGTCCGCGCTGCTACCCCCGCCGGAGAGGCGCGCAACCTCCTGCTGCACGAGCTGGCGCAGCGTCCGCTGTGCAGCTCACCCGCGTGCCCCACACGCCAGTTTGCTCAGGAGCAAATCCGGGCCATGCAGAAAGCCGAGGTCTCCGTATGACCGCATCTCAACCCGGCGCGGTGTATCTTGTCGGCGCGGGGCCCGGCGATCCTGAACTGCTGACCCTCAAAGCAGCTCGTCTGCTGGAGACCGCCGACGTCGTTCTCCATGACGATCTGGTTCCCGCTGCCATCCTCACCCACGCGGAGCGCGCACTCATCATCAACGTCGGCAAGCGCTGCGGCCGCAAAAATATCTCGCAGGAACAAATCAACGCCATGATGATCGACTACGCTCGCCGAGGATTGTCCGTCGTGCGGCTCAAATCCGGCGACCCGCTGGTCTTTGGCCGCGCCGGCGAAGAGATGGATGCGCTCCGCGCTGCCGGCATTCCCTTCGAAGTCATCCCAGGAATCACCGCAGCCTTCGCCGCTGCTGCCGCCCTGCGCCGTCCGCTGACCGATCGCCGCAGCGCCTCGAGCATCAGCTTCTCTTCGGGCCACCACGCGCCCGGATCTTCGCAGCAGCCGGCTTCACGCTCCGGCGCAACCCGCGTCGTTTACATGCCCGGCCGCGACCTGACAGCGATCGCCGCGGAGCTGCGCAGCGAAGGGCTCGCCGCCGATCTGCCCTGCGTCATCGTTTCCCGCGCGGGCCAGCCCGAGCAGCAGATTGTGCAAACGACACTCGCTCAGCTTGGGCGCATCCCGGCGGTTCCCGCCCCCGCCATCCTGCTTGCCGGCGAAGCGCTGCGCGACAGGCAACCCGGCGAACTCCACGAGATCGCNNAGGAAACGCGGAAGCCGCCTCAGTGCCCCGCATCGATCGCGTACTCAAAATCGTACGAGTGCTGCCCGCCTTCGATCCGAATCGTCATCGAGCCGGAGATTCCGGTCAGTTCGCCGGTGCCTGAATCCGGCACGACGATGATGTTGAGGTACGGCACGCCGTGGTTCATCGTGGCGTTGTGCTGCAAAACAAAACTTCCGCTACGACCCTGTAATTTGCCCGTGACCCGCTCCATCGCGACGTAGCCGCCGGAGCCTTTCTGCCGGTCGAGAACGCTCAGCATCTCTCCCTGGCTGGTCGCTTCCAGGTCGCCATGGTACTGCTTGTCGAGCGACATCCGGCCCAGCGCGGCTGCCTCCGCCTGGGGATTGTCTGGCTTCTGTGGAGCCATTTTGACCTCGAAGGACCCTGTTGCCTGATGCATGATCGCCGCCTCCCGGTGCGCCGGCGCTGGATTTTGAGCGCGAACCCGCGTCATCGCCGCCTGGCTGAGCGCCAGGACCAGCCCCGCACTCGCCAGAACCGCCGCAAACCGTCTCATCGTGGCAGCATAGCAGTTTCCCCGTTGCACGAATCCCGCATCCAAACACTCATGAGCAGGTTCGGCAAGCTTCTCCTCTCGCTATTTTTGTTTTCGGCATTCGCACTCGCCGGTTGCCGCAGCAATCAGAATCAAACGCAGCCCGTCAGCAGCGACGACCCAGCGTCCGCGAATCTGGCCAACGCCAGCAACGTGACGCAGACGGCCAGCAACGAGAACCCGCCGCCTCCGCCGCCGGATCAAGGCGCGAGCAGCGAGGCTCCTCCCCCCCAGTACTCAGACCAGGGCTCGGATCAGGACAGCGGCCAACCCGGCTACTCTGACACGGCCTACGATGCCGCTTCCGATCCGCCGCCGGATTTGCCCGACTACGATCAGCCGGAGTGCCCCGGCGACAACTACATCTGGACGCCGGGTTACTGGGGCTATGCGCAGGCAGGCTACTACTGGGTTCCCGGGGCGTGGGTCATGGCGCCTTATGTCGGCGTTCTGTGGACGCCCGGCTACTGGGGCTTCTATGGAGGCCGCTACCGCTGGTACCACGGCTACTGGGGTCCGCACGTCGGCTTCTACGGCGGCGTCAATTACGGATTCGGCTACGGCGGCAATGGCTATGAAGGCGGCTACTGGCGCAGCAACGCCTTCTACTACAACACCGCCGTCACGCGCGTGAACGTGACCGTGATTCGCAACGTGTACAACTACCGCGTCACAAATGTCTCCAACACCAGGGTCAGCTTCAACGGCGGCCGCGGCGGATTGAACTATCGCCCGACGCCAGCGCAGCTTGCGGCCCGCAACGAGCGCCACGTCGCACCCTTACCTGCCCAGCATTCCAACGCGCAGGCGGCGATGCAGAATCGCGCCCAGTTTGCCAACCAGAACCACGGCCGCCCGCAAACCGTAGCCGAGAGCCGTCCGGTGAACGATGGGCGTTCCGCTCCCGCTCCGCGGGCTGAAGATTTTCACCCGGCTCCGGCGTCTCGCCCGGAGGCCGGTCGCAACGCTCCGGTGGCTGCGCCGCGACCCGCACCGCAGCCTGGAGTCCGTCCGCAACCCGGCCGACCCGTTCCAGAGTCAAGGCCCGCTCCGGAATCCCGGCCTGCTCCGGCATCACGGCCAGCGCCCGCGCCCCGCACGCCACAGCCGCCTCCAGCTGCGCGTCCTCAAACAAGGCCCGCGCCTCAGCCTCGGACGCCGCAGCCACCACCTGCTCGCCCTGAATCCAGGCCTGCGCCACCGCCGGCGAGGCCCGAATCGCGACCGCAGCCGGAATCGCGGCCCGCGCCGGAGTCCAGACCCGCCCCGCAGCCGGAATCGCGGCCCGCGCCTGAGTCCAGACCCGCACCTGAATCGAAACCCGCGCCTCCGCCAAAACAGCAGCCTCGCCCCCAGAGCAAACCTGGCGAGAAACACCCGCAGTGAGTCTAGAGAGACCGGATCAGGCTGCTCGTCCCGGCCGCAGCGTCGTCCGGGAGAGCAGCTCGCGCAGCCGAAACGCGCGGTCCAGCTGGCCGGCCACGAGGAGTTTCTGGCGCCGCTGGTGATCCGCATTTTCCAGCTGCGGCACCACCCGCTCATCGCGCGCCGCCGCCGCTTCGAGGTCGAGGATCGCTGACTCCAGCGTGAGCCGGAATCGCTGGCTGACATGAATCGCATCAGGAGCCGTGAGCTGCCTCATCTTTCCTCGCCCGATCGCTAAAGTCTGTTCGTCTGCTGCCGATTCTAGGGACACGTGCAGTTTTCCGCGCCCCCCGTTCGTCAACCTCCGGGAGGACTTTAGGGTAAGGCTGCAGCGTTTTGAGACAGACCGCGGCGAATCCAACCCCGAATCACAGCTCGCTGGTCCTGCTCCCTACCATCTCCTGCGTCCGCGCCACAAACTCCTCCAGCGGCATCGACCCCTGATCCCCCTTGCCCCGCGTGCGCACGCTCACCGCTTCGCTCGATTCCTCCTTGTCGCCCATCACCAGCACATACGGAATCTTCTGCAGCGTGAACTCGCGAATCTTCGCGTTCATCTTCTCGTTGCGCCCGTCGATTTCCACCCGCAGTCCGGCAGTCTGTAACCGCTGCTGTACCTTTTTGGCGTAGGCAAGGTGCCGCTCGCTGATCGGCACCAGTCCCGCCTGCACCGGCGCCAGCCACAGCGGAAACGCCCCGGCGTACAGCTCGATCAGGTACGACACCATCCGCTCCATGGTGCTGACGATGGCGCGGTGGATCATCACCGGCCGAGGCTGCGTACCATCGGCGGCCGTGTACTTCAGCTCAAACTGACTGGGCAGATGGAAATCCAACTGCACGGTCGAGTAGGTTTCCTCGTGGCCCATCACGTCGGCCAGCTGAATATCGAGCTTCGGCCCGTAAAACGCCGCGTCCCCAATGCTCTCCCGGTATTGCAGGCCGAGCGAATCGAGTGCCTCGCGGAGCTCCCGTTCGCCCAGCTCCCACATCGCGTCGTTATCGACGTATTTTTCCTTGTTGGCCGGATCGCGCAGCGACAGCCGATAGCTGTATTTCGTGATCCCCAGATCGCGATACGCGCGCTCGACCAGCTTCATCACGCTGGAGAACTCTTCTTTGATCTGATCGGGCGTGCAGAAAATGTGCGCATCGTTGAGGGTCATGCAGCGTACCCGGCTCAGCCCGCTCAGCACCCCCGATCGCTCGTACCGATACATGGTGCCCAGCTCGGCCAGCCGCACCGGCAGATCGCGATAGCTGCGCAGCTTCGACTCATAGATCAAAATGTGGTGCGGGCAGTTCATCGGCCGCAGCACCAGCTGCTCGGTCTTCAGGTCCATGGGAGGAAACATGTCCTCGTGATAGTGCTCCCAGTGGCCCGAGCGAATGTACAGGTCGACCTTCGCGAGACTCGGCGTATAGACGTGCTCGTAGCCCATCTCGCGCTCGAGGCCCAAAATGTATTCCTCCAGCAGCCGGCGGATCGTCGCCCCCTTCGGCAGCCACAGGGGCAGCCCCGCGCCCACCTCGTCGCTCACCGTGAACAGCTCCAGCTCTTTGCCCAGGCGGCGATGATCGCGGCGCTTCGCGTCTTCAATGCGCTCGAGGTATTCGTCCAGATCCTTCTTCGAGAAAAATGCCGTGCCGTAGATCCGCTGCAGCTGCGCATTCTTCTCGTCGCCGAGCCAGTACGCGCCGGAAAGGCTCATCACCTTGAATGCCTTCACGCGGCCGGTCGACGGCACGTGCGGGCCGCGGCAGAAATCCACGAACTTGCCGTTGCGATAGAGCGAAATCTCGTCGCCCGGCTTCGTGAATTTCTCCACGAAGTGCACCTTCATAAAGTCGTTGCCGGTTTTGAATTTCTCCAGACCCTCCTCGCGCGGCTCCAGTTCGCGGACGAATTTCTCGTCGCGCGCCGTCACTTCCGCCATGCGCCCCTCGATCAGCTTCAGATCCTCGGGCGTAAACGGCGTCGGCCGCCAAAAATCGTAGAAGAAGCCCGCATCCGTCGCCGGTCCGTGGCCCAGCTTCGTCTCCGGAAACAACTCGGTGACGGCGGTCGCCAGCACGTGCGCTGCCGAGTGGCGCAGGACCTTCAGCGCGTCAGCGTCTCTCTCCGTCAGCAACTGCAGCGCGACGTTTTCCTCAAGCGGCGTGGTCAGATCGACCAGGCGCTCGGCGTGCGGGTTCTCGGCGCCATACATCGAGGACTCGCTGCCTTCGGGAGAGACGGCGGCGACGGCGGCCGCTTGCAGGGGCCGGATGCGCGCCACCACCGACGCCTGCGCCAGGCGCGGCGAGATGCTCTCGGCGATGGCCAGAGGTGTGGTGCCGGACGCGACCTCGCGCACCGATCCGTCGGGAAGCTGAACCTGAATTGAACTCATAAAAGCAGGGTATAGGGAACAGGGTTCAGGGTACAGATCACCAGTGGGTTCCAGTTGCCCCACGCTCGGCGGCCGGCTCCTGCTACCCGCTACCGGCTACGCGCTACTTCAGTCCCAGATGCGCGGTCGTCTGCATGTTGCCCCAGTCGACGATCGCCCCGTAGGTCTCGAAGTCGGTCTGGTAAGCGCGGGCTCCGCCCAGCTGCTGGGGCGTCAACTGCGTGATGCGCTGCCAGAGCGCGGGAATCACTTCCTGCGGCGGTCCCGTTTCCGAAACAAACACAGAATACTTGCCGGCGCGCACCGTCCTCGCCACCATGCCGTCTGGAATCTTGTCGGCCGAGGTCACACGATAGCCCAGCGTGTAGGTGTAGTCGCCCGTGTTGTCGGTGGCGTAGTCGCTGTAGACGACGACATAACCGTCGCCGGTCTTGTTAGGGATCTGCTCGAGTGTGCCGTTTTGAACGGCGTTTTGCCACAGCCCCGGGATGTCGCCCTGGCCCGTGGCTTCCTTTGTGTTATTGGTGCGCACGGTGACGCCGACAACGATGAAGCTGTCCTGATCCTCGACCTTCGGCGTGGCGGGAGCAGCCGGAGCAGGCGTGGCCGCTGGTGCCGCCTGCGCCGGAGCGGGCGCTGGCGTGGAGGTGTTCTGGGCGAACCCGGCAGTAGCCAGGGCAAGGACGACGGGCAAGGCAATTTTCGTAGTGGCGGAGAACATAGGTGAGCAGTATACGCAGAGGAGCCGGTTCCGGTTCAGAAACCTCGATCGCTCCCGGAGAGAGGCGCGCCAGGATCTGCCGGGATTACAGACTGGCAGTCAACCGGTATTCCCGCGCGACAGGTTCCACAAGCTTGATCCTGCCGTGTCCGGGGTTAGGCCGGTAACAGGTACGCAACAGGCCTGCCTTTTCGAGAAGGACCACATCGCGGCTGACCGCTCGGATATCCCGCCGCAGGCCGGAGGCCAGAGCCGAGATGGGCAGCGAACCTGCCTTGGCGCGCCGCAGCAGACGAACACGCTCGGCGGTCAGGACGTTCAGAAGCTCCTCGGGATCCTCAAAGGTAATTGTGATCTCAGCAGGGAAAAGCTCCCCACGATCCAGCTTCGCCGCGTGCTCGCGGACGCGGCCGAAGAACTCGTTCGCGGTACCGGTTCTGACGCTGACTTTAGTATTCTTCATCTTCGATCCTCCAGAGTTCGTGCACCTCGGCGATGAATCGCTCCACCAGTGCGGCATACGTCGTGAAATGGAAGGCTTCTGCCTTCCCCATGCAGTGCCTGTGGTGATAATCGTGGCTGTTGTCATATCCCAGCACGCGCCCATTGTCGACCGAACATCGCTTCAGATTGATGTACGCGAGGCTATAGGCGACCGCCTCGCCGTCCTCAAACCGAACCTGCTCTTTCAACACCGCCCCTTTTCTCTTTCCTCCGAGGCGGTGGATTTCGACTTTCGTGGTCTGGTCGGGCCGCTTCTTCCTTCCCACAAAGCCATTCTACCACAGCAAGGACTTGTAACATCCTGACTGCTCCGGCGCAGGACACGGTTTCAGGTTCGGCGATCCCGCCCGCTTTTGACCGTTACCCCGTGGGTACTTTGGTCAGCGGAGTCTCGCCCCAACGTCCGCCGTGCCTGACCCATTTGTGGCAGGCCCCGACGCGTGGATTCCTTTTCTGCGGATAGCGCGCCAAATTAAGATGAGAAGCGATCTCCCATCCATTGGGGCGGCACATTCCCGGTATGGCAGGCTTGCATCGAAAGCGCTTCTGGACAGGCGTCGGCGCGACAGCGGCCGTTGCGTTGTTGCCGCTGCTGGGCTGCCAGAGTGTCGAGAATTCCGCTCCCTCGCAAACCGAAGTGCGGGTCATCGACGCCTCGTATAACGCGCCTGCTGTCGATGTAAAGGTCGGCACCACGACCATCGCCGCCAACATCGGCGCAGCCACCTTCACCAACTACGCTTTTCTGCCGCCGGAAGACACCACCGCCTACGTCTATCCCACGGGCACCAGCAAGGCGACGGCGTCGGCCGTGGGAGATTTTCTCGTCTCCCAGCAACACTCCGTCTTCATCACTGATTCGACCTCGGGCTACACCGCGACCATCCTCACCGATCAGGCACTGACGCCCCCCACTGGATATTTCTCGATCCGCTTCCTGCAGCAGGCGGTCAACGCCGGCGCGGTGGACATCTATCTGGTGCCCAGCACCGGAACCCTCTCCGGCTCCAAGCCGCTGTTCAGCAATGTGGCCCCAGGCGCGGTGGAAGGTTACACAAACGTGATGGCCGGGCAGTACACGATTGTCGTCACGCCCACCGGCGTCATCACCACGCCCTATTCCAGCTCCTCACTCACGTTCGTGGCAGGACAAGTGCGCACCGCGCTCATCATGGACGCGCAGCTCACCACCAATCCCCCCGTCACCGTAGTGATTGGCGATGATCTGAACTGATCGCAAGTGATCGGAGCGCGGAACTCCAGTCTTTCCCGCATGCACCGCTGCGACTTGCAGGTTTCCCCGCTGTTGAGCGCTCTTTTGCCTGTTGTGTCAGCTACGCCCGGCGATCGGCGGCGGTGCCCTCGATCTCCAGTAGCTTCTTCTTCCGCTCCACGCCCCAGCGATAGCCGGTGAGCTTGCCGTTGCTGCCGATCACGCGATGGCAGGGCACGACCACGGCGACAGGATTCGTCGCGCAGGCGCGGGCCACAGCGCGAACCGCGGTCGGCTGGCCCAGCGAGGCAGCGAGCTGGGCGTAGCTGCGGGTTTCTCCCCGAGGAATGCGGCGCAGCGCTTCCCACACGCGCATCTGGAAGGCAGTCGCGCGCAGATCGAGGGGCAGATCGAGCGTCGCAGGATGCTCGCTGAACTGGGAAACCACCTGGGCCAGCATCGATGCGAGACGCGGCTCCGGCTGAATCTTCGCCAGCGGAAACTGCACTCGAAGCTGGCGTGCGAGCTCCTTGTCGCTGTCGCCGAGGATCACCGAGCAGAGCCCGCGCGGGGTCGTAGCGATGAGCAGCTTGCCCAGCGGACAATCTCCGACGGCGTAGCCGATCTGCGCGTCCCGTCCGCCGGCGCGGTATTCACCGGGCGCCATGCCCAGCTGCGTGTTTTCGTAAGCGCGGCCAGGGCCGGAGTAGCCCGCATCGTAAATAGCGTCCGTGACCCGCGCCGAGCCATCGGCCAGCTCGCGACGAAACGACGCGGCGCGGCGCTGCCGCTGGTACTGGGCCGGAGTAACGCCGAGCACCCGCTTAAACGTGCGCTCGACTGTGAACGGACTGCGGCCCGTAAGCCGGCCCAGTTCACTCAGCGTCACCTGGCGGTCGCGTTGCAGGCTGGCGGAAACCCTCTCCACCAAAGCAGCGTCCGTGTGCCGCTGTTGCGGGCGGCAGCGGCGGCAGGGCCGGTATCCGGCACTGACAGCCGTGGCCGGGTCAGGGAAAAAGACGACGTTCTGGCGCGCGGGACGGCGGCTGGGGCAGGTGGGGCGGCAAAACACGCCCGTGGTGGTGACGGCGTAGACCATCTCCGCGTCCGCCGCGGGGTCGCGGGCCAGAACTGCGGTCCAGGCCTGGTCTTCGGTGAGCATGGCGGATGTGTTCATCGTACTCGTCCTCTGCAGATGAGGATCGCAGGGTCGAGGATGCGCGACACTCCGGGGATTGCGGGCAAATTTCAGGCACCGCGTTCAGCGTTCGGGAACACGCGGAATTTTTCTGATCGGGCGACTGTCGGCTCCCTCCGGCCATTCGAGAATACGGCCCTCGCGCATCTGCGCGAGATCGCCTTCGCATTTCACCGTTCCGAACAGCTCACGAATCGATTCCTGAGCCTTGAGGCGCTTGCGCAACTCAGGTGACATCGGAGGCTGCGTGGAATCAGAACCGGACTTTTTCTTGCGGGCCATCTTTTTTTACGGTTCCTTCAGCCTACCAGCGCCACCATCCCGGAGGAAAGATCGCGTGCCAATCCGCGCGGACCAGGCTAAACAAAAAAATGAGCGCCGCCACGAGCAGAATGCCCATGATCTTCCGGCGACGCTGTCGATCCGGCTCCGCCGTCCTGGGCAACGCTATTCCTCTCCGGGACGGATGTTGTAGAGGAAGTAGAAACGCAGCTCCAGAAACGGCCCTTTGAAGGCCTTCGGGACGGGTGGAAACGGAGCGGCCCCTGTGATGCCGGCCCAGGCGGCACGGTCCAGCGCAACGTCACCAGAGGGACCTTCAAGAATCATGTCGCGCACGCTGCCATCCGGGTAAATCTTGAACCGGATCATCACCTTGCCCTGCTTGTCGAGGGGCGGCCGAGCCGATTCGGGGATGATCGGCCACCACGCGCGCTCCGTATCCCAAACCACCCGCTGAATGTAGGGCCCGAAGTCGACTCCCATGGTGTCGCTGAGGACGTCGACCGCGCCGTTCATGCCCGGATGCTGCGACGGCAATCCTGCGCCATTGTCGCCGCCATACTGGCCTTTGCCCTGCATGGCCTGGCGCATCGCCTGCTGCAGCTGCTCGTTGGGGTTGGTGCTCGCGCCCGATCGGAAGCTCGGTTGCGGAGCCTGGGGCGGCGCTTCCAGCTTGGCCTGATTGTTCTGAGGCAATGGCTGAGCGGGCGGTGTGGGCTGATGCTGCTCCGCGACCTGCGGCTGCTGCTGCGCAGGCGCGGCGGGAGCGACCGGTTGCTGGCTCGGCTGCGGAGCCGGCGCCGGAGGTTGAGCGCGACGCATCGCCTCCAGCTCTTCGAGGGTCTTCTTGTCGAGCGTGGGGTGCGGCGTTTGCTGTACCCGGTCCTTATCGGAAATCGCGGGCGTCGGCTTCGGCTTCACCTGCTTCAGCGCATCGGGCGGCAGGTCGAGGAAGGTCAGATCCTTCTGCCGCTGTTTCATGATCACCGACGGATCGACGACATGCACGTGGTAGATGTACTTCGGCCCATAGAGCAGATACCAGGCCACCAGCATGTGGATGATCAGCGCGATCCACAGCTTCTCGCGCAGGCTCACCCACGAGCGGTTGTCCTCGATCTGCTCGATGATGTGCAGCAGGTCGGTGTGATCGAGTCCTTCGTAGCGATTGCGGCGGAAGGCCGGCCGCGTGCCGGACCCGTTGGTCGAGGGAGTGGACGGCTGGGCCTCTTCGAGCGATGGGGGCGGCTCTTCGAGAGCAGCTCCGACGGTGAGCCCCAGGGGACCCGTAGATTCGGAGGCGGGCTCGGGCTTCGGCTCGTCGGGCCGCGCGTCGGTTAGGTTGAGGCGAATCGGCATGCCTGGGTGACTTCGGTCCTGCGCGGCTCCCATCGGGATCCCCCTGAACAGCCCGCACCTGGGACTGCGGCAGAAAGCGGGAACGCCACGGAAGCCAGTGTCTATTTTCTCATCAAATCGAGAGACTTACCCCTGTTTGTACAATCGAAACCGTGACTGATAAGCACCATCAACCTCGGCGCAGAACCGCAGCCGTCATCACAGTCAGCGATGCCTGCTCCCAGGGCCTGCGCCAGGACCTTTCGGGTCCGGCGGTAACCCGTACGTTGGACGCAGCTGACTTTGAGACGGTATATCGCCTTACGGTGCCAGACGAGCGAAAGGCCATCGAAGACGCACTGCGGCGTGCTGCCCGGACGGCACGCCTGGTAGTAACCACAGGCGGAACCGGCATTAGCGAGCGCGATGTGACTCCCGAAGCCACGCGCGCGGTCTGCGATCGCCTGCTCGAGGGCGTGGCGGAGGTGATGCGCGCGGAGGGTCGCCGCGAGACTCCGATGGCGGCGCTCAGCCGCGCCCTGTGCGGGACGCTTGGGGACGCAGTGATCCTGAATGTGCCGGGAAGCCCGGCGGGTGCGGTCAGTTCGCTCCGTGCGGCACTGCCGGTGCTCCCGCATGCGCTCGATTTGCTCGATGGCAAAACCGAACATGCCGCGCACGGCGGTGAAAGCCATCGAACCATGGGACAAGCGAAAAAGGGCCACCGGAACAAAGGGAAAGGTTGAACCAGCCTGAAATCTCTTTTTGCGAAAATCAGCAGCCTGACCCAGCACTTCCTCATTCCGCTGGGACCCTGGGGCGTGCTGCTGGGCTCGTTCATTGACTCAGCGTCCATCCCCATCCCCATCGACGTTCTGATGGGGCTCTGGGCGTGGAACGACAAGCGGCACTTCTACGTGTACGCGCTGCTCGGCGCGCTGGGCTCGACCCTCGGCGGGCTCATTCCTTTCTATCTGGGCAAGGCCGGCGGTGAGCTGTTCCTCCTGCGCCGAGTCAATCGCGCGCGCTTCGAGGCGCTGCGTGCCCAGTTTGAAAAGCAGCAATTTCTGGCGGTGATGATTCCGTCGCTCCTGCCGCCGCCAACCACCTGGAAGCTGTTCGTCTTCGGCGCAGGCGTTTTCGAGATGCCCACGCTCAACTTCATGCTGGCGGTTTTCATTGCCAGAACCATCCGCTTTGGCGTGGAGATGGCTCTGGTGGTGAAGTATGGGCCGCAGATTTTGACCGTGGTCGCCGATCTGGCCCGGCGCCACCTGATCCTCACGCTCTCGATCCTCGCGCTGATCTTCGGCGCCCTGGGGTGGTGGATCTGGAGCAAGCTGCGGAAACGCGGCTCAGACAGCGTGCCGGAAGCGCTCTAAGAGAAACGGCCCCCGGGCTGCACCGGCCGGGTTTCGGAATGATTGCCGGGTTCCAGTGAGCAGGCGCGTCTGATCTATTCTTGTTTCCTGGCAAATATGAATTTTCGCTATCTGCAGTTGCTTTTTCCGGTTCTCGTCGCCCTGCACAACGCGGAAGAGGCGATCCGCATACCGCGATGGACGCGACGATCCGGTCCATGGTTCGCTGGAGCTCGGCCGGCCGTGTTTCGATTTGCCGTAGTGGTGCTCACGGTTCTCGCTTTTGTCATCACCGTGCTCAGCACAGTGTCGGGCAGAATGACTTTCTGGGCCAATCTCACTTTCGGCTGCATGATGGCCACGCTGTTCAATGCTCTTGTCCCCCACATTGCAGTTTCGATTGCAAAACGCACTCTGATGCCGGGAGTGATAACGGCCGCCGTATTCAATCTGCCGATTCTCTCGTGGCTCATGGTGCTGGCGCTGAAACAAGGGTATGTTTCAAGCCACGATGCCCTGGTGTTTTCCATCGCGGTACCGGTTCTCCTGCTGCCGATGATTCCCCTGCTCTTTCAGCTTGGAAAGATTCTTCGCTTGTAGACAAGCTGGCATATCGATTGGACCCGGCTGGCCCGAGTCTCGATTTTGAGACCCGGGATTCGCGCGCGGCGCGCCCCCTTCCCCTCTTACCTCGCTGTTCGATTTCTTGAAGGATTTCCCTCTACTCGTCCGGGTCAATTCCGAATCCGCAGTGATTCGTAGGTAGTGATCCTGACCAGTGAATTACGCGCCACGGGGCACGTCTATTGAGGCGGGGGCGTGGATGCGGGCGGGTTGTTGCGGAGGCGCTGGGATTCCTCGGTGCTGAGGATGCGGGTTTCGGCGCGGAACAAGCGGTAGCGGGTGAAGGCGACGTCGTTGAGGCGGATCTGCATTGGGGTAACGGCGGTGGGCGGCGTTTCCGGACCAGGGAGGACCGGGACCTTGGATAGCGCGACGCCGTGGAGCGGGACGATGTAGGCGCGATCGCCGAGGATGACGGAGCTGTATTCGACGAGGATGCCGCTGGCCACCGGCTCGAAGGGCATCACCGGTTCGGAGACGACGGAGATGCGGAAGATGCTGCCGGTGGCGGGATCGACCGCGATCTCACCGTGATAGGCGGGATACGACCGCACGAGGCCGCTCTCGCGGTACTCGACCAAATAGTGGGATTTTTCCGCGGGCACCTGGTAGCGGAAGACGGCGAGGCGCGTGTCGCCGTTCTGCTGCCAGTAACCCCAGACGATGGAGCTGTGCATGGCATCGCCGAGGACGACGGTAAGGATGGGGCCGAACTCGCCCTCGGTGGTGAGGCCGAGGTAGCGGTGTGCGGTGCCGTGACTGGCGGGTACCTCTCTTCCGTCGCGGTAGGTGACGATGGCGCTGGACTTCTCTGTAAAGTGCAACGGCAGGTAATTCACGGACTCAATGGAAAGCGAAGGCGTGCCGAGGGACTGAATGGTGGAACCGGCGGCGTTCCGCGCCTGCTCAATCACCCGATCGAGGGAGGCTTCGAAGTGCTGAGTCTGGCGGGTGGCGAGGAAGTTGGGGAGACTGTGGATGGTTCGGGTGGCGTACTCGAGGGCGGCCGCGAAGATTTTTCCCTCGGCGGGAACGCCGGGCGGCGGATCGTCGGCGAGGACGGAGGCGGGCAAAGGCTGGAAGGCGGATTCGTCGGCGAGGACCAGGAGCGCTTCCTGGGTGCGGCGGCCCGGGAACCCGGCCTGCTAGGAGGCGAGGCGCTGAACGGTGACGCGCTCGGTAAGGGTGAGATTGGCGAGCTGGCCGGCGACGTGGCCGTCCGACTGGCCGCGGTCGGCGAGGAGGATCTGGTCCAGCTGGGCAATAGTGACGGGTTTGGCTGCACGGGCGATGGAAGGGATCAGCAGCAGGAGAAGCGCGGAAGCAGTGAGGATGCGCATAGACGCCTCGCGGGGTGTGGCGACTATAGGCGCAGCCAGGCTAGCCCGGCGATGTTGTGGATGATCGGGCCCGACACGATGCAGGGACCCAATTCATTTCGAACGTAAACCACTTGTCCTATCATTTTTTCGCTCGCTCATGATTCTCTGATAATGCAGCACCGGGCGACCCCGCTTTTATTTCCGAACCTCGACCGGAATTTCCAACGTTCCGATGCGCCCGCTGGTCGCGTCCCGCAAGCCCAGCTGCAGCCACACGGGCCCCGCCGGCACATCGATCTCCCGCCGCACTCGCATCCCGCTCTGCAGATCGCGCGCCATCTGCGCCGCCGTCAGCGTCACTTCCAGCCCCGCGTCGGTGGAGTTCAGCCGCTTGCCCTCAGCGTCGTAAACCGCCTGCGTCACTTCAAGTTCCGCCTGCTGCTTCCCGTCCGGCAGGTCCTTCAGCACCAGTTGATGCGGATCAATCGTGTAGTCCACGAAATACCGCGTCACCGGCGGCTGCAGCGGCTCCGGTGGTTTCCCCGCCGGACCCGGCGTCGGTTGCAGCCCACCCAGCTCCGGATCGCCCGCCGGAAGCACCTGCGCCTCGAAAATCACCTGCGAGAGCGGAGGAACCCCGTGCTCCATCGCCTCCGTGATCGGGCTCAGCGACCCCTGCCCCGTCTCGTTGGGATCGACCGCAAAGTATCCGCGCCGATACGCCAACTCATACTTCCCTTCTGCTATCCGTACCGTGATCGTGTGATACCGCCCGTCGTTCCTCACCTCCGGCGGCGCATAGCCCAGCGTGTAGTAGTTCTCGCCGTCTGCGATCGCCTCCTCCACCGCCCGCCCCACCGCATTCGTGTTGTAGAACGCCGCCCCTCCCGTGTCGGCCGCCACCACCTTCATCTCCTGCTGCGATTCGCCCCACTGCTGCGGAGTCCTGACGTCGTTCTGCGCGGCCTCGGCTGCGGCCACCTGCAGGTCGTGGGTGCCTCCGGAGTCCGCCGGCGCCACCACGTTCGCAATGTTCGAGTCCGTCAGCGTCATCTGTGCTCGCGCGTCTACCGGATACACCGCCACCCGCGCCCGCGTCAGCTCTGCGTTTACCATCCGTACCGCCGGCGCAAAGCGCGCCACCTCCCTGGCGTCGATCCGCGACAGGTCGGGATCGAGCGCCCCGGACAGCCCTCCCGATACCCAGATCAGATTCTTCCGCCCCGGCACTGTGCTCAGATACCGCGCCAGCTCGCTGAATGCGCCCAGCGTGATGCCCATCCGCTGCGCGTCCTGGAACGACTGCCGATCTCTCTGAAAATCGTTCACCTCATCGTCTATCTCCGGGATATCCGCGCCCATGGTTTCGCCGATCTGCTTCATCGCGACCACATCGCTGGAGGAATCCAGCAGCATGCTCTGTTGTGTCGGGCTGCTCTTCGCGCTCAGCGCCTCCTCCACCCTCCCCACATCCGTCGTGAACCCGGAAATCATCCGCAGCCGCGATGCCAGCGTGAACACCGCAATCTCCGTTCCCGGCGGAATCGTGTGCAGGTACTTCAGCATCTGCGCCCGCGCGAAGGTCTGGCCGCTCTGCGGCGTATTCAGCGCATCCAGCAGCAGCACGTTCGCCGCGCTTATAATCCTGTACTTCGGAAAATCGCTGTACACGTGCGGCGGCAGCACCGGAGCCTTTGCTGACTCCTGCACATCCGTCGCCTTGTGCTCCTCAAAGACCGTGATCGTCTGCGGCTTCCCGTCTTCCAGCACCTGGAACTCCGGCTGCCGCAGCCCCTCCAGCGGCTTGCCTTTGTCCCGCACCACCACGTCCACCAGCACCAGATTCGCGTTGGTCTGAAAGGTGGGAATCTGGCTCGTTTCAGGTTGTTGCGCAGAACTCCCGCTCGTCTGCGCCGCCACGGCCCACACCAGCGTCAACCCAAATCCCGCTATCGAAACAGCCAAAAGCCAGCGCGAACGAATCATGGCCTGTCTCCTTGACCAGAAAAGGACGGACTTGTTGGAAGGAAGACCCACAGTATAGCCCGATGTTGGTTTGTCCTCGTTGTGAGGTGAAATTTGGGTGGTGGGCCACATCTGACCCATCACCGAAATTTGCAGTATTGTCGACTATCCGGAA
>PMAD01000002.1 GCA_003152415.1 Acidobacterium sp.
GCGAGTTGATCCGGAAACAAATCCGCCAGCGCCACCACCCGCGCCGGCGTGTTCTTCGCGAACGAAGTCGCAACCGAGGTACCGCGACTCCCGCAACCCAGCAGCCCCAGCCGCACCGCCGAATTAGCCTCATACCCAAACGCCGTCCGCGCCTTCAGTAGCAGAATCCCCGAAGCCGCCGCACCGCCCACGAAATCTCTTCGATGCATAAAATCGCTCTTCGCTAATAGCCTTTCGCTAAAAGTCCTTCGCTAAAAGTCTTCCGCTAATAGCCTTTCGCTAAACGCTTCTCGCTCACTATCCGCTATCCGCTGTCCGCTATCCGCNNTCCGCTATCCGCTATGTTGTACCTTCGCCAGCACCCGCTCCAGATACACCTTCTCCTCCCGCACATCGGCAATCTGCTGTGGCCCCGACGTCTCCCTCTCGATGGTCACCGCGCCCGTGTACCCCAGCCGATGCAGCTTGGTGAACACCTTCTCAAAATCCACCAGCCCTGTCCCGATCAGCACCTCTTCGCCCAGCTTCATCGGATCGGTCGGCCATCGCCCATCCTTCGCGTGAATGCTGCGCACGTGCGGCCCGATAACGTCGACCGCGTCCACCGGGTTCGCCTTGCCGTAGAGAATCAGATTCGCCGTATCCAGCCCCACTCCCAGATTCGGCTGATCCACATCTTTGATCGCCCGCGACATCGTCGTCGGCGTCTCCTGTCCCGTCTCCATCAGGAACATCTGCCCGTTGCCCGCGCAATGCTGAGCCACTTCCCGAATCGCCAGCACCGTCTCTTCGTATAGAGGGTCTGCAGGATCCTCGGGAATAAACCCACAGTGCGTCTGCACGCGGTCGATCTTCAACAGCGCCGCAAAATCCGACGTCTGCTTCAGCGCGTCCATCCGCGCCGCCCGTGTCGCTCGCGGCACCAGCCCAATCGTCGACGGTCCATGCAGAAAATCCCACACCAGCGGTTCCGGACGAACCACCTCCGCAGCCGTGGCCACCAAATCGAATTTCTCCAGTAGCCCGCCCAGCTCCTGTGCCAGCGCCGGCGAAAATTTCCCCAGGTATCCATCGAGAGACAAGAAGCAGTTCGTCATGCCCAGGTCGCGCACCTTGGCAAACGCCGCCTCAGCCCCGCTCGCCGGCTGGATAATCAACCCCACCGCCATCGCCCGCAGACGTCCAGCGGCAGCCTCGCCCGCCGCCTCGGCAGCAAGCCCATCGGCGCAGCCGACCGCGCCCATCAGCGTCGCGCTCACCGCGCCAGCCAGAAATTGTCTTCGTTGCATGGCGACCCTTCCGGGTCCTTTATACGCCGAACCGAAGCCTGGTGGCCTCCGCGCACTGATCCCAGCGCTCGCTTTGCGCTCGTCTCTGGCTCGCCTTTCGCCGCTTTTGCTGATCGCTTTTCGCTAAACGCCCTTTGCTAAAAGTTGTTCGCTAAAAGTCTTTCGCTAAGAGTCTTTCGCTCGCTTTTGGCTTGCCTCTCACTCGCCTCTCGCTTGCCTCACTCTTCCCTGAGCAGCACCAGCGGATCCGCCGACAGCGCCCGTTGCGCCGGCAGCCACGTCGCCACCAACCCCAGCAGCGCCATGGCAATCACAACACCCGCCAGCACCACCGGATCGCGTGCGCTCGCCTGATACACGATGAAGGCCAGCACTCGCGTGGCCAGAATTCCCAAAGCCAGCCCTGCCGCCGAACCAACAGCAAGCAGTCGGAACGCCCGTCCCAGCGCGGTCTGCAATACTTCCTTCCGCTGCGCGCCCAGCGCAATGCGAATGCCCAACTCCCGCAGCCGCTTGCTCACCGAGTACGCTGCCATGCCGAAAATGCCGGTGATCGACAGCATTGCGCCCATCACGCCCAGAATGCCCAGCGCCACCGTCGCCACCCGCGAAGGAAACAGCACGCCGTCTAACAGTGTGTTCCAGGTCCGGATTTCAGCAGGCAGCCCCGGATCGAGCTCACGCAGTTTGCTCCTCATCGCCGTGGCCACTTCCCGCGGATCGCGGTTGGAGCGCACCACCAGAGCAGTCTCGGCCCACGGAATCTGCAGCACAGGCAGAAACATCGCAGGCTGCTGCGCCTCGGCAAGGTTCAGATATTTTCCATCTTCGACGATGCCCACCACCTGAATGCGGGTTCCATCCTGCCAACGGAAGTACCTGCCCACTCCGTTCTCTGCGGACCCAAGAATGGTGCGCGCAAACTCCCGGTTCACGATGGCGACGCGCGGCGCGTTCAGGTCGTCATGCTGCGTGAAACTCCTGCCCGATACCAGGGTTGTCTCGGCCGCATGGAAGTAATCTGGAGAGATGATGTACATAAACACCAGACCAGCCGAGTTCGATGCCCGCAGATCGCGGGTTTCATCCCTATAGACACCCTTCCGCTCGCCGCCCAGGCCCAGGGGAGGGTTATTCACGGTTGCGGCTGTCTCGACTCCAGGAATCGTTTCCATGGCATCGACGATGCGCTTTTGCATAGGGGCCACATTGTCGCCCACGTACCCCCCCTGGCCCATACCGATATCGGCGACCATCGCGCCCCGCGGCTCAAAGCCGAAGTTGCTGTGCAGGGAACGTACCAGTCCACGCAGGGCAACCAGAGAAGAAGTCACCAGCACAGCACAGAGCGCGATTTGCACCACCAGCAGCACGTCCCGAACCGTGATCCGCCGCCCCACCCTTCCGCTCGACCCGGCTTTGACGATCTCCCAGGGGTTGGCCCGCATCACCTGGCGCACCGGAACAATTCCAAACAGGAATCCGCTCACCAGCGCCAAACCCAAAGCCACCACGTAGACTTTTGCGTCCGGACTGACCGGCACATGGATGGGGAACCTGCCAAACGGCTGCCACGTGCTGAGCCTTTGCAGCAAAGCGACGCTCCCCACCAGTCCCAAAACTCCACCGGCCAGCGAGATGAGCACCGCTTCGGTCATCAGCTGCCGCAGGATGCGGCTCCGGCTCGAACCCAGCGCCAGCCGCAGCGCAACTTCGCGCGAACGATCCGCGGCCCGCGCCGCAAACAGGCTGCCCAGGTTGGCGCACGCCGCCAGCAGAATCAGCCCCGCCAGCAGCGTCAATCCCCCAACGAATCCCCGCACTGGACGGCCCATGAAATTTCCGTACAGCGCCGGTCGCGCCAGGGAAAATTTCTTGTGACCGACCACTCCGGGCCACGTCTTTTCCAGATACGCGCCGATGGAGTTCAGGTCGTTCGTCGCCTGCGCCGGCGTCACTCCCGGCTTCAGATGCCCGAGTGCCTCAAAGATCCAGCGATGGCCTCGATCGTCCAGGCCGTTCCACCCATCCACCTGCGGCTGGTTCACGATCGGCATAAAAATGTCGGGGCTGAAGAACATCAAAGTCCCGGCAAACTGCGGCGGCGCTACACCGATGATGGTGAGGGGATGCTTGTTCAGCAGAACCATGCGGCCCACCACCCCACAATCGTCGCCGAAATGGCTGTGCCAGTACGCATAACTCAGCACGATATACGGCGCGCTGTTGGGGCCGTGCTCGTCGGAGCCGTGGAAGAAGCGCCCGAGGTACGGCTGCTGCCGCAATACGTCGAAGTAGTTGCCGCTGGTTTCGTAGTTCCAGGCGCTGGACGGATTGTTGCCTGTGTCCAGGACTTCCTGGTTAATCGCGAACACCGCCAGTCCATCGAAGCTGCGGTTGCGGTCGCGCAGATCGAGATAGTTCGGATACGACTGGTAGCCGTAGTCGTCCTCATGCTCGATTCCGTACAGGCTCTCGGCCTGGGGCACGTTCAACGGCCGCAGGATCAGCGCATTCAGTACGCCAAACACCACAGCGTTGGCGCCAATAGCCAGCGCCAGCGTCAGGATCGCGGTAGCGGCAAAACCGGGCGACTTGCGCAACACGCGCAATGCGATGCGCACATCCTGCATCGAGGTCTCGATGAAATTCCCGCCCAGCGCCTCGTGCGATTCCTCTCGGTAACGCTCGTATCCGCCGAACTCAATCCGCGCGCGGCGTTCTGCCGTCGCAGGATCCAGCCCCGACCGCTCCAGGTCTTCTGCCCGGCTCTGGATGTGCGCGCGAAGCTCCTCGTCTACATCCTGTGCGGTGCGGGAACGGCAAAAAAACTTTGCGGCAACGGAACGAAGCCAGGCGAGGAGTTTCATGCTTCCTCCTAAACTACTTAGGAGATTAACCCTGTCTCTCCTAAGCTGTCAAGGAGAACTACGCCGCAAGCCGTTCCGTGGCTCCGTCCGATCGGAAGTTTTTGGCGGATGGACCCAGCCCAGCGCCGGGCGAACCGCTTCTCGCCAGCCGCCTCTCGCTAAGAGGCATTTCGCTAAGAGCTTTTCGCTAAACGCTCCTCGCTAAACGCTTCTCGCTAACCGCCTTTCGCTCCCAGCTCCCAGCTCCCAGCTACCCGCTACCCGCTACCGGCTACAGGCTGCCGGCTAGTTACTCAGCCGCAGCACCAAACACTTAGCCGCGCCTCCCGCCTTCAGGAATTCCGTCATATCCAACTGAATGATCTGAAATCCTCTCGCCTCCAGCCGCGCGCAAAGCTCCTGGCTCACCTCATTCAGCAGGATCGTCTTGCCCACATTCACCGCGTTGCAGGCAAACAGCAGCGCATCCTCTTCCGACACGCAGATCCGCTTCGACTTGGCGTAGTGCATTTCAATTTTCCCAATCGACACAGAGTCGAACGCGCCCGGAAAGTACATCACATCCCCGTTCGACAGCGGGCAAAAGCACGTGTCCAGATGGTAGAACCGCGGATCCACCAGCCGCAGCGACACCACCTCCACGCCCCACAGCTCGGTCAGTTGCTTGTGGCTCGCCTCGCGCGTGCGCAGCCCATACCCGGCCCACAAGCGTGAACCATCCGCCTCGAACAGCGCGTCGCCCTCGCCCTCGAACGGCGTCACTCGGGGAATGTCGCGCACCGCGAAACCCGATTCGCTGAACCAGCGCCGGAAATGCGGCTCCTCGCCCTGCCGCTCCTTGTGCTGAAAGCTGCTCAGCGCCACGATCCCGTTCCGCACCAGCCCCGCATTCGCCGTAAACACCATGTCCGGCGATCCCGGCTGCGGTTCCACCAACTCCACCTGGGCGAACTCCCCCAGAGCACGAGCCAGCTCTTCCCACTGCCGCGTCGCCTCGTGCCGCGATGACCGGTGTACATTCCCGGCCATCCATGGATTGATGACGTAATTCACCTCATAGTGCCTGGGCGGGCACATGAGGAACGTAGGCCGGCTGCTCGCCCGAATCGGCGTAGCGCCCGGAGTAGCGCCGTTATGGTTTGTCGCGAGGGGTTCCATGACCGAGTGTGCGCCCACTTCCGCACCCCGTAAATCACCCGGCGGGCACGCNNTCAGATCGCGTAATGTTATCTATGCTGTAAAAGCCCAGCTTACCCAGGGCCGAAGAAAGGATTCCGCATGAAGCTTGCACGTCTCGCCTCCGCTCTTCTCGTTCTCGCCGCGCCTCTTGCTATGGCCCAGGGCACCACCTGGAAAACCGACCCCGCCCACAGCGAAGTCGATTTCTCCATCCTGCATATGACCGTCTCTAAGGTTCACGGCCGCTTCGGCGCCGTCGATGCCACCCTCGTCTACGACGCCAGCGACGTCACCAAATCCACCGTCAACGCCACCATCGATGTCACCGGCGTCGACACCGGCGTCCCCAACCGCGACAATGACCTCAAGAGCGCTCGCTTCTTCGATGTGGCCAACAACCCCAAAGCCACCTTTGCCAGCACCAGCGTCACGAAGGGCGGCTCCGGCCTTCAGATTGCCGGCAATCTCACTATCAAAGGCGTCACCAAACCGGTCGTCCTCGACGTCGAAGGTCCCACGGGTCCGGTTACCGGCCAGAACAAAAAAACGCAAATGGGTTTCTCAGCCACCGCCACAATTCATCGTGAAGATTTCGGCATCGGTGCCGGAATGCCGGCAGCCATGCTCGGCGACGATGTCAAACTCACCATCGAGCTGGCCTTCGTCCAGCAGTAAGCCTTATGGAACTTCTGATTAAGTCGCTGTTTTGAAGGGCACGGCTTCACAGCCTGCGAAAAAAAAATAGACCCAGCTGGCCCGGGTCACGATCTTGAGACCCGGGATTCGCGTGCAGCGCGCCGCCTTTTCCAAACCCGCCACAAGCCGTGTCAGGGCACGACCTGGTCGTGCCGTAAAGCCCGCAAATAGAAGTGGGCTTCAGCCCCTGCGGCCGTGTTGAAGGGCACGGCCTCACAACCTGCGGAAACCCCCCTTGCTTCCCCCCGCCAGGTTCACCCCACAG
>PMAD01000323.1 GCA_003152415.1 Acidobacterium sp.
CTCGACATCGAGATTGAAAAGCTGAACATGGACCGCAGCATCCAGTCGCGGGTGAAGCGGCAGATGGAGCGGGCGCAGAAAGAGTATTACCTCAACGAGAAGATCAAGGCGATCCAGAAAGAGCTGGGGCGCGGCGAAAAGAGCGAGTTCGACGAGCTGAAGAAGAAGATCGAAACGTCGGGCATGCCGAAGGACGTCTTCGAGAAGGCGACGCAGGAACTGAAGAAGCTGGAAGCGATGCCGCCGATGTCGGCCGAGTCGACCGTTTCGCGCAATTATCTTGACTGGCTGCTGGCCGTGCCGTGGAAGAAGAGGTCGAAGGAAACGCGGAGCATCGATCACGCCGAGAAGGTGCTCAACGCCGATCACTACGGCCTGGAGAAGATCAAAGAGAGGATTCTGGAATTCCTGGCCGTGCGCCAGCTGGTTAAGAATCCCAAGGGTTCGATCCTGTGTTTTGTCGGGCCGCCGGGCGTNNAAGGCTACGGGACGCAAGTTTGTGCGCTTGTCGCTGGGAGGCATCCGGGACGAAGCGGAGATTCGCGGGCATCGGCGCACGTATATCGGGGCGCTGCCGGGACAGATTATCCAGTCGATGAAGAAGGCGGGCACGCGGAATCCGGTTTTCATGCTGGATGAAGTGGACAAGATGGCGTCGGACTTTCGCGGCGATCCGGCATCGGCGCTGCTGGAGGTTTTGGATCCGGAGCAGAACCACAGCTTCCAGGATCACTATCTCGACGTGGAGTACGACCTTTCGCAGGTGCTGTTTGTGGCTACGGCCAATGTGCTGCACACGATTCCGGCGGCGCTGCAGGACCGCATGGAGATTCTGCGGCTGCACGGATACACCGAAGTGGAAAAGCTGGAGATTGCCAAGCAGTATCTGGTCAAGAAGCAGCGTGACAATACCGGGCTGACGGAGAAGAACGTCGCGTTTACCGATGCGGCGCTGACGGACATGATTCGCAGCTACACGCGCGAAGCCGGCGTTCGGAACCTGGAGCGTGAGATTGGCAACGTTTGCCGCAAGGTTGCGCGGCGGGTGGTGAAGAGCGGGGCGAAGTACAAGGAGACACTGACTCCCGAGAATCTTTCGGATTTCCTCGGCGTGCCGAAATTCCGGGATTCGATGGTTCACGAGAAAAGCGAAATTGGCCTGGTGAACGGCCTGGCGTGGACGGAAGTGGGCGGCAGCATTCTGCAGACCGAAGTGCAGGTGCTGGATGGCAAAGGCAAGCTCACCACCACCGGCCAGCTCGGCGATGTGATGACGGAGTCGGCGCAGGCGGCGCTTTCGTACGTGCGCAGCCGGGCGCATCACCTCGGCCTGCCGCGGGATTTCTATCGCAACGTCGACATTCATATCCATGTGCCCGAAGGGGCGATTCCGAAGGACGGACCTTCGGCCGGCATTACTCTGGCGACCGCGCTGGCCAGTGCGTTGGCGAAGATTCCGGTGCGGCGCGACCTGGCTATGACCGGCGAAGTGACGCTGCGGGGCAAAGTGCTGGCCATCGGCGGCCTCAAGGAGAAGCTGCTGGCGGCGCATCGTGCCGGTATCTTCGATGTGATTCTGCCGGAGGACAACCGCAAGGATCTACCGGAGATTCCGGAGAACCTGAGAAACGCGATGAAACTCAACTTCGTCGACACGATGGACGAAGTTCTGAAGATCGCGCTCGAAGGGCCGTTGCCGGAGCTGCGCGAAGAGACGCCGAATGTGCTGGAGCCGGGTGTACTGAACGTGCCACCGGCGCCGGAACAACGGCCTCACCAGTAGCGGGCAGCGCGTAGCATAGCCTGGCCGACCAATTCGGCGCCTCCAGTTTTCCGTGTTGCGGGTAATCTGGCAACCACTTCAGTCTCCGTGTCTGCGCAGGGTCGCGTCGGGTCCGCATCTCCAGGTGTGTACAGAGTTGCACCTGGTGCTACAATCGATTCTGTGGCGAATCCAGGCTTGGCTCGCACGTTCAAGACAGCGTGGTTCGCAAGGGCGGCGCGGAAAGCCCGCATTGCCGATGAGGAGCTTTGTTCGGCGATCCTGCAGGTGATGGCCGGGCAGGCGGATGACCTCGGAGGCGGCGTATACAAGAAGCGGCTGAGGAAGAACCAATATCGCTCGATCATTCTCAGCAGAGCCAGGCAGTTCTGGATCTACGAATATCTGTTTGCCAAGCAGGATCGAGCGAACATTGAAGACGATGAATTAGCCGAGTTTCGAAAACTCGCCCGGGTGTATGCGGGACTCTCAACCTACCAGGTGAACCAGTTACTGCGCGAGGGGGACTGGGTGGAGATTTGCAATGGCAACCAGGAGTAAATTCAGAAGCGATGCGTTTCAGGCGATCCACTCTTCAGCCTCCGCGATGTACAAAGTGGGAGCGATCGACAAGACCACGATGCGACACTTCGATGAGTCGTGTCTCCGCACTCCACGGGTATTAAAGCCAGCTCAGATCAGAAAGCTTCGGCTGCGGCTTCGGGTCAGCCAGCCGGTCTTCGCTCGTTATCTCAACACCAGCGAATCCACGATAGAAAAGTGGGAAACAGGTGCAAAACAGCCCAGTGGCATGGCACTCAAGCTTCTGTCTGTTGTCGAAAAGCATGGGCTCGAGGCACTCGCATAGGCCGGCGGGGCCCTACATATCTAACTCTCTGCGGCAAAGGCCGACCGCTGGTGCCGGATCAGTAGTCGTCAGTCGACGGTGATCGTCATCGTGACCTGCCCGGCACGCACCCACACAGTCGCGCTGGGGTTCTGCCCATCCCATGCGCCCACGTCGACGGATTCTCCCGCGAGTGCTCTGAACTCCGGGACTGGACCGAAGGTGAGAGGCTTTCCGCCTTCGCAGACTTTCGGTTTCTTCCGCGCCAGGTAAAGCGACACCGCTCCCTTCCCCACGACGTGCCCTTTGCCCTTCGTATCCAGCAGCAGCGCCGTCCGTTCATCGACGGCGATGGCGCGGATGGTTTTCGTCTGGCTGGAGGCGAGGATGCGGGCCATGAAGACCAGCAGGCGGCCTTCGCGGTGGCGCGTGTCGAAGTGCGAGTCGGTGATAATGCCGCGCAGGATCGGAATGCCGAGCAGATCGGGAGCGAGGACGACCTGATGGGCAAAGGGATTGGCGAGAGCGGCGTCGGAGCTGAGGTCAGGACCGTCGGGCGGATCGTTTTGGGCGGAGTAGATGTACTGGCCGAGGACGGCGAGACCGGCGCTGGTTCCTCCGATGGGGACACCTCGTGTCACAGCATTGCGCAAAGCTGTTTCGACGGGCGTGCCGGCCCAGAAATTGATGTAGCGGGCCTGATCGCCGCCGGAAATGAAGAGGGCGGCAGCATTTGTAATGGTGGTGGTGACAAATGGATCGTCGGCTGCGGTTCGGTCCGGAATGATCAGAGTGGTGACGGAGTTGAGGTGGCAAAGACCCTGAATGTACGGGTTATAGGCGTCGGTTCCGGTGGCGCGGAGCACCAGGAGGTCGCCGCCGTCAGCGTGGTTGCAGAACCAGCGGAAGGCTTCGTCGAGATCCTTGCCGCCNNGCGCGATGGCCAGCAGCAGCAGGACGGCGGGCTTCATAGCTCGTAGAATACTTCCGCCTCCGAGCCCACCCCGGAACTGGAGACCGGGCGGCGGAACCTCCGGTTTGCCGGTCATCGGCTCGGAGCGAGTGTCGATGCTCAAAATCAATGATCCCTAAACCAGTGCCGGAACCGAAAATCCAGATAGGTAACCGCAAGGAACACAAGGGCGGCGAGCAGCATCTTCAGAGTACGTCTTACCCCTTTTCGGGTTGGATTCGCTGCGTTAGCCAGAACGACGAGGTAGTGATCGCCCTTGCTCAGTTTCTCCAATGCCAGATCCCAGGTCATCTGCTCCTGCTGATACTCATCCGCGAAGCGGGTGCGAATTCGAGTTATGATCGAAGCAATTTTCTGTTCGTATTCGTCTTGATCGAAGTCTCTGTCAAACTCCGCACTAATCTCTTTCATATCCGGTAAAGTCCAACCGGTCTCGGTGAAGAAGAGCATTTTTCTCTCCACCTCCGTCAAAGTTGTGCCATCACGTTCCGCTTCTTTGGCGATCATGCTGACGAGATATTCCTTTGCCTCGCGGATCGTTTTGAACCGTCGCGTTCCAGCTTGCGGTGCCCCTTCCAAGGGATCGGGGCGGGCACCTCGACGGCCTACGCGAGCAGTACTCCTGCCTGTCAGCCAAAGATAAGGCCACATGAGCGGCCAGAAAACTGACCAAAGCAGAGAGGAAGCGGCCCTTTCGTCACCTGGATCACCGTCGAATGAGAGCGCCCACACTGCGGCCAAAAGCGTTCCGCCATTGACGGCAATCAAGGCACCCCAAATCCCGATGAATTGCAATAGGGAGCGCACTTTCCCCTCCGAATTTCGCCTTCATTGAGCTACTTACAGCAGCGATTCTGCGAGTCTTCCACCTCAAAACAGATCGCTCGAATTCTACTCCGCAATCGTCCTTCAAAAGCTGCTGGCGGCGCATCGTCGGCGATCCGAGCCTACGCCGCAGGCATGTTCGACGGAATCGATATTCAACGCGACCGGAAACCCTCCGCGTTCCCTGTGCCCTCTGTGGTGAATCACGGCTCCCGACTCACGGCGAGGAAGCTCAGATGGCATTCAAGGCCTGATCCAGATCGGCGAGGATATCGGCGATGTCTTCGATGCCGACGGAAATGCGGACGAGGCCTTCGGTGATGCCGATGCGCTTGCGTTCTTCCGGCGGGACAGCGGCGTGGGTGGTGGTGGCGGAGTGGGAGATGAGGGACTCGACGCCGCCGAGCGATTCGCCGTTGGTGATGACGCGGACGCTCTGCAGGAGTTTGTCGGCGTTGGCACGGGAGCCGACTTCGAAAGCGATCATGGAGCCAAAGCCGCGCATCTGGCGTTTGGCCAGCTCGTGCTGGGGGTGGGTTTCGAGACCGGGATACAGAACGTAGCTGACCTTCGGGTGTTTGGCGAGGAAGGCGGCGACCTGGCGGCCATTTTCATCGTGCTGGCGCATGCGGACGGAGAGGGTTTTGACGCCGCGCAGGATGAGCCAGCTCTCGAAGGGCGAGAGAATGCCGCCGGTGCACTTCTGGACGAAGCGGAAGGTTTCGGCGTGCTCGGGTTTGGTGGCGACGAGGACTCCGCCGAGGCCGTCCGAGTGGCCGTTCAAAAACTTGGTGGTGGAGTGCATGACGATGTCGGCGCCGAATTCGATGGGGCGCTGGAAGTACGGCGACATGAAGGTGTTGTCGACGCTCATATCGATGCCGTGCTCGTGGCAGACATTGGCCACGGCGCGGATGTCGGTGAGGGTCATCATCGGGTTGGTGGGCGTTTCGATGTGGACGAGCTTCGTGGTGGGGCGAATGGCGCGGCAGACGTTGTCGGGGTTGGATGTGTCGACGAAGGAGAACTCGATGCCGTGGCGGACGATGACCTGGCTGAAGAGGCGGGTGGTGCCGCCGTAGACGTTGTCGCCGCAAATGACGTGATCGCCGGCGTTGAGCATGGTGACAAGGGCGGCGATGGCGGCCATGCCGCTGCCGAAGACGTGACCGGTGGCTCCGCCTTCGAGCGAGGCNNCCGCGGTGTTTCTCGATGCCCTGGAGTTCGTAGGTGGAGGTGAGGTAGATGGGGACGTTGACGGCGCCGGTGCGCGGGTCGGGTTCCTGTCCGTCGTGGATAGCGCGGGTCGAGAAGCCGTGTTGGGTGTCAGTCATGTCAAAAACAGGGTACAAGGTACAGGGTGCAGGGTACAGGGCAGCTGATGGGCGAGGGGAGAAACGAGCGCAGTCAAACAGCGAGTGAAGGGCGAGCGAACGACGAGCCGACAGCGAGCGAAAAGCGAGCAGCGGTCCGGTTAGCGGAAATGGCGGTTGGCCAGGTGGGGCCTTGCCGGTTCGGTGGAGGAGCTTGCGGAAAAGGCAAAGCGGCTGAGTTGAAACGGGTCTTTTCCAAAATGGAACAGGGCAGTACTTTCGAGGTGGGTGCAGGATCAAGTTGTATTGACCATTCGATGACTGGAGGCATCTGCTTCTTGCTGTGGGGTGAACCTGGCCCTCGCCGGGTCGGGGGATCGGGGGTGTGGGGTTGGGCTTTTTCCGCGGGCTGTGAAGCTTTGCCCCTTCAAAGCTGAGGAGTTTTTTCCCGGAAACTGTTCAGCTGTGCCCAAAATGGGACAAGAGGAGTACTTTCGGGTGAATCGAGAGCCGAATCGTATGGACCAGCGGGTGGCGAGGGCACAAGCTTCTTGCTGTGGGGTGAACCTGGCTGTCGCTCGATTTGGGGGTTCGGGGTGTGGGTTCAGAATTTTTCCGCAGGCTGTGAAGCC
>PMAD01000351.1 GCA_003152415.1 Acidobacterium sp.
TCGACGCCCTGTTTCAGGCGGCCCGGGCGCGCACCCAGGCGGTTCCCGAGGCGCCACGCAGCCGGGTGCTGCCGTGGAGTTTTTCGCGCTCCGGGCAGATCTCGAACGAGCAGCTGCGCGCCATCAGCATGATCAACGACATCTTCGCGCGCAACCTCACCCATCATCTGGGCGNNTGCTGCAGATGGATCTGACCACCGCGCCCTCCATGATCGATCTGCTGCTGGGGGGCGAAGGCAAGCCCTCGGAGCCGCGCGAGCTGACCGATATCGAGGAGGCGATCCTCTCCGGCGTGGTGGAGGCGATCTGCCGGGAGCTGACCACGGCGTGGCAGCCGGTGGGGCTGAGCTTCAGCTTTGAGAAGCGACAGATGCAGACCCAGACGCCGCGGCTGATTCCGGTTTCCGAGAAGACGCTGTGTCTGAGCTTCGAGCTGCGCCTCGCCGAGACCAGCGGGTTGCTGAACCTGGCCTTTCCCGCCGTGGCGTCGAACACGATTCTGCGCCGCCTGGCCGGGGAACGATCGCGGCAGCGGCGCCACTCGGAGGAAACGCGGCGGCGCATGCGGGAACTGGCCGGCGCCTGCCGGACAGGGACGGCGCTTTATCTGCCCCCGGTCCGGGTGGCGGCCGGGGCATTGGGTGAGCTGCACCCGGGCAGCGTTCTGCGCCTGGGAATGACGGCGCGGACGCCGGCGCAATTTCGCGCCGGCGGCGTGGTGCTGTTTTCGGCAGCGCCCGTAGGGCGGTCGGATCACCGGGCGGCGCATCTGCTGGCGTCGAGCGAGGGGCGGAAATGAAAGAGGGGGCGCGGTCGTGGTTGGGCAAGCTGGAAGCGGAGATCGCCCGGGAGCTGGGACAGCCGGTTGCGCTCGCCGCCCAGGGCGACGCTCCCGAAGCATCGCGGAGCCTCGTGGACCGGATCGAAGTTCCGGGAGCGCGCCTGACCTTGGCCGTCGACAGCGAGGATGCGGCAGGGTTTCTGGCCGAGGCCCGGGTGATCGAGGCGGGCCAGGCGGATGCGGAGATGGTGCGGGAGCTGTGGTCCGGCATTGTGGCCAGCGTGGCGGCGCGGCTGGGTGGAAAAGCTGGACCGGCTGCCCCGTTGGCGGAGCCAGCCGGGGATCCCTGCGCGCTGCGCCTGGGGAGCGCGGTACTGCGCATGGCGATCGACGTGGAGGCTGCGGAGAGCGAAGCCGAGGAGACAGTGCCGGTGCGCGCCGCGGCCGGCTCGATGGGCAGCCGGCCGGCGGGTAATTTCGATTTGCTGCTGGAAGTGGAGCTCGACGCTTCCGTTCGTTTCGGATCGCGCGAGCTCGAGCTGAAAGATCTGCTCGAACTGGGGCCCGGCGACGTGGTGGAGCTGGACCGGAACGTCGCCGATCCGGTGGATCTGATCGTGGGAGACAGGATCGTCGCGCGGGGTGAGGTGGTGCTGGTGAACGGGAATTTTGGGCTGCGGGTGACCGAGGTGGCGGAACCGGTGCGGCGGCTGGAGAGTATCCGATGCATCGCCTGACCGGCGGGACCGCAGGAGAAGCTGCAGGCGTGACGTCCCCACCCGGAGCACGGGCCGGATCGTTGTTTCCCCATTGCGCCAATCCGCGCTGCGCGACCGGATGGATGCATCTGTGGCGCAGCCGGCGGGTCCCTGGATTCGAAGGGCGATGGGCCTGCTCGGGGGAGTGCATGGGAGAACTGGTCGCGGCCGCGGTGCGGCGGGAGATGGATGGGGGTCACGCGATCTCACCTCCTCATCCGCATCGCATGCCGATGGGGCTGATGCTGGTCGAGCAGGGCGGCATCACACCCGCCCAGCTGCGGGAGGCGCTCGAGGGGCAGCAGCGGGCGGCGGAGCAAACCGGGGAAACGGTTCGCCTGGGAGAATGGCTGGTCCGGAGCGGCGTTCTGGGGGAGCCGGCGCTGATGCGCGCGCTGAGCGCGCAGTGGAACTGCCCGGTGTTTCCGCTCGCGAGCTATCGTCCGGAGGAAGTGGCTGCCGCGATGCCCGGATTTCTTTCCGAGGCGTTCGGAGCGCTGCCGGTGCGCGCCGCAGCCGGCCGGATGCTGTATGTGGCGTTTTCCGGACGCATCGATCGCAGCCTGAGCTATGCGTTGGAGCGCATGACCGGGATGCGGGTGGCGGCCGGGCTTGCTCGGGATTCCGAATTTGAAGGCGCGCAGGCGGACTTCCTGGGGACGCCGGCGCCGGCGACACGGTTTCTGGAAGCGGCCAGTTCCTGGGTTCTGGTGCGGGCGATCACCGAGCTGATCGAGTCGCAGAGGCCGGTGGAGGCGCGGCTGGCGCGCATCCATGACTACTACTGGCTGCGGCTGTGGCGGCGCGCGGCGGATGGTCCGGGGCTGCCGGCTCCCGGGGCGGTCGAGGACCTGCTGGCGACCGTGGGGAACTCGGGGAAGAGCACCGGGTAGTGAAAATCGCAGCGCAGCCGATGAAGAAGGGTGGGGGGGCTGCACGATGTCCGGAATGACGGTGCTGATTGTCGACGACTCGTCGGTGATGAGGAAGATTGTCGAGCGGGCCCTGCGCCAGGCGGGCCTGAATTTGACCAGGGTGGTGGAGGCGGGCAGCGGCCGGGAGGGCCTCGAGGCGCTGGGACGCGATCGGCCGGACCTCATTGTTTCCGACATCAATATGCCGAGCATGGATGGCCTCGAGTTTCTGCGCCAGATTCAGAGCCAGGGATTGGCGCAGGGAGTTCCGGTGGTGATGATCACCACGGAAAGCGGTGAGGAGCATGTGCGGGAGGCCCTGGCGGCGGGTGCGCAGGGATACATCCGCAAGCCGTTCACGCCCGATCAGGTGCGGGAGCGGGTTCTGCCGCTGCTGGCTCCGGCATAATCCCGGACCGCGGGGAGGGGACAAGGGCTGGGGGTCGAGGGCGAACGACAGAACCGCAGCGACTTCGATGGCGCGGCGCAAATGGTGCGGCGCAGATCGTGCGGCAGCGCGGCGGAGAGCTGAACCGCATGGTCCGGTGCGGGAAAGAATCGGGCACGGGAAGAGAGAAGGAGCGAAGGAATCCATGGCAGGGAGCAGAGGGATGGCGGCGTCCTCCGGCACGGCGAAGAGGATTGAAGTCGACCGGTTCGAGGAATTTCTCGACCGGGCTGCAGGCGAGGTCTTCAGCACGATGGTCGGCGTGCCCTGCGCGCCGACGGAAGAGGCGGAGGACGGGGATCGGGGAACCATCTCTGCAGTCATTGGGCTGGCCGGCCGGATGAGCGGATCGCTGGTGCTGCACGCGAGCAGCGCGGCGGCGCTGAGGATCGCGGGGCGGATGACCGGGATTGAGCCCACGGAGCTGGATGCCATGGTGCGGGACGCGATGGGTGAAATGTGCAACATGATTGCCGGAGCGTGGAAAGGTCACGATCCGATTCTCGCGTCCGGGTGCCTGCTGTCGACGCCGACGGTGGTGGCCGGAACCAGCTACGAGCTGTTCAGCCAGCGCGCGTCGATTCGTATCGAGCGCCGATATCGTTTCGAGGAGCTGATGTTCACCATCAGCGTCGTCTGCGAGTTCCCCGAATGAGTCTTTTCTAATCTTTTTCCGCCCTCCTCTGGCCCCATTCCTGCACCAACTCCCGCCGGGAGAGTCGAGGGCAGCGGTGGACAGCGGGTATTACGCAGCGTTTTCCGGGTGGCTCGCGCGCAGTCAGGCGCTCGATGTGGCCGCCGGCAATCTGGCCAATGCGGGGACGGCGGGGTATCGTGCGGAACGAGATTACTTCCGCTCGGCGATTCTTGGCCCCGACGTGCTCGATTCCCAGCTGAACACGACCGTGAATGCGTTTGGAGTGCTGGGCGGCAGCCGGCTCGATCTCGGGCAGGGTGCGCTCACCCCGACCGGGAATCCTCTCGATCTGGCGATCGAAGGCGACGGCTTCTTCGCGATTCAGACAAAACAGGGGGTCCGCTACACGCGCGACGGGCAGTTCGAGCGGGCGCAGGATGGAACGCTGACCACGCAGGCGGCGAGCCGGTGCTCGATGCCCGCGATGAGCCGGTCCGCGTGCCGTCCGGAGAGATTGTGGTCGGGACCGACGGGGCGGTGTCGGTGAACGGCGCCCTGGCGGGCAGGATCGCGGTGTACGGGTTCGCGGACGGTGCGCAGCTGACCGCGGAGGGCGGGAACCGCTACGCGCCGGTGGACGGCGCTCAGCCCGCGGCGGCGGCGGGGGCGATTCATCAGGGCGCGCTCGAGAGCTCCAATCAGGATGTGATTGGTGGAAGTTTGCAGCTGGTGCTGATGCAGCGCCAGGCGGAGATGATGGAGAAGGCGGTTGCGATGTTTTCGAACGACCTGGACAAGACGGCGAGCGAAGATTTACCCCGGGTGCAGTAGCGGACCGGGCGACAGGAGGGGAATGTGATTCGAGCGTTATATACGGCAGCGAGCGGCATGAGCGCGCAGCAGCTCAATCTGGACACGATTGCCAACAATCTGGCGAACTCGTCGACGGTGGGGTTTCGCCAGCGGCAATTGCAGTTTCAGGACATGATCTACCAGAATGTGGTGACCCCAGGCGCGGCCCAGAGTCAGGAGACGGTTTCAGCGGGGCTGCAGATCGGTTTGGGCACGAAGTCGGCGGCCAGTGAGGTCATCATGACCCAGGGCGACATGAACCAGACCAACAATCCTCTGGACCTGGCGATTCAGGGAACGGGGTTCTTTCAGGTGTCGCGCCCGGACGGAACGCTCGCGTATACGCGCGCCGGCAATTTCTATCTGAACAATCAGGGCACTCTGGTCGATGCGCAGGGCGACTCCGTGGTGCCGAGCATCACGATTCCGGCCAATGCGGCGGCGATCACGATAACCCAGTATGGGGTGGTGAATGCGACGCTGCCGGGACAGCAGAATCCGGCGCAGCTGGGGCAGATTCAGCTGGCCACGTTTGTGAACCCAGGCGGTTTGGAGAGCGTGGGATCGAACCTGTTCACGGCGACGCTCTCCTCGGGCGATCCGGTGCTCGGCAATCCGGGGGGAACCGAGGGACTGGGAACGCTGCAGCAGGGGTATCTGGAAAACTCAAATGTGGACGTGGTGGGCGCGTTTGTGCAGATGGTGCTGGCGCAGCGGGCTTACGAGAGTAACTCCAAAGTGATTCGCGCGGCCGACGACATGTACAGCCAGGTCAACAATATGGCGCGGTGACCGATGAAAGCCTGGGCGATAGTGGCGGGGATGATGATCACAGGACCGGTGGCCGCACTCGGTGCATGCGGCGCGGGAAACACGGTCCGGGACTTCGGTCTGCACCTTCAATGGGTGGTGGAGCGCGACTGCAAACGCCCGGAACGCCCTGCAACCCTGGTGGAGGTTCCGTGGAGCGTGGACTATCAGATTTCGGTTGCCGGAGATCGGAGCGCGGAAAGAGTGGCTTCGCTGCCGGTTCCGGAGGTGCGGAGCGGGATGCGCGAGATCCTGTCGCGGCGGGGCGCAAAGGCCGACATCGATCTGTGTGGCACGGCGCTGGGGACGGCACGCCGGGGGGAGAAAGTTCGAGTAAAGGCAGGACTGAGCGGGGCGGTTCTCGAGGGGATCGTGCGCGGGCCGGGGCTGGTGGAGCTGGAGCCAGCGAAGGGCGGACAGTGATGCGAGCCCCAGGATGGAGCATGGCGTGGATCGCACTCGCAGCCATGGTGGCGCTGGCGGGCACTGCAGACGCGGTCAAACCCAAACCGCCCCAGCCGGGGAGCACTCCGCCGGACGTGGCGCTGAACCAGTACATCGGGCGCGTGCGGGCGGAAAAGGCGGCCGAGGTACTGACGCCGGGTTCGATCTGGTCGGCAACGGGAAGGCTGACCAATCTGGTGAGCGATGTGAAGGCGGTGCGGGCGCACGATCCGATCGCGGTGGTGGTTTCGGAAAGCCTCGCGGCGTCGACCGACGGGACGGTGAAGAATCAACGGGCTTCGGCGGCGGCTTCGCAAGTGTCGGCGCTGCTGGGCAAACTGGCGGGCGGCAATGCGCTGAACAATCTGCTGAACCAGAACTCCTCGTCGTCGCTGAACGCCCAGGGGCAGAGCGTGACGAACTCGACCATCACCACAACGCTGGGTGGCGAAGTGGTGGATGTGTTGCCCAACGGCATGCTGGTGATCCAGGTGGTGCGGCAGCTGACGTTCAACCAGCAGACGCAGCTGATCCGGTTGCGCGGCCTGGTGCGGCCCGAGGATGTGAACGCGCAGAACCAGGTAATGTCGACCGCGATTACCGACATGGAACTGGAAGTGGTGGGCAAAGGCATCGTGAACGACGCTACCTATCGGCAGAATTTCGTGGTGCGGTTTCTGGAGAAGATTTTGGTCTTTTAGGGCGGAACGATGATGCGGCGAAGCGCGCGGAGCGGCGGGGCGGGAAAAATGATGCGGGGAAGCGCTGTGCGGATGGCGATGGCGGCGCTGGTGGTGACGAGTCTGGGTGCGGCGGGCGGAGAGGACGCGCCCCGGATGAAGCTGGCGCGGGTGAAGGACGTCGCGTCGGTGGAGGGTGTCCGGGACAACCAGCTGGTGGGCTACGGGATTGTGGTGGGACTGCACGGCACGGGCGACAGCTCGCAGACGGTGTTTCCGCTGCAAACGCTGGAATCGGCGCTGGAGCGGATGGGCGTGAGCCTGCAGGGGAACGCGATGGCCTCGATGATGCAGACCCGGAATATGGCGGCGGTTTTTCTGGCCGGGACGCTGCCGCCGTTTGCGCGGCCCGGTAATAAGGTGGATGTCACGGTTTCGTCGGCGGGCGATGCGCGGAGTCTGGAAGGAGGGGTTCTGTTGCTGACGCCGCTGTACGGGCCGGATGGGCAGATCTATGCGCAGGCGCAGGGACCGATGGTGCTGGGTGGATATGCGGTGACGGCGAACGGGAGCAGCAAGTCGGTGAATTATCCGACTACGGCGCGCATCCCCTCAGGAGCGATTGTGGAGCGGGGCGTGCCGCTCGATCTCTCCCAAATGCGGACGCTGGCCCTGTCGCTGGACGACGCGGATTTCCGGACGGTGGAGGGGGTGACCGCGGCCATCAACCGCGAGCTGGGACGGCCGCTGGCGCATGCCGTGGACAGTCGCAGGATCGAGATCCGGCCGGCGGCGAACGAGGACATTCCGGCGCTGCTGGCGCGCGTGGAAGAGGTCGAGGTGGAGGTGTTTCCCCGCGCGAAGGTGGTGGTGAACGAGCGCACCGGAACGGTAGTGATCGGGGGGAATGTGCGTCTGCAGCCGGTCACGATTCTGCACGGCGGGCTGGTGGTAAACATCGTGAGCCGGGTCGAAGTCTCGCAGCCCAAACCGCTGGCCCAGGGCACGACCCAGGTGGTCGAGCAGACGACGGTGCAGGCGCAGGATAAGCCCGTCAATCGCATCGAACTGAAAGAGGGCGCGACGGTCGACGACCTGGTGGAGAACCTGCAGCAGATTGGGGCTACGGCGCGGGACATCGTTTCGATTCTGCAGGCGATGAAAGAGGCCGGGGCTCTGGAAGCCGAACTGGAGGTGCTGTGATGATCCCTGGGACGGTGGCGGCGATGGCGGGGGTGGGAGCCGCAGCGTCGGGCGGGCCGGGGCCGGCAGCAGGACAGACCAGCGGAAAGGCTGGTGACCCCAGACTGAAACCGGCGGCGCATGAATTCGAGGCCTGCCTGATGAAGGAGTTTCTTGAGCCCATGCAGAAGAACGCGCTGTTCGACGACCCGAAGGACGGGGAAACGAGCGAGGGCAGCGGGAACGCGCTGATGAGTTTCGGGTCGGAGGCGCTGGCGAGGGCGATCTCGGAACGGGGTGGATTCGGGATTGCAACGAAGATCATCGGACACCTGGGGGCGGGAGATCCGGGACGGGGAGCGAAGGGGAGTTTCTAAGAATTTTCCTGGAATGGGGCCGAAAAAAGTCATTCAAGTCCTGTTCCGAGCTGCCGATAAAGTGAAGCAAGGAGACCAGGCATGAACGTCAGCAATAACCTCCAGGCATTGCAGGAGCTTTTCTCGAGTCCGGAAGTGACAGAGGCGGCAGGCAAAACGAGCGCGCAGGGGTCACAGAGAGCGGAGGCGGGAACGGATCAGGCGACGCTGAGCACGGCGGCCAGTATGGCTGCTGCAGCGGCGCCCGACTCGGATGTGAGGATGGATAAGGTGGCCGCAATCCAGCAGGCGCTGGCGAGCGGCAGCTACAACGTCCCGGCATCGGCCGTGGCGGGGAAGATGATCGATCAGATGCTGGGGAAATAGAAACAAGTTGCGGTGGCGGCGACGGCGCGCGCAGGGTCATGCTGGCCGGAGCGCGGGTGGATGGGGATGAGGGCTACGCCGCTTGCAAATGAGGATGAGGGCTGCGCCCTGCACCGTTGAATTTCTACCGGCGGGAGGGGGCTAAGGGATGTGGCAGCGAGCCCTGAGTTGTAGCGGCGGCGAACTTGCATGGCGAATAGTCGATCGGCGGAGGAGTTGCTGGGGGCGGGGATCGACGCGCTGGCGCACGTCGACGCGGCGCAGCTGGAGGGGTTGGCAGATGCGGCGCGCGGGGTCAGGGGGCCGGAGACGGCTGAGGAACGGCGCGGGGTGCGGGAGAGGTTGCGAACTCTGCAGCTGCTGATCGCGATGACGCGGCGCAATCTGCGGTTGCTGCACGGTAGAGGGTGCGGCGGCTATGGGTCGTCAGGAGTCTGAAGCCCAGCGCGCGAGCGAGCGGTGAACGGACAGAGAGCGAATTCCATGGCCACGATCGGCACAGCTTTCAATATCGCGACGGGGGCGCTTGATGCGGATCAGGCGGCTCTGGACATCGTGGCCAACAATACAGCCAACGTCAATACGCCTGGCTACACGCTGGAGACGCCGACGTGGACAGAAAACGACACGGCTTTGCTGGGCGGCATCAACTTTGGGATGGGTGTACAGGAGACGGGAGCGCAGTCGCAGCGGGATCGCGTGCTGGAGCAGGCGATGCAGCAGCAGACCCAGACGGAAAGCGCATCGGGGGCGAGGCTGACGGCGCTCGACCAGATGCAGGCGATCTTCAGCGGGGCGACCAGCGCGGGCACGGACACGAGTGCGGCGAGCGGCATCGGCAGCGATCTCTCAAATTTCTTCGATTCTCTCTCATCGCTGGAAGCGAGCCCGGCGAACGATTCTCTGCGCCAAAGCGTTTTGGGCAGTGCCTACACCCTGGCGTCGGATTTCAACAGCGCCGCAGCGCAGCTCCAGAGCCAGCGGCAGTCGCTCGATGAGCAGAGCACGAGCGTAGCGGGACAGGCGAATTCGCTGCTGCAGAATGTTGCGCAGCTCAATGTGCAGATCGAGTCGACGGATCCGAACGCGGATGCGGGGACGCTGGAGGATCAGCGGCAACAGGATCTGACGAATTTGTCGCAGCTGATTGGAATCCGTACAGTTCCGACGGAGAACAACGGCCTGACGGTGACGACGATGGGGGGCGCGCTGCTGGTATCCGAGGGACAGGCTTATCAGGTCACAACGGGTGAAGACGCAGGGGTGACACACTTCTTCGATGCTGAGGGAACCGACATCACCTCGGACCTGACATCGGGAGGAGGGCAGATGGGAGGAATTCTTACCACGCGGGACGAGGATATTCCACAGGTGGAGAGCTCGCTGGATGCGTTGGCCTATGCGGTGGGGTCGAACCTGAATACACAGAACGAAGCGGGGTGGGATCAGAACGGCGTGGCGGGGACGGCGATTTTCAGCTTGCCGGCAAACGCAACGGGAGCGAACCCTGCCGGATCGGCGGCAGAGATTGCGGTAGTGATGACCGACCCAACGAAGATTGCGGCAGCAAGCACGATTCCAGGTTCGACGCCGCCGGCGGGCGAAGGGCCTTCGGACAACACCAATTTGGTGGCGATGGCGAACCTTCAGAACGCAGGAATCGTGAATCGGACTTCGCCAACGTCGTACTTTTCGGACATGGTGACCAGCCTGGGGAGTCTGACCTCGGAAGTGTCGAGCGAGAACACGGCGCAGCAGGCGTCGCTGACGCAACTGCAAAGTCAGATCGGGTCAGTCTCCGGCGTGAATCTGAACGACGAGGCGGCCTCCCTCGAGACGCTGGAGCAGTCGTACGAGGCGGCGTCGAAGCTGTTTACCGTGCTGGATCAGGTGATGGTATCGGCGCTGAACTTAGGCGTTCAGGAGACGTACTCGTAAGGAGCTCGGGGCGACGTGAGGAAAATTGGTCGGGCTGCGAGAAACAGCCATTGGACTGACTGCTGGGTATCAGGGCGGGGAACGAAGAGGGGAGTTCGGGGATGAGGGTCAATCCGCTGTACATGAACGACCTGGTAGGGTCGCTGGACGCGACGTCGGCGAGCGAGGAGCAACTGACCGAGGAGCTGGCCAGTGGCTCGCGGGTGAATCAGCTGAGTGACGATCCGGTCGCGGCTGGGGAGAATGTGCTGCTGAGTGCGCAGATTGGGAGCGACGATACGTTTTCGCAGACGGCATCGTCGACGCAGAGCATGCTCCAGGTGAGCGACTCCGCGCTGAGCACCGTCGTGAGCCAGCTGACCTCGGCTGTTTCGCTGGCGACGGAGGCCAACAACGGCACGCTGAACGCCAGCGACATGGAATCGATCGGCAATCAGCTGGTGGGGATTCGCGACGAAGTGATGTCGCTGGCGAACACGACCTACCTCGGCCAGTATGTGTTCTCTGGCAGTCAGGGTGGAACGGCGCCCTTCACGTTAAATACAGGTACAACCCCGGCGCAGGCGAACTACCAGGGGGACAGCGATGTTAGCTACCTGGAGACCCCCAATGGACAGAAGATTCAGTTGAACATTCCGGGGAGCCAGATTTTCTCGGCGAACGGGAACGATGTTTTGGGGACGCTGAACACACTGATCGCGGATTTTTCTTCGGGAACGGCATCACCGAATGCGGAGGCGGACGCTCAGTCGCTGGATTCGGCCCTGAGCTATGTGACGCAGCAGAGAGTGCTGCTGGACAATTCCTTGTCGCGCCTTAGTTCCGCGGAAAACTACACGCAGAGCGAGTCGACGCAGCTGACGGCGTCGCAGACCACCCTGCTGCAAGCCAACGTGGGACAGGTGGCGACTGGGCTGAGCACTGCGGAAACGCAGCAGGCAGCGCTGAGTCAGGTGATCGCGACGTTAGGCAAGCAGAGTTTGTTTAACGACCTCTGAGGACGCGGAGCCGGCAGTGGCTGATTTCGGCGTGAAAGTGGGGTCAGATTCTTGGGAGAACCGGGGCGGCTCGCGGTATGCGAGCCGCCCTTTGCGTTACTGGACCTGGAAATCCTGGGCAAGGGGCGTGTTTTCGGACGAATCGCCGACGAAGACGACAAATTTGCCGGGATCGACTTGCCAGCCTTTTTTCTCCTCGCTCCAATAGGCGAGAGAGCGGCGGTTGAGCGTGATGCTGACGTGATGGGTATCGCCAGGACCGAGACGAACCTTTTCGAACCCCTTGAGCTCTTTCACGGGGCGTTTAACCGTCGCCGAAGGATCGCCGACATAAACCTGCGCGACGGTGGCGCCTGCGCGCTGGCCGGTGTTAGCGACGTCGAAGGAGACGGTGATGGTTCCGTCTCCGCGAGCCTGCAGCGGAGAAACCTTCAGGTTCGAGAAGGAAAAGGTGGTGTAGGAGAGCCCAAAGCCAAAGGGGAAGAGCGGCTTTTTGTCGTAGGAAGTGTAGTAACGATAGCCGAGGAAGACGCCTTCTTTATAGGAGACGTGCGGCGTTTCGCCTTTGGGAACGGGCGGTGCATAGTAATTATCGTGAACGGGGTTCTCTTCCCAGGAGCGCTCTAAGCTGACGGGCAGATGGCCTTCCGGCGAATGCTTACCCGTGAGGATTTCGGCTATCGCGCGGCCACCTTCCTGGCCGGGGTACCAGTTGTGTAGCAGTGCGGGAACACCCGAGAGCCATCGATGCATGTCGACACCGCCGCCGGCGGTGATGCTGACGATGGTGTGGGGATTCGCTTGAGAGACGGCCTGGATCAGCTGATCCTCTCCAAAGGGCAGCTCAAAGGTGCGGTCGAAGCCCTCGCTCTCTGAGGATGGATCGAAGCCGACGGCAACAACGGCAGCGTCGGCAAGGGAGGCGATCTTCGTTGCCTCAGGACTGACGAGTTCCTCGACTCCACGAATCCCGAGACCGATGCGCGGATAAGAAGCGTCGGGCCAGTAGTCGAGCTCGATAGAGGCGACTTGTCCGGCAGTGAGGGGAAGCTCGACATAGCGCGGCGCCTGGCCTTCGCGCGAAGGCTGGTCGATGACGGTCTTGCCGTCCACAGTGAGCTTGTATGCGTCAGAGCCGCCCGCGCCCGTGAGGAAGAGGTAGGCCTCGGTCTTCGCCGGCATGTATTTCATGGTGAACCGGACGCTGTGGCGTTCTCTGGCCGGCGGGGTCCATTGCTCGGAGCGGAACATCGCGATGTGGCGAGCGGCGGAGACCGTGGGCGTACCGCTGAAGTTGGGATTGTCGAAGCTCTCGATTTTCACCTGGGATCCAACCCAGGGATTGTCGGGCACTTTGCCGGAGGGATCGTAGAATTCGGTTTGCTGGAAGACGTCGGCAACAGTGGGCAGACCGGCTGCGTAGAGGACCTTGACTTTGCCGGCGAGCGCATCGGAGAGGCCGGTCATGATGCTGATGGGCGCGTAAGCGTCGACGTGGGAACTGCCGCCGCCTCCGGGTTCAGCCGGCCACGCATCGGGGCCGAGGACGGCGATGGTATGGATTTTGCCCGGGTCGAGCGGAAGCAGGGTGCCCTCGTTCTTCAGGAGCGTGATGCTCTCGAGTGCTTCCTGCATAGCGACGGCGCGGCCCTCCTGGCTGAAGCGCGGAATGCCGGGGTCGGTCTGGTCGCGATCGAGGAAACCGAAGCGGATGGCGGTGCGGAAGATGCGGCGCAGTTTTTCGTCGATGGTGGCTTCAGTGACCTGGCCGCCCTTGATGGCGGGCAGCAGGTTCTTGGGATTCATGAAGCGGCCTGACGGCATCTCGAGATCGAGCCCGCCGTTGGCCGCGCCAACCGCGGAATAGGTGGCGTCCCAGTCGGACATGAGGATGCCGTCGAATTTCCAGTCTCTCTTGAGGATGTCGAGGTTGAGGTGGGTGTTCTGCGTCGCATGCACGCCGTTGAGGAGGTTGTAAGAATTCATAACGGCGCCGACGTGGCCATCGCGGACCGCGGCTTCGAAGGCGGGAAGATAGATTTCGCGCAGAGTGCGCTCGTCCATGTCGGAGCTGACGTTGTGCCGGTCGTACTCCTCGTTATTGGCGGCGAAATGCTTCACGGTGGCGATGACGCCTTCGCTCTGCACGCCGCGAATATAGGCGGCGGCGGTTTGGCCGGAGAGATACGGATCTTCGCCGAGGTATTCGAAGTTGCGGCCATTCATGGGAGCGCGGTAAATGTTGACACCGGGCCCGAGAAGGAAGTTGACGCCGCGGGCGCGCGCGTCCTTCCCGATAGACTCGCCCATCTGGTTGGCGAGATTGGGATCCCAGGCGGCGGCGAGCGCGATACCGCCGGCGTACGCAGTGTCGGGACCCCAGGTACGCACGCCCTCTGGGCCGTCGCTCATCCTGAGCATGGGGAAGCTCGCGGAAGGTTCGGCACGAATAAACATATTGTCGAGGCCGCCGATGAGGTCGAGTTTTTGCTCGAGGGTCAGCTTCGCGATCATCGCGTCGACACGCTGCTCGATGGCGGGACTGTCGGGGACGGGGCCCTGAGCCTGCAGTTGACCTGGGAGGGCGCAAAGAATGCAGCCCAAAACGAAGGCTGCGGTGTGAAACGTTTGATTACGCACGTGGGTACCTCAAAACCGGCGCCCACCAGACTCGCAGAGCCTTGTGTATTTGTAAAGGAGGAAGGGCGCAGCGCGAGTTACCTGTTGGGGGAGGGTGAGGGTCCGTAGTAACATAAGGAAATTTTTCCCGGACTGTGTTTTGGCCCGAGCGGGAGTGCGATTGGGGCAGGAGAGGATCGTCGGCAAGCCTGTACTGCGCAAAGAAGGCGTGGCCAAGGTGTGCGGGCGGGCGCAGTACATCGACGATCTGACGCTGCCGGAGATGCTCTACGGGGCAACCGTACGAAGCAGCATTGCGCGCGGGCGGATTCTGGGGATCGAATTCGGCGTTGGCGTTCCCTGGGACGAATTTGTGATCGTCACGGCGACGGATATCCCGGGCGAGAACGAGATTGCGCTGATCAATCACGACTGGCCGTGCCTAGCCGCGGAATTCGTCAATCATCCCGAAGAACCGATTGCGTTGCTGGCGCATCCGGATCGGCATCTGCTGCCGAAGGCGGTGGCGGCGGTGCGCGTGACGTATGAGGAGTGGCCTGCGGTGTTCTCGATGGAGGAAAGCGAGCGCGCGGATCCGGTGGTGTGGGGCAAGGACAACGTCTTCAAGTCGTTTCTGATGGAAAAGGGCGATGTGGACGCGATGTGGTCGCAGGCGGACCGGGTCGTGGAGGGTGAGTATGCGACGGGTGCGCAGGAGCATCTCTATATAGAGAACAACGGGGCGATCGCGGCGTATTCGGCGGACGAAGGGCTGACGGTGTGGGGCTCGCTGCAATGTCCTTTCTATGTGCACAAGTCGCTGGTGAAGATGACCGGACTGCCGGAGGAGAAGGTTCGCATTGTGCAGGTGGAGACCGGCGGCGCGTTTGGGGGCAAGGAAGACTATCCGTCGATGATCGGGGCGCACGCGGCGCTGCTGGCGATGAAGTCGGGCAAGCCGGTGAAGATTGTTTACGACCGCGCCGAAGATATGGCGGCGACAACGAAGCGGCATCCGTCGCGGGTGCGGCACAGGACGGCGGTGACGAGCGATGGGAAGCTGCTGGGAGCGGAGATTGAGATTGCGCTCGATGGTGGCGCCTATTCAACGCTGTCGGCGACAGTGCTGTCGCGGGCGACGATTCACGCGGGGGGTCCTTATCACTGGCCGAATATTCGCGTGCGGTCGAAGGCGCTCGCGACGAATTATCCGCCGCATGGGGCGTTTCGCGGATTTGGCGCGCCGCAGAGCCTGTTTGCGATCGAGCGGCACATGGATCACATTGCCGAGGCGCTGGGGATTGCTCCGGACGAACTGCGGCGCAGGAATCTTCTGAAGCCGGGGCAGACCACGACGACGGGACAATTGATCCAGGAGGATATCGATCTCGAGCGCCTGATGGACCGCGCGCTGGCCGAGTCCGATTACCACGCGAAACGAGAGCGCTTCGCGCGCGAGAACGCCGGCGCCAGAATGAAGAAGAAGGGAATTGGACTGGCAGCATTCCTGCATGGCTCGGGATTTACAGGTTCAGGAGAGCGGTATCTAAATTCGCTGGCCGCGATGGATGTGACGGCGGAGGGAAAAGCGAGGGTGCTGGTGTCGAGCACGGAGTTTGGGCAGGGGACGAATACGATTCTGTGCCAGATTGCCGCCGAGACGCTGGGCATCGACTATGACGCGGTAGAGATGGGGCCTCCGGACACGAGCGTGGTGCCGAACACGGGGCCGACGGTGGCGTCGCGTACGTCGATGGTGGTGGGGAAGCTGGTGCATTCCGCGGCGGTCGGCCTGAAAAAAACTCTGCTCGCGAGCGGGTTGCTGCACGAGGGGTACGCGACGGATGAATTTGTGCTGGCGGCGCGCACTTATGTTACGCAGCATGGAACGCTGCGCGCGGAGAGCCGCTATGAGGCTCCGCCGGGCGTGCATTGGGACGACCAGCAATATCGCGGAGAAGCGTACGCGGCGTACGCGTGGGCGGTTTACGTGGCCGAGGTTACGGTGGATATGGCGACGTACGGGGTCGTTGTCGACGACTTTGTCGCGGTGCAGGAAGTGGGGCGCGTGCTGAATCCGGTGCTGGCGACGGGGCAGATCGAGGGCGGCGTTGCGCAGGGAATTGGGTGGGCGCTGTACGAGAAGGTAGTCTGGGGCCGCGGGCGGATGCAGAACAATCAGATGACCAACTACATTATTCCCACCTCACAGGATATTCCGCCGATTCGCGTGTTCTTTGAGGAGCGCCCGTTGGGGCATGGAGCGTACGGGGCGAAGGGCATTGGCGAGCTGCCGATGGATGGGCCGGCGCCGGCGATCCTAAACGCGATTGCGCATGCGACGGGGAAGCAGTTCGACTGCGTACCGTTGCTGCCCGAGGACATGTTTCGCGCGATGACGGTGGGGGAGCCGGCGCAGGAGGCGGTCGTCCTGTGAGCGTTCAGCATTATTCATTGGTGGTGAATGGAGAGCTGAAGCGAGTTGCAACTCATCCGATGGCGCGCCTGCTGGACGTGCTGCGGTGCGATCTGCTGCTGACGGGCACCAAAGAAGGTTGTGGCGAGGGCGAGTGCGGCGCCTGCAGCGTGCTGCTGAATGGCGAGCTGGTAAACAGCTGCCTGATTCCGGTGGCGCAGGCGGATGGCGCGGAGATCGAGACGGTAGAGGGACTAGGCGCCAACGAGCAATTGCATGCAGTGCAGAGGGCGTTTCTCGAATGCGGCGGGGCGCAGTGCGGAATGTGCACGCCGGGCATGCTGGTAGCGTCGGCCCATTTGTTGAGGAAGAATCCGCATCCGGACCTGGCGGCGATTCGCGAGGGGCTGAACGGGAATCTGTGCCGGTGCACAGGCTATATGAGGATATTTGAAGCGGTGGAGCGGGCGGTGACGAGTGTGGGCGAGGAGCGCGCATGAGGTCGCATCCCGCCGAGTACGAGATGGTATCGCCGGGAAGCTTAGAGGGCGTGCTGCGGTTGATGGACGAGGAGCCGGGAAAATGGCTGCCGGTGGCGGGCGCAACCGAGGTGATGGTGCTGTTCAGCGCGGGGAGGCTGGCAGCGCGGCGGTTGGTGAATCTGTGGGGCCTCAAAGAGCTGCGGGAGATTCGCGAAGACGCGGGTTCGCTGACAGTGGGCGGCGGGTGCACATTCGGCCAGGTCAGGAACTGCGATTTAGTGGGACGCCATTTTCCCTTGCTGGCGCAGGCCGCTTCATGGACCGGGGGCATTGCGAATCAGAATCGGGCGACGTTGGCGGGGAATTTGGCGAACGCGTCTCCGGCTGCGGATTCTCCTCCGGCGCTGCTGGCGTATGACGCGGAACTGGAGCTGGTGTCGGCGCGGGGGACTCGGCGGATGGCTTATCCGGATTTTCACCTGGGCTATAAGAGGACGGCGCTGGAGCCGGGAGAGCTGATTCTGTCGATTGTCCTGAAAAAGCACTTTGACGGTTACTTTTCTTATGGCAGGAAGACGGGAGCGCGGAACGCGCAGGCGATTTCGAAGGTGTGCATCGCGGGAGTGGGCCGTTTGCGGCAGGGGCGTGTGGAGGATATACGGATTGGGCTGGGTGCGATTGCGCCGGTTCCGTTGCGGTTAAGCGGCGTTGAGGCAGTGGTGCGCGGGGAACGGATTGGGGATGGCGTGATCGCGGAGGCGCGGAAGGCGCTGCAAGCGTCGATTGCGCCGATCGACGATATTCGGTCTGTGGCGGAGTATCGAAGATTCGTGGCTGGGAATCTGCTCGAGGAGTTTTTGCGAGAGCTGGCGGCGTCAGAGGCGCTGAGTCCGGTGCTGGCCCGGTGGAATGCATTGCCGGATATGGAGGCTGCGGAGGCGATCGTACCCTGTTGCGGTTCACAGCGCTGGGCGCGGGAGATGGTGAGGCAGCGGCCGTTCGGCTCGGTCGCGGAGCTCGTTGAGGCGTCGGATCGCGTATGGCGCGGTCTTGGAGCCGAGGATTGGGACGAGGCGTTCCGGAGTCATCCGCGCATTGGCGAGCGCAAGGCGCCGGCAGCGGCGACGAAACGGTCCGCGGCGTGGTCGCGCCAGGAACAGGACGGTGTTCGCGCGCATGACACGATGGCGCTAGCGGAGCTGGCGCGACGGAACACGGAGTACGAGGCGCGCTTTGGGCGGGTATTTCTGGTGTGTGCGACGGGAAAATCGGCGGCGGAGATGCTGGCGATTTTGGCGCGCCGGCTCGGCAATGACGCCGAGTCAGAACTCCGCGAGGCGGCAGAGCAGCAGCGGCAGATCACGCAGCTGCGGCTGCGGAAGTGGCTGGGCGTATGAGCGGAATTTCAACGCACGTGCTGGATCTGACCCGGGGAAAGCCGGCGGCGGGCGTGGTGGTTCGTCTGTCGCGTGAGGCTGACGGCCATTGGAGCGAAGTGTCGAAGCGCACAACTGATGCCGATGGTCGCGTGAAGACCATGCTGCGCGAGAATGAGACGCTGGAAAGCGGGAGGTATCGGCTGCATTTTGAGACGGCGGAGTATTTTCGGGGGCAGCGGATCGATGCGTTCCACCCGTTTGTGGAGATCGCCTTCGAGGTTCGCAGGGCGGACGAGCATTATCATGTTCCGTTGCTGCTTACGCCATACGGATACTCGACCTACAGAGGAAGCTGACGCACGATGATCGCGCTGGGAGAGAATCGGTACGGCAAATCGCGCGTGCGCGTGATGAGGGTGGAGCGTGCCGGCGAGCGTCACACGGTCGACGAGTGGAACGTGGAGGTCTGGCTGACGGGCGACTTCGAGAGCTGCTTTGAGGATGGCGATAACAGCCGGATTCTTCCCACCGATACGATGAAGAACACCGTCTATTTCCTCGCGCGGAGATCGGAGGCTGCAAACGCCGAAGGATTTGCAGCGGAACTGGTTACGTATTTCCTCGCCAACAATCCGCAGGTGGAGGAGGCTGGGGCGAGCATCGCGGTCACGCCGTGGGCGCATATCCGTGCGGGCGGAGAGACGCACGGAGCCGCGTTTATTCAGGAGGGCGCAGGACTTGCAACCGCGACGGTTACCTGTTCGCGCGGCGCAAAGCCAACAGTTGTGTCTGGCTTCAGGAATCTGGCGATTCTGAAGACGGCGAAGTCGGGGTTTGCGGGATATATCAAGGACAAGCTGACGACCCTGAAGGAGACGCATGATCGGCTGCTGGGAACGCTGGCGTCGGGGGAGTGGAAGTATGCCGTCGATGGCGTCGATTACTCAGCGGCTCGGGCGAGGATTATGGATGCGCTGCTGAATACCTTCGCGGTACACGATAGTCTGTCGGTGCAGCAGACGTTGTATGCGATGGGAAAGACGGTGTTGGACGCGGCTCCGGACATTTCTGAGATTAAACTGTCGATGCCGAACAAGCACTGCAACCTCGTGGATCTGTCACCCCTGGGGGCCGATAATCCGAATCATATTTTTGTGCCGACCGATGAGCCGCATGGCTCGATTGAAGCGTGCGTGAGGAGAGCAGGTTGAGTCTCACATCGACGCATGAGGCGTCGCGCGCAGGCATGGCCGGCGAAACTGCTGCCCGGCTGATGCATCGCTGCAAGTGGCTGGCGCGGTGTACGGAGAAGCCGGGAGAAATTCTACGCACATTCCTGTCGCCGGCGATGGATGAGGTTCATGGCGCGATGCGGCCGTGGATGGAGGCCGCAGGCATGATGGTCGCTGTGGATAGGGCCGGGAATCTGCGGGGTTTGTTTCCGGCGTTGGGAAGCGAGAACGCGCCGCGGCTGCTGATTGGATCGCACCTGGACACCGTTCCGAACGCGGGAGCGTATGACGGTGTGCTCGGTGTGCTGATGGGTCTGGCGCTGGTGGAAGCGAGTGCGGAACGGAAATATCCCTTCGCCATCGAGGTGCTCGGGTTTTCCGATGAAGAGGGGACGCGTTTCGGCGCTCCGTTTCTGGGCAGCCGCGCGGTGGTTGGGGAGTTGGAAGGCAGCCTGCTGGAATGCGTCGATGACGAGGAAGTTTCTGTTGCGCAGGCACTCGCAGAGTACGCGGCGCAGCTGCCTGAGACGATCGAGGCAACTTTGTCTCCGGAGAGTGCCGCGTATCTGGAGTTTCATATCGAGCAGGGGCCGGTGCTGGAGAGCAGGGATTTGGCGCTGGGGATTGTGGAGGGATTGGCAGGACAGAGCCGCTGCAGTGTGGAATTTCGTGGGCAGGCGGGACATGCGGGAACCAATCCCATGAAGCTGCGCAGGGATGCGCTGGCAGGCGCGGCAGAGTGGATGACGGCAGTGGAGGCGATCGCGCGGCGTTTCGAGAATGGCGTCGCGACTGTGGGACAGGTTACGGCGGAGCCGGGCGGCGTGAACGTGATTCCCGGCGTGGTGCGATGCAGTCTGGATGTGCGGCATGCGGAAGATGCAGTGCGCAACGCGATGGTGCAGACGATTTTTGATGAGGCGCACGCCGTTGCGGCGAGGCGCGGACTACGCGTGGAGGCCGGGCAGTATCATGAGCATCCGGCGGTGCGGCTGGATGCGGGATTGGTGGCGCTGGCGCAGCGAGCGGCGGGACACGCGGGATATGGGACGATCCGGATGACGAGCGGGGCGGGCCACGATGCGATGGTGATTGCGCCGCATGTACCGTCGACGATGATTTTTCTGCGCAACCCCGGAGGGATCAGCCATCACCCCGACGAAAGCGTTGCCGAGGAGGATGTGGCGGCCGCGATCCACATGGGGCTCTGGTTCCTCGATGAATTTGTAACGTATGTGAAAGGGAAAGACTAGCGTGCCAGGCGGAATCCACAATTTGGGGCATACGCGCAGCGTGCGCCGGCCGAGCTATTTGCTGCATACGCCGGACACCTTTATCCCTACGCAGATTCCCGGGGCGAGCAAGGCCAGTGTCATCGTTCACGTTTCGCCTGCGATGGGAGCGGGGTTCACGCAATACACGGCGGAGTTTGAGCCAGGCGGAGTGCTGGGCGCGGCGGCCGGAGAGCGATTCGTGTATGTGCTGACAGGAACCGTCACGGTGGACGCGGGTCCGCACAAGCATGCCCTGGCGAAGGGCGGATATGCATATATTCCGCAGGGTGTGGAACAACGTGTGGCGGCGATCGAAAAGGCGCGCGCGGCAGTGATTGAGAAGCCGTATCGTCTGGTGCCGGGGATCGGCGCGCCGGAGTTGCTGGTGGGGCACGAAGCAGACGTGAAGTCGCAGGCGCTGATGGGCGATGAGGCCCTCCAGGTGCGGTCGCTACTGCCGGACACGATGGCGTTCGACTTTGCTGTGAACACGATGTCGTATCAGCCGGGCGCGGCGCTGAGCATGGTGGAGATCCACGTGATGGAGCATGGGCTGCTGATGCTGGAGGGTGGCGGCATTTACCGGCTCGACGACGAGTGGCATCCCGTGACGGTGGGGGATTTCATCTGGATGGCGCCGTATTGCCCCCAGTGGTTCGGAGCGCTGGGGAAGACTCCGGCAAAATACCTGATTTATAAAGACTGGAATCGGCATCCACTGGAGTGACAATGAAGATCGAAGTCGATGCGGAGCGGCTGGCGCGGGAAATCGACGAGCTGGCGGCGATTACGGACGCGGAGCCACCGGCGGTGACGCGCGTGGTCTTCACCGAGCAGGACCTGCGCGCGCGCGCGTGGCTAAAGGAGCGGTGCAGCGATGCGGGTTTGACGATTCGCGAAGATGCGGTGGGGAATACGTTCATCCGCTGGGAGGGTCCGCGGTCGGACCTTCCGCCGGTGGCCACCGGATCGCACATCGACGCAATTCCCAACGCGGGGAAATTCGATGGCGTGGTTGGAGTGCTGGGCGGCCTGGAGGCGATTCGTGCGCTGCGGCGCAGCGGGTTCGTGCCTGAACGCTCGATTGAACTGATCCAGTTCACGGCGGAAGAGCCGACACGGTTTGGGGTGGGCTGTATTGGCAGCCGGCTGTTGTCGGGAGCGCTAGGTCCCGATGCGGATGACGCGTTGCGCGCCAGCGATGGCGAATCGTTGCGAACGGCGCGCACGCGCGCGGGATTTACGGGCGAGCTAGAGACGGTGCGATTGCCGCACGGACGCTATGCGGCGTTCGTCGAGCTGCATATCGAACAGGGTCCGATTCTGGAGCGCGAAGGGATTCCGATCGGAATTGTCACAAATATTGTGGGGCCGGCGAGCTTCTTTATCACGGTTGAAGGGCTGGGTGGTCACGCGGGCGGAGTGCTGATGCCGGAGCGGCACGACGCGCTGTGCGGAGCTGCGGAGCTGATTGTGAAGATCGAGGCCCTGGTTCAGGGGTCGGGCTCGACGGATACGGTAGCAACGGTGGGGATCTGCGAGGTGCATCCGGGGGCGATCAACAGCATTCCGAGCCGAGTGAGGCTGGGGGTCGATCTGCGCGATACGGATGGGAAGCGGCGCGACCGGGTGCTGGGAGAGATTCAGAGCGCGGCGCAGGAGATTGCGCAACAGCGAAAGTTACAAATTTCGACGCAGATGCTGAATGCGGATGAGCCGGCCGCATCGTCGCCGGAGGTTCTTGCGGCAATTGCGCGCGGGTGCCAGGAAGAAGGTCTGCAGTCCAGGAGGATTGTGGCTCGCGCGTATCACGACTCGTCGTTTATGGCGCTGATTGCGCTCATGGCGATGATTTTCATCCCGTGCCGGAAGGGCGTAAGTCATCGACCGGATGAGTATGCCGCGCTGGAGCACATAGTTGGCGGGGTAAAGGTACTCGCGAGAACCTTAGCAGAGCTGTCGTCCGCTCACTGAGAATTGCAGTCATCGAGCGTGTAAGCGCTGGCCGGATCGAGGGGATGCACAATCAGCTTCAGGTCATAGAGCTGCGCATACATTACGGCCCATCGCGCAGGCTCCATGTGGCCGGTGTTAGCGGGATTGCCGCCGTCGACGAAGTGACCGTCTTTGAGAGCCTGCCGGGTGAACTGCATTTGTTCCGGAGCCTGGGCTGGGTTGAGCCTGAGCAGATCGGCGTTCACCAGAGTTGGGTCCTGCATATAGTCGCGCCAGCCGCGGATGGAGGCGCGCGTGAACTTCGCCACGACATCGGGATGCTGCGCGAGGTAGCTCCGTGAAGTGAAGAAGACGCGGTAGGGCGAGTAGCCAGTATCGCTGATAAGGAGGGTGCGGATCGGCGCGCCGGCTTTCTGGGCGAAGAAGGGTTCGGAGGTGACGAAGATCTGCTGGATATAGCCGGGATCGGCGAGAAAATTGGCGATGCTGTAGGTAGCGGGGATTTCGCGGGCGTTTTTGAGGTTGTAGCGGTGGGCGATGTATTCGAACCAGGTGGAGCCGGCTTTGACGGCGATGGCGTGGCCGTCGAGATCAGTAAAGGAATGCACGGGCGAGTCGGCGTGAAGCATGATGCCCTGAGGATCGCTCTGCATGGTGGCGCCGACGGCGACCAACGGTTCGCCCTGGGAGTCGGCTTCGAGGATGCGGTCGGAGGAGCCCATGGCGAATTGCGCGGCGCCCATGGAAACCTGCTGCTCGGCAACGTTGGTTGGGCCGCCGGGGAGGATGGTGACATCGAGGCCCTCCTGACGGTAGTAGCCCTTGAGGAGCGCGTCGTAGAAGCCGCCATGCTCGGGTTGCGGATACCAGTCGGTCTGGAATGCGACGGGAATGAGGCCGCTGGCCGGACCGGCGCGATGGCAGCCGGAGATGAAGAGCAGAAGGGTTGGGAAGAGGAGAGCAGCGCGGACGCGACCCATGTTCGAGATTAGCACGGGAGGGTTAGGGCTCTTCGCAGGCAAGTTGCTCGCCGAGCATCGTAGCAAAACGCAGTAGACGGCTATCGTCATTATGGGCGGCGATGAGCTGCATGCCGCACTCGGGCGAGGGAAGGACGACGGCGGGATTGCCTCCGAGACTGGCGGGGGTTGTGAGACGCAGGATGCGCGCGCGGGATTCTGTGTGGTCGACGCCGGCAAGAAGGCGATTCGTTGGCGACACGGGGGCAAGCAGGAAATCACATTGACGGAACAGCTGTTGGTGCTGGCCGCGGAAAGCAGCGTGGCGCTGGCGGAGAGAGTGAATTTCGGATTGGCCGAGGGACGCGCCCCATGCGAGACGAGCAGCGATGGTGGGGTCGAATTCGTGAAAAAAGCCGGCATGGAGTTGCGCGGCTTCGTGGGCCTGGAGTGGGGCGTAGATGTCCCAGGCTTCGGACCAGAACGGTGGGTTGAAGGAATCGAGTTGTGTGTCGGCGCGGCGGAGGCGGTCCTGCCAGACTTCCAGAGCGTGGTGGACATCGGGCTCGCAGGTTTCGAGGAGGGGCCCGGTGAGAACGCCGATGCGGATTGTCTGCGGGGTGGGATTTTCCGGTGGCAGATCGAAGAGGGATTCGGCGAGGAGCGGCAGATCGCGGAGATCGCGACAGAGCCAGCCGATGGTGTCGAAGGACTGCGCCAGGTGGTAGCCGCCGGCCCAGTCGCCGATGCCGAGGGAGGCGCGGTAGCTCGCGAGCCCGCACAGCGCGGCAGGAGCGCGCACGGAGCCTCCGGTGTCGGTGCCGATGGCGGCGAGCGCCGAGCCTTCCTGAATGGAAGCGGCCGCGCCGCTGGAGGAGCCGCCGGTGAGGAGGCTGGAGTCGGCAGGTTGCAGGCAGTCGCCGTAGTCGCGATTTTCGCCGGTGATGCCGTAGGCGAGCTGATGGAGGTGGGTTTTGCCGATTATGACGGCGCCCGCACGGCGCAGGCGGGCGGCGACCCAGGAATCCTCGGATGCGTTTTGTTTATGGGCCGCATAAAATTTGGAGCCGGTGCTTGTCGGGAATCCGGTGAGGTCGAAACAATCCTTGAGAGAGACCGGCACGCCAAGAAGAGGCAGGAATTCGTCGCCCGAGGCGGCGCGGTTGACTTGTCGCTGGGCTTCGGCAAGGGTCCAGTCGGGGTCAAGGGCCAGGTAGATATTGCGGCTGGCATTGCTGTTGGTGCGTGAGAGAGCGTCGCGGGCTTGTGCGACGGGGGCGGTTTCTCCCGACTTGTACGCAGCGAGAAGCGCGGCGACAGGCGACGGACGCGGCGGCATGCGGTCATTGTAGAGGTCGGCGAGTCGACTGGGTTGAGTGGGACTCGTGTTTCGCAGAGGGGATTGGGACGGAATGGGCGTGAAGAAGCCCCCAGCGCAGCGCGCGAAGGATGAGGCGATTCTTGCAGACCTCGTTCGTTTTACGGCGCGGAGTTTTGCGACAGCGACGCCGGTGCCATTTGGTGCGGCGCTGGTGGAGACGCGCACCGGCAAGCTGCTGTATCGCGGACGTAATGCAGTGATGCGGGAGAACGATCCGAGCGCGCATGCGGAGACGCGGGCGGTTCGCAGGGCGTGTAAAAAGCTGGGGTGGCCCTCGCTCAAGGGGTATACGCTGTACAGCACCTGCGAGCCGTGTCCGATGTGCATGGCGAATGCGCTGTGGGCTGGCGTGGATCGCGTGGTGTTTGGGGCGACGATCGCGGACGCGAACGAGCATTGCCGACAGATTCACATCGCGGCGCGGGAGGTTGCGGAGCGCAGCGACATGCCTTGCGAAGTGGATGGGGAAGTGCTGCGGGAGGCTTGCCGGGCCTTATTTAATGATCCGCGAATGCTGAAGGTATTTCGAAGCTGGGGGACGGGTAAGTGATGAACGACCCGCAGGTGCTGGCGCAGGATCTGACGGTGGTGCTGGGCGATGCGACGCGCGTGCTGACCGCGCCCGCAGTGGTGGAGCGGCTCTCGAAGGATTTCTACTGGTACTCGCCGGTGCTGCGGCCGGCGCTCGAAGCGAAGCGCGGCGACGTGGTCGCGCAACCGGGCAGCGTGGACGAAGTGCGGGCGGTGCTGCGCTACTGCTATCGGCACGATGTCCCGGTGACGGCGCGGGGTGCGGGTACGGGAAATTACGGGCAGGCGATTCCGCTGTGCGGGGGCGTGGTGCTCGATCTCTCGCGGATGGATGGTATTGAGGAGATTACGCGCGACGGTGTGGCCGTGTGTGAGCCGGGAGTGCGGCTGGGCGTGCTGGAAGCAGCGGCGCGCGAGAAGGGATGGGAGCTGCGCTGCTATCCAAGCACGATTGTGAAAGCGACGGTGGGCGGCTTTCTGGGAGGCGGATCGGGCGGAATCGGATCGGTTGCGCATGGCGGGTTGCGGGATTTCGGGACGGTGCGGGGGCTGGAAGTGGTGACGATGGAAGACGACCCGCAGGTGCATTTGCGCGAGGGTGAGGCGGTGCACGAGATTCTGCATGCGTGGGGGACGAACGGGATCATTACGAAAATATGGTTGGCGCTGGCGCCGAAGGTAGAGTGGGCGCAGACTGCGGTGGCGTTCGACAGCTTTGCGGCGGCATTTGACTTCAGCGAGCAGATTGCGGGGGACGCGGCGTGGACGAAGCGCCTGGTGACGGCGTTCGAGTGGCCGATCCCGCGATACTTCTCTCCGGTAAAGAGGATTTGCCCAGAAGGGAAGCATCTGATCTTCTTCATGATTGCGGCGGAACAGATTGAGGAATTGCGGACGGCGGCAGAGAAAGCAACAGGGACGGTGACGTATTCAGGTACGTACTCGGGATTGAAGACGATTCCGCTGCTTTCGGATTACACGTGGAATCACACGACGCTGTGGGCGATCAAGCATGATGACGCATACACGTATCTGCAGTGCGGGTTCGATCCGGCGCGCGTGCGCGAGCAACTGCAAGTGCTCCGGGGGCGCTTCGGCGACGAGATTCTTTTTCACATGGAGTTTATGAAGAACGGGCAGGGAAAAGTGATTCCGGGAGCGATCCCGCTGGTGCGATTCACAACGGAGGAGCGGCTGAAGGAGATGATCCACTGCTGCCGCGAGAATGGGGTCTTCGTCGCGAACCCGCATGTGAACAATGTGGAAGATGGCGGACGCTACCGCGAAGATCACGAACAGCTGCGCGCGAAGCGGCGCTACGATCCGAAGGGGCTGCTGAATCCGGGGAAGATGCCGAGCTTCGAGCCGGAAGGCGCGGAGGTCGCGGGGAGCCGATGAAGACCTGGATTCCCGACAACAGGAAGTTTTCGTATCTGAACTGGAAGCAGGTGGAGGCGCTGCCGAAGCAGGAGACGCTGCTGGTGCTGCCGACGGCTGCGATTGAGCAGCATGGGCATCATCTGCCGCTGGCGACGGACACGCTGATCAACAATCTGCTGCTGGGGAAAGCACTCGAGAAATTGCCCGCCAATACGCCGGTTTATGTGCTGGAACCAGTTTGCTATGGGAAGAGCAACGAGCATTTGGGATTTCCGGGGACCATATCGGTTTCGGCGGCGACGTTCATGGCGGTAGTGCGTGATGTGGGCGCGAGCGTGGCAGCGTCGGGATTCACAAAACTAGCGCTGTACAACACGCATGGAGGCAATTCGTCGCTGGTGGATGTGATGGCGCGCGATCTGCGGGCGGAGTATGGGCTGCGGACCTTTGCGCTGTACGGATCGGGCGGCGTTCGCTACGAGGGCGTGAGCGCGCAGGAGCGGGCTTACGGATTTCACGCGGGGGAAATCGAAACAGCGTTGCTGCTGAGCGCCACGCCGGACCTGGTGGATGAATCAGCGTATACGGTGAACTATATTGCAGACGTCGAGAAACCCGAGACGCTGCTGCCGGAAAATGCGGCGGCGACGTTTGCATGGCTGACGCGCGACATTGCAGCCAGCGGCGTGATGGGTGATCCGCGTCCCGCGACGGCGGAGAATGGGGCGCAATGGGCCGATCAGGCGGCGGAGCGCGTTGCGCAGGCGTTGGAGGCGATGCTTCGCTGGAAGGATCCCGCATAGACGATGGCCCTGGTCGATTGCGGTGACGGCGTTCGGCTGGAGCGCGGCGTGTTGTGCCGCATGTCCGATGGCGTGCAGCTGGTCTCCGATCATTACTACCCGCCGGGAGACAGGCCGTTCCCCACGCTGCTGATGCGACAGCCGTACGGCCGCGACATCGCATCGACGGTGGTGTATGCGCATCCGGTTTGGTTTGCCCAACACGGATATCACGTGGTGATCCAGGATGTGCGCGGACGAGGCGATTCGGAGGGAGACTTTTATCCATTCCGGAATGAAAGGAGGGACGGTGCCGAGACGATTGCGTGGCTGCGCGGGCATCCGGCGTGCAACGCACGGATTGGGATGTACGGCTTTTCGTATCAGGGACTGACACAACTACTGGCTGCCGTGGAGCAGCCGGAGGGGTTGGTGTGCATCGCGCCGGGGATGACGGCGTGCGATCTCTATCATGGGTGGTTTTATCGGAATGGAACGCTGCGACTGAGCTCGACATTGGCGTGGGGGATCCAGATGCTGCGCGCCGATGCCCGGCGGAGGGGATTGCGGGAAGTGAGTGCGGCGCTGGAGGCGGCCTGGAGCGACCTCCGAGCACAGGTAAATTCGGTGCCGTATGGGGAGCATCCGACACTGAGAGATGCGGCCCTGCCGGAATATGTGCGTGACTGGGTTACAAATGATCGACCCGGGGATTATTGGGCGGCATTGGATGTGAGCCGCGACCTCGAGAGGATTGCGGTGCCGGCGCTGCACGTTTCGGGGTGGTTCGATACATATCTGAATGGCAGTGTCGATGGATTCCTCGCGCTGACGAAAAAAGCGGCGACGGAGTTTGCGAGGCAGAATCAATATCTGGTTGCTGGGCCGTGGGCTCATATCCCCTGGGGAGACCAAATCGGCAACGAAAACTTTGGTCCAGAAGCGCTGCTGGACACGGATCTTTTGCTGTTGCGCTGGTTCAACCATTGGTTAAAGGATTCCGGAGAATTTGCTGACCAGCCATGGATTCAGCACTTTGTTCAGGGCGACAATGTCTGGCGGAGCGCAGCGCAATGGCCCGAGCAGCTGACGGCACACTTGTACCTGCGCAGCAAAGGACGTGCGAATTCGCGTAAGGGTGACGGAGCGCTGTCTGCGACGGCCGCGAAGATCGGTGAGCGGCGCGACATCTTTGTCTCCGACCCGGAGGTGCCGGTATTCGCGCCGGGCGGACCGCTGGCGCTGAGCGGGCCGCACGATCAGGCGGAGCTCGAGCTGGGCAATAACCTGCTGGTTTATACCGGAGAGCCGCTCAAAAAGCGATTCCATACCTTTGGACACCCACGCGTTACGCTGTACGCGGCGACGTCGGCTGTGAGTACAGATTTCACAGCGAAGCTGGTGCGAGTCCTGCCGGATGGGCGGGCGCAGTTCGTGTGCATGGGCGTTGCCCGGTCCTCGCATTTGTTCGCGGGAAAAGGCTATCAGCCAGACACGGTGCAGCGATGGGAGTTTGAGCTCGACCCAACCTCGTGCGTGTTTTTTCCGGGCGAGAGGCTGCGGCTGGAGATCGCGAGCAGCGCGTTTCCCCTGTACGACCGGAACTCGTCGGCCGGCGTAGCGGCGTCGCAGGCATCGCACTGGAACTGGGGGCGATCGACGCAGCAGGTGCTGCATTCGGCACAATACCCGTCGGCGCTGCATCTGCCCGCGGTCGAGGAGAGCGCCGGATGAGCGAGACAATCCCGGAAATTGCGTTCAACTGGGTGGACAAGCGCTTCCGCACAGGTCCTCCGGTGCTGGAGAATATTACGCTCACGATTGAGAAAGGCGAGTTCGTCAGCATTCTGGGGCCATCCGGATGTGGGAAGTCGACCCTGCTGCGGATGATCGCTGGGCTGACGCCGCTGAGCGCCGGCGAGATCGCCGTGAACGGCATGACGCCGGTGAATGCGCGCGAGCTGATGTCGTTCATCTTTCAGGACGCGACGCTGCTGCCCTGGCGAACCGTGGAGCGCAATGTGGATCTGGGGCTGGAGCTGGAGTGGGCGACGCGGGCCGTACGGGAGCAAAAGGTGAGGGAGATGCTGGCGCTCGTCGGACTCTCGGCGGTGGCTGGGTCATATCCCCGACAGCTCTCGGGCGGGATGAAGATGCGAGTGTCGATCGCACGAGCGCTGGCGACACGGCCGAGCATTCTGCTGATGGATGAGCCGTTCGCCGCTCTGGACGAGATGACGCGGGATCGCATGAACGAAGAGCTGCTGCGCCTGCAGCGGGAGCACAGATGGACCGTGGTTTTCGTCACGCATTCTGTGGCGGAGGCGGTGTTTCTGTCGTCGCGCGTCGTGGTTCTTGCGCCGCACCCGGGGCGCATTCAAGAGGTGGTGACGGTGGTCCTGGAGCCGGAACGAACCAACGAGACGCGAGCTTCGGAGAGTTTTGAAGGCGAGGTGTCCCGGGTGTCGAAGATTCTGCGCGGAGCACACAACGCATGAAGGGGCACTTCCTGACTGCGCTGAATGCCCTGGCTGTGTTCGCGGTGCTCGTCGGAGTGTGGCAGGCGTTTGCCTGGATCTCGGGAACTCCGGCGTATGTTCTGCCTACTCCACTGGAGGTGGCGAAGGCAATCGCCGAGCGCCATGCGACCCTCGTTGACTCACTGCTGATTTCGACGACCTCGGCGGCGGGAGGCCTGGCCCTCAGCATCGTCGCGGGAGTCGGTGTGGCAATGATCTTTGCGCAGTGGCCATGGCTGCGGCGGATGTTGTATCCCTATACGATCCTGCTGCAGACAGTGCCCATTATCGCCATTACTCCGCTGATTATTTTGTGGATGGGATCCGGCACCTGGCCGGTGACAGTGGTGACCTTCATCATCTGTCTCGCTCCGATTATCGCGAATACCACGCAAGGGCTCATCAGCGTGGACGAGAATCTGATCGATCTTTTCCTGATGCATAAAGCGTCACGAGCGCAGATCCTATTCAAACTGCGACTGCCACACGCGATGCCGTACATGTTTGCCGGGATCAGGATCTCGGCGGGGATTGCCGTGATTGGCGCCATTACCGGCGAGTGGTTTGCAGGGTCGAGCCGTGTAGGCCAGGGCGGGCTCGGTTACTCGATTATGTATGCAAGTTCCCAGCTGCAGACCGCCTATTTGTTTGCACTGGTGATTGCGGCGACGGTGCTGGGATTTTCGTTCTTTTTTATGGTGATGTCTGTGGAGTGGTACGTTCTGCATAACTGGCACGAATCGAAGCGAAATGCGAGAGCGGAATAGAGAGTGGTGAGTTATGCTGCGGCTGGAATCGGAGACGGGCTGGTGGCTGATAACGCATCCGGACCACGCGCGGCTTGCGGGGGCGTTTGCGGAGGCTTGGGGGAACGAACAGTTTTCGGTGCCTGAACCGCGGAGCAACGTGCTGCTGGGCATTCGTTGTCATGACGACGGGTGGGCTGCTCGCGACGCTGCTCCGCAGATTACGAAGGAAGGCAAACCGTCGGCGTTCTCGAGCGAACTTGTCGGGAAATACTCGGCATTTGAGGAAATCGACTTAGAGGGTTATCTGGCAGTGCGGGAGCGGGCGGTGCGGCTGATGGCTGACGAGGACGCGTACGCCGGGCTGTTGGTGGCCATGCATACCTATAATCTACTCACAGAGCGGGCGGATCGTTCGACCATTCAGCCTGACCAATTGTCCTTACTGGACGGCTTTCTCGCTGCGCAGCGGGATTTTCAGCAGGAGTTGCTATGCCGGATCCGATCGGACGGCTTTTCAATGGAGGAGACCGCTGACGATCGCCTTCGCGACCATTTTCGACTGCTGCAGGCGACGGATAACCTATCGCTTTTGAGTTGCGTGAGCTACACGCAACCGGCGACGCTGCTGCATCCCTTGCCACTTCGGGACGGGACTTATGCGGACATTCGCGTCGAGCCGATGGGAAAGCGGTGGTTTCGGCTTATCCCTTATCCTTTTTCCCAAGGTGCACTGAGCTTCGAGTTTCCGGCGAGGCATATTGAAGGCAGAGGTTTCAGTAGCGCGGGAGAACTTCAGGAGAGGCTTGCGTCGGCAGCTGTTTGTCATCTGGCTGTGAAGGTCAGCGCATGAAGCGGGCTGGCGTCAGGCACAAAGGTAGGCGGCCCGAAGGCCGCCTTAAGTGTTTTCGCTCACATCTTTCAGAAGTTGAGATGGAGAGACATCTGAATCTGGCGGGGGCTGCCGATGGTGTGCTTCACGACTCCGAGTCCCGTCGGGCAACTGTAGAAGGTGTTGGAGGGGGCACTGTTCGATTGGCACTGCTGCGGAGTGGGCGCGACCTGACTATAGGAGCTGGCCGTATCGGGTGCGTTGTTGTAGGCAGCGTTCTGGGTGACTTCATCGGTTGGAATGTCGAAGCTGGTAGTGTTCGACACGTTGTAGACGTCGAAGGTGTAGCGGATGGCGTACCTGTCGCTCAACTGCAGCGTCTTGACCAACGAGGCATCGGCGCGCTTCTGGAAGGCCTGGCGGAAGATATTGCGCTCGCCACTGGTAAAGGTGGTTTCGAAGTTATCGCCCTGGGGGACGCCATCGGTGCCGGGCGAAACCAGAGGCAGTGTGAAGCAGGATGCCTTGAGGGCTGCGCCACCGCCGGTTGCGTTGTTATAAAAGGCGCCGGAGTGACCGGTTAACGCGGTCTTGGCGTTGCAGCCTGGAGCGAGGGGAACGATGGGGTTGGTGATGCCGTCGAACGTGCTGTAGTAAAGACTGCCCACCGCACCGGAGAAATCGATGATGCTGTAGGGTTGACCGCTCTGGATAATAGCAATGCCGGTGAGCGACCAGTCGTCGAGCACCTTACCGGAGAGGGCATTCTCGTTGTGGAGCTTCGGCAGAACGAAGCCGTAGGTAAAGTTGAGCACGTGCTTGCGATCGAAGTCGGACGATCCGTAGCCGCTGCGAAGGTTATTAGGATTGTTGCCGTTGTAGAAGAGGCCAAGAGCGCTTTGCTCGTCGGTGGCATGCGAAAAAGTGTAAGAAACGCCGGTCTGGAATCCGTAGCGGAGGCGCTTTTCGAGATGTGCCTGCAGCGCATTGTAACTAGAGACACCGGCGGCCGTGTAGGATTCGGACTCCGAGGAGTAGCCGATGTAAGGAACACGAAGGTCGACGTTCCCGCCTTCGTAGTTCTGCTGCATCGGTCCATAGGTACAGCTTGCGTCGTTGTTCACGCAGATGGGGAAAAACGTCACGGGACTGTACACCGTATAGCCGTAGCTGAAATCCTGGGTGGCTGTGCCCCCGGGGTGCGTGGGGCTGCCCGGAGTGGCAAGCTGTGCCTGGTTGAAAGGCAGGGGGATGACCTGGTGACGTCCAAGATTGCCCACATAACCGAGATCGATCATCAGGTCGTTGCGGGGCTGCCACTCCAGATCGAGCGTGAAGTTGATGGAGTAGGGCAGCTTGTTCGCGCGGTTGTAGTCGCCAAGAGTGAAGGGCTGGGCGCCGTTGATGATGCTGGCGGCATTCGGCAGAAAGTTGGTGAGGTCAGCGGCGCTCGGGCTGGATGGGGGAGCGAGGGGGTTGGGACCCCAGGGTTGAGCCAGGTTATACGGCAGCGTATTGCCGTCCGCCGGGCTAAACGCCGGGAGGCCACAGATGGGAATGTAGTAGTTATACAGAAAGCTGGTGTTGCCGTAAGGCGACGCGGTGTAGGGGCAGGCTTGGGCGGTGACAAAAGGGGGGGTCTGGCTGACGCCGAAAGGACCGCCGGCTACCTCGCCGGCAGCGTAGCCTGGGGAAAAGTAGGTGTAGAGTTCGCCGCGATCATAGTAGAAGCCGGTGCCGCCGCGGACGACGAATTTATCGTGGAGCAACGACGGCTGCCATGCGAAGCCCAGGCGCGGCGCGACGCCCCACTGGCGGCCGGTCAGAGTGGTATTGCTGACGCCCTTGGTCCCGTTGACATTATTGCCGGCGATGATGAAACCCGGGTCGGTAATGGTGTCAGAGCCAGTATTGTAACTATAGGCTGAGGGATCGAAATTATAAATGCGCCCGTATTTCTCAGTGAGGCCACCGTTCCAGTCGTAGCGAACGCCAGCCGTAACGCTGAGGTTGGCCCGCACCTGGTATTTATCCTGCAGGTAGAGCCCGGTCTGATTGGCGCGGTAATAGCGGTTGGCGTTGCCCTGAAGGAAGTCGGTGGCTACAAAGCCGTCAGTGGAGTACGGAGACACCCAGTTCATGGCATAAGTGGAGAAGTCGGGAGTAGCCACGGCGCCCTTACCTGTGCGCAGGTCGCGGATATTGAGTTGGGTATACGACCAGCTGCCGCCGAAGGTGACGGAATGGACTCCCTTGGTCCAGATCGCGTTGGCCGACGGCTGAATGCGGTTCTGGAAGACGCCGGTGAAGGCGCCCTGGTTCGCTGAGCTGGGTCCGATATTCAGCATCTGCTGGGGAAGCTCGTAGCCGTACTCGCCGAGAGTGTCGACGATAGTGATGCCGGGAAAATAGGAGCCAAAAGCGGAGGTCATGGCGGCAAGCGGTGATCCGCTCTGGCCGGGCGCCCAGGGCTGGTCGTTCGTGCTGTAAGCCTTTTCTCTGAGTACGCCAAGGGTTTCGGTAAGGCTGAAGTTGGGCCGGAGGCTCTGTATGTTCGTGATGGTGGCTACCTGCGATCCGGCGTCCATGTGCTCGGTGAAACCGGGCACGCTCGAAGTTCCGTACGGGGAGCTATTGGGATCGTGCTGGTAGAAGTACTTCAGGCTCACCAGGTCTTTCGTCGAGGCGTTCCAGTCGATGTCGCCAACACCTTGATCGGCAAGGAAATACGAAGTGCCCAACTCGAAGGCGTTGGAGGGCGAAAGTGGATCGGGAATGTGGCCGTTGTCGTTGGGAATGAGCCACTGACCGTTGGGTAGCTTGGCCTGGAAGAGCGCAAGGCCGACGGGATTGGCGGCCCAGTCGGAAGGGCCGACGGTGAAGCCGTTTGCGGCGTCTTCCCCGGGCCAGTTGTTGTCGACAATCGTGGCCAAGCCTGCGGGGGTGCGATTTGTATCGCTGAGGCCCGGAGGAACGGCGATGAGTGTATCTCCTGTTTCCTGGTCGGAGATATGCAGGTGTTGATATCCGAGGAAGTAGAAGAGCTTGTCCTTAATGAGAGGACCGGCGAGCGTGCCGCCCGCGATATAGCGATGCAGCTCGGGATTCTGATCCTCTGCCGGGATACCGGAGTTGTTCTTGAAGAAGAAGGGCGCGGCGTTGATCCAGTTGGTCCCGCGGTGGCCGTAGAGGCTGCCGTGCATGGCGTTGCTGCCGGAGCTTGTGCTCATGTCGATGTGCGCACNNACATGGAGGCGTTGACGCGAACCTCCGACAGCATCTCCGGTGCCGGCGTGGGGAGGGAATTACCGATGGAGAGATAGACCGACGACGCGCTGGGCTCGACGCCGGCGCTGGTGGTGCCGCTGCTGGCGCTGCCGCCGGTGTTATTCACGACGCGTGCGGATTCCACCTGGCTGGTGC
>PMAD01000040.1:0-2978 GCA_003152415.1 Acidobacterium sp.
CGGCCTGAGCCTGGGGACATACGACGAAAAACCCGTCTGCAAATGGAAAAGGGATCGACGGAAGTCGATCCCTTTTCCAGCTTCTACTTTCAGTATATCAGGCGGGTCAATAGATTTCGGGCCTTTTGCCTGTGGATCGTGTGAGGTGCGGGAACGGAAGTAATGGGGGCGCGTTCCAAAGTGGGAAAGGCGAAACGGGGGTTCGGTCACGCGCGCGCCACTGATTGGCATGCTCCCGCGANNCGCCGAACAGATCGGACATGACGTGGACGTTGGGGTCGCACGCGTGGTTGAGGCAAGGGAGGCCGAAGCCTGCCTCGAGGGACTTGAGGAGGGAGAAGCTGGTGTAGTAGTTGTTGCTCTGTACCCCCTCCGGGCCGAAGTTGGTCTGGACGGTGAGGACGACGCGGTTCTGGTTTTGAGATGGATAGAGGCCGGTGAGCTGGGTGGTGCTTCCGCTGTAGTCGTTTTCATCCCAGACGATGACGATGGCGCTGCGTCCGGAGTCCCAGGCGGAAGACTTATGGATGGCCTTGACGAGGCGCTCGATGGTGATGTCGCCCTGCTGGATGAGGCCGGGGTTTAATCCAACCTGAGTGCCGTAGGTGTAGCCGCTGTTGTTCTCGCCGTAATCGAAGGCGCAGAAGGCGTCGGCGTTGCTACGGCCGTGCTGGTCGTCGCACTGATTGGGCACGATGAAGGCAAACGAGGGAAGGTTGCCGGCGGCGAGGTCAGCGTAGAGGCCGCGAGGACCGTCGAAGCCGACGATGTTGGCGAGGCTGTTGTCCGGATCGCTTCCACTCTGAACACTGGCGAAATAGGCGAAGGGGTTGTGTTTGACGGCGTAATCCTGCACCACGCTCGAGGTGGTGAGGGGTGCGAGGTCGGTAAAGTCGGTAAGGTTGGTAACGGTGCCGTTGCTGTAGTCGACGCCGGAAGCGGAGCCGAGGGGCAGGCTTTCCTGGTAGGATTTCCAGCGCAGACCGGCGTCCGCGAGTTGATCGCCGATGGTTTTGCCGACGGTGGGAGCAGCGGGTACGGACTTGACTCCATCGAGGTCGGCGAGAGCGATGAAGGGTCCGGCGATTTCATTCCAGGTATCGATGGCCGGCGTTTCGGCATCAGTGCCGGTGCCGAAGACGGGGCAGATATTGCCGGTGTCGATGGGAATGGGGGCGTTGCCGCCGCCGTTGTCGGCGTTCGGGATCCCGGTGGCGATGTTGGGCGAGCACGCGGTATTGCCCCAGTCCGGGGAGTTATCGCTGCGGATGCCGAAGTTGGAGCCTCCGACGATTTCCAGATAGTTGGTGAGGCTGGGGTGGCCGACGGCGAAGTAGTTGGTGGCGAGGTTGACGCGGCCGGCGCTGATCTGGCTGTTGAGATAAGGCTCGTTGGGATTGTCGATGACCTGCTGGTAGCCGTGGTTTTCCATCATGATGAGGAAGACGTGATCGAGACGAGGAATGCCGCGGGGATGGTCTTGCTGAGCGAATCCGAAGGTCGCCAATGAAATGGCGAAGAAACACAAGGCTGCTTTTCTGAGCATGGATTTTGAGAACCTCTCCTGACTGGAATTTTGGGAATGCCGGCCACAGGGGGGCGCAGCCCGGGCCAAAGGTACTGTGCGGCGCGCGCGTCAGGCGGCGCATCAATGAGGGATGAAGAGACGGAGAATAGATGGGTAATGGGGCGGGTGAGTGAGCGCGGAGGCGGGTTTCGTGTCGATTTTTTAACACGGCTGAAGGCTGGCGCTGGCGGACTTCCCGTTTTGGAATGAGACGGTACTCGGGTACTGCGACCAGGGTCAGGTTCTATTGATTTGCGCGTCGTATGAGCTTTAGCTTCTTGCTGTGGGGTGAACCTGGCCGGGTGGCGTTGGGGGTTAAGTTCGTGCGTGCGCAGGCGACCCTTGCTCAGGATGATGCTCTTCGGCTCCGCGCTCGATGGTCCCTGTGACACGAAGCGAAAGCTCGCGCTCCGCGCGATTCCCACATCCCCAACTGCAGGGAGGCATTCGACTCGCTCAGCTCGCCCAAGCCAGGTTGTGGGCACCCGGCACGCGGCGCAGTTGCGTATCAAGGCGCTGGTAAACTGGGGTTCTGACTATGTTTGAGAATCTTTCTGACAAGTTGCAGCGCGCGTTTAAGAATCTGCGGGGGCAGGGGTCGGTCACCGAGGAGAACATGGCGGAGGCGCTGCGCGAGATCCGCGTGGCGCTGCTCGAAGCCGATGTGAACCTGAACGTGGTGAAGGAGCTGATCGAGCACATCCGCGAGAAGGCGATGGGGCAGGAGGTGATGACCTCGCTGTCGCCNNTGCAGGGGTCGGGCAAGACGACAACCGCGGGCAAGCTGGCGGCGTGGCTGCAGAAGGGTGGGCATCGTCCGATGCTGGTTTCGGTCGACGTGTACCGGCCGGCGGCGCGCGAGCAGCTGCGGGTGGTGGCGAAGGCGATCAAGGCGAACATCTACGAAGGCGATGAGAAGGGCGAGCCGGCGGGAACGGCGCTGGTGGAGAGGCTGGCGAAGGAAGCGCGGCGCGAGGCGGTGATCACCGGGTGCGACACGCTGATTGTGGATACGGCGGGGCGGCTGCACGTGGATGAGCTGCTGATGGACGAGATGGCTCTGCTCAAGAAGCAGCTTGCGCCGCAGGAGATTCTGTTTATCGCGGACGCGATGACCGGGCAGGATGCGGTGAAGTCGGCGGAGGCGTTCCATAAGCGACTGGCGCTGACGGGGACGGTTCTGACGAAGATGGATGGCGATGCGCGAGGCGGCGCGGCGCTGTCCATTCGGTTTGTCACAGGGCAGCCGGTGAAGTTTATCGGGACGGGCGAGAAGCCGGACGCGTTTGAGCCGTTTCATCCCGACCGGATTGTGGGGCGGATCCTGGGGATGGGCGACATCATGGGGCTCATCGAGAGGGCAGAGGAGAAGCTCGACAAGAAGAAGAGCGAGGCGTTTGCGCTGAAGGCG
>PMAD01000040.1:3002-8183 GCA_003152415.1 Acidobacterium sp.
GGGAGCCGGAGGAAGCGGATCGCGAACGGCTCGGGGACGACGGTGCAGGAAGTGAACCAGCTGCTGCGGCAGTACGCGCAGATGCGGAAGATGTTCAAGGGGATTGGCAAGGGCGGCGGGATGCTGCAGCGGCGGGCGATGGGGATGCTGGGGGGAATGCGGGGGCGGTAATCCAGCGTTCAGCGATCAGCGTTCAGGAAAAACAACTGCGCGGAGCACTGATTTAAGTGATCAGAGAACAGTGATCGGCGGAGTTGGCGGCGTGTCACAGGAAAAACGGCGCGGGCAAATACAGAATTGATCGGACACGATGAAAACTCCTGAATCGGAGCGATTGCGGCGTCAAGGGGCAGCGGCAGCGGCGTCGTGCGCGTCGTTGTCGGCGGTGAGCGTGGTGGCGTTCCGGCATGGTCCCGGCTGGATTGGCTTTGTGTGCCTTGGGGTGCAGGTGATGTTGCTGGTTCTTGCTATGAGCCTGCTGGCGAAGTCGAAGAAGCTGGCGGAAAAGCAGGGGTAGACGCGAGCGCGCCGCTTTAAACAAACCAACCGCAGATCCTTCGACTCGCGTCTGAATTGTTTGTTGCGCCGAGAAGCCGGCGCAACGAGTTCGGATGCTTCGCTCAGGATGACAGATTTTAGTTGTTAGTCGAAAAGCTTGCGGTCGGCGTGGGCACCGATGCGGGGTTTGCGGGCGGGCGGGGCGGAGAGAGTGCCGAGGAGGTCGCGGAGTTCGGTGCGGACCTTCTGGAGTTTGGCTTTGACGCGGGTGTTGCTCGCGCCACCTTCAATGAGTGGCAACTGCGGCGATTTGGAGCGGAGCTCGCGAGCTTCCTGGGCGAGGACCTGGCGGGCGCCGGCGATGGTGTATCCCTCGTCGTGGAGCAGGCGGCGGACGCGCATGGCGAGCTCGACGTCGCGCTTGCGATAGAGGCGCTGGCCGGTGCCGCTTTTGTTGGGGCGCATCTGCGGGAACTCGGTTTCCCAGAAACGCAGCACGTAGGTTTCGACGCCGCACAGGCGCGCGACTTCGCCAATGCGGAAATACAGCTTGTCGGGGATGATGGGTTCGTGGCGGGGACGGCGCTGAGCTGCGTGTTTGGGCATCGGCTGCGAAAGGCCGCGTCGTGCGGCTCTCAGGTCGCAGTATAGGACACGTAACCGTGGGTGAGCGGAGAAAGATGAGGGATCAGGGTTTGTTCTTCGCTTCGTTCTTTACTTCGTCAAGGGGCATGCGGGCCGCGGATTGGGGCGGGGCGGCGCGGAGATACTGCGGGGGCCACGAGGCGGGTTCGCCGAGAGCGGCGGCGGCGTGGAGCGGCCAGTAGGGGTCGCGCAGGAATTCACGAGCGATGATAACGAGGTCGGCCTGGCCGGTGCGGACGATGTGCGCGGCCTGAGCGGGGTGGGTGATCATGCCGACGGCGCCGGTGAGGATGCCGGCCTGGGCGCGGATGGCTTCAGAGAAGGGCGTTTGATAGCCGGGGCCGAGGGGAATGGACGCGCCGAGGACATTGCCGCCGGAGGAGCAGTCGATGAGGTCGACGCCGCGGTCGCGGAGGAGAGCGGCGAGGCGGATGGACTGAGGGAGATCCCAGCCGCCTTCGGTGTAGTCGGTAGCGGAGATGCGGACGAAGAGCGGGCGTTCGCGGGACCAGGCTTCGCGGACGGCCGCGGTGACTTCGAGGAGGAGGCGGACGCGGTTGTCGAAGCTGCCGCCGTATTCGTCACTGCGGTGGTTACTAATCGGAGACAGGAACTCATGGAGTAAATAGCCGTGGGCGGAGTGGATCTCGATGACGTCGAATCCCGCGCGATCGGCGCGGGCAGCGGCGGCACGGAAGGCCTGGGTGATGGCGGCGATTCCGGCGCGGTCGAGCTCGTGGGGCTGCGGGTAATTGGGGGCGAAGGGGATGGCGGAGGGGGCGAGGACATTCGACCAGCCGCCCTTGTCGGGGGTTTGGACGCCTTCGCCGGACCAGGGGCGATACGTGCTGGCTTTGCGGCCGGCGTGGGCGAGCTGGATTCCGGCGCGCGCGCCCTGGGAATGGAGGAAGGCGGTGACGCGGGCGAGCGGCGCGATGTGCTCGTCCTTCCAGAGGCCGAGATCCTGGGGGCTGATGCGGCCTTCGGGTGTGACGGCAGTGGCTTCAGTGAAGACGAGAGCTGCGCCGCCGACCGCGCGGCTGCCAAGGTGGACGAGATGCCAGTCGTTGGCGAAGCCGTCCTCGCAGGAGTATTCGCACATGGGCGAGACGACGATGCGATTGGGTAAGGTGAGGGCGCCGATGGTGATGGGGGAGAAGAGGCTGGGGGGATTTTGTGCTGGCATGTGTGGGAATTGGATGAGAGAGGCAGGGTGCAGGGTGCAGGGGACATGGCGCAGGGCACAGTGAACAGTGATCAGAGAACAGTGATCGGAAGACAGAGGGCAGAGCGCAACATGCGGGGCCGAGGGTTGGCGGGGGAGGTTAGCCTTTTCGATTCGCCGCTGTGCTTGCTCAGGGCAGGCTGCGGGCAAGAAAAGAGAGGCTTCGTCTCGGTAACGAAGCCTCTGCGGAGAGCCGTTGAATGTGGGGGAGGGCTGACCTTAGGTTGCCTCCGTGGGAACCCTTCTCCCTTGGGTCCGGATGCCAACCCTCTACAACATCCTGGCCGATAGCCGTTAAGCCATCTATAGATTGGGGCTTGGTTGCGGGTATGTCAAGGGAAAAAGCAGAGAGTAGGCAATGGGGAATAGGGAATAGGGACAGCGAAAAGCGAGCGAGAACCGAGAGAACAGAGAACAGAAAAACCAGAGCACAGAGTTCCCTGTTCTCTGTGCGCTCTGCCCCGTGCTCTGTTCAGAGCTTGCTCGAAGAAAGGTGCTTTCCCGAAATGGTCCGACTGACTTCCCCGGCACGGTACTTTTGGTTGAAGCCCGGGATCAAATCTTTTGACTATCGGATCGCAGGAGAGTCCGCTTCTTGCTGTGGGGTGAACCTGGCTGTCCAGCGTGGGTTGGGTTTTGGTTTTTTGCAGATGTTCGGGCAGAGATAGGCAGTGATCGAAGCGCGGCTGATTATTTTCCGGCGTTGGCGGCTTGCTCGTCCTTTGCTGAATAGGTTTGCTTCGCCGGGGGCAGGGGAATCATGCGGTAGAGGAGGAGGAGATTGCGGTCGGGATCGTCGAAGGCGGGGAACGAGGCAACTTGTTCGAGGGAGTACTGAGTTTGGAGGTCGGTGAGGGTGCCGGGGTCCATTTCGTTCCAGGTGGCATACCAGCCGGGCTGATACGCGTGGATGCGGTAGGGGAGGTCCCAGGTGCCGTAGTCGTCGCAGATGGCGGGGAGGTGGGTGATCATCTGAATATCGTCGCCGCTGATGGAGAGAAGGAGGCGATGGGGTCCGGGGTGGTGATCGATGTAGCCGGTGACACCGCGGGCAGCGTTGACGAAGGTGTAGTCGGGATGGCGCAGGTAGCCGGCGATGCGGAAGACGCCGGCGATGGAGACGGTGGCGATGACGGCGAGGGCGGCGGCTCCGGAGACGCGGAGGAGGAACGGGCGTGAGCGGTCGATGAGGCGAGCGGCGCCGAGGGAGAGGATGAAGCAGAGCGGATAGATGACGGCTTCGTAGTAGCGGGGTTGTGGGTTGTTGTGCCATCCGGCGAAGAAGACGTATCCGGCGGCGGCGAGGAGCGAGGCGATGATGAGGGGGTTGGTCCAAAGATGCGCGTTCTGGCCGGACGGGGGGACTGCGGAGGCTTTTGCGGAGCGAGAGGGGATGAGCGCGAGGAGGAGTACTGGGACGGCGGTAACGCAGAGGGTGGGGGAGATCCAGAGCGAGCCGTGGAGCGCATACCAGAAGGCGGCGATCCACCCGGTGAAATTGGTGGGTTGCGGCCAGTGGTTGGCGTCGAAGAGGTATTGGTAGTCGGTGCGGTAGTGGGGACGGACGAGGAGAAAATACCAGGCGCACCAGGGCAGGGCGGCAGCGGCGACGGCGGTGGCGAGAGCGCGGAGGGAGGTCCAGCGGAAGCCGTATGCAGCGGTGATTAGAAAGAGCGTGGAAGGAAGGATGAAGATGGCGGTGGTCTTGGTGAGGACCATGAGGCAGAGCAGGAGTCCGATGGCGGCGAGCAGGAGCGTCTGCGTGCGCGAGGAGGAGTGAGGCAGACGCAGCGCGAGGAGCCAGGAGAGGAGGAGGAAACAGATCAGCGGCGGCTCAAGAATGGCGAGGCGGCTGAAGGCGTAGAGGAAGGGGCTGGTGACCAGGATGGTGACGGCGAGAAGGGCGACCCATTTCGACGCCTGGGTGCGGAGGACAAGGTAAGCGAGAAGGAGATTGAGGCCGAAGACGCAGAGAGCCAGGGCGCGGTCGGCGGCGAGGCTGACTCCGGTGAAGTGGAAGACGGCGGCGAGGAGCAGCGGCCAGATGGGCAGCGCGACGGCGGGATTGAAGTCGCCGCGGAGGAACCAGTGGCCAGTGAGGTACCAGCGCATGGCGGCGTTGCCGTACCAGCCTTCGTCGGTGTACTTGGAGGGGTCGAGCCAGGGCGAGTTGTTGGGGAAGTCGGCGAGGAGGTGGGGGAAGTGGAGGGCGAAGAGCGCGAGGATGCCGCAAATCCAGAAGGCATAGACCCATCGCAGGGGTAATTTTTCGGGCTCGGGAAAGCTGGAGGACTGCGGCTCGTGCGGGGCGAGAATCGGGCGCAGCGGCGCTTCGGCTTCGCGAGCGAAGTGCTGGCGGCGATTGCTGGGGCGGGCTGGCACGGGATTCACCAATCCGTGAAGCTCCTTTGAAGGAATAAACGCCGAGACGCGGCCGAAGCTGCGCGTTCTTTCAATTATTCAGGGAATTGAGTGAAGGGTACAGGGGCAGGGCACAGGGCACGGAGCACAGATAGAGAGCTTGCGGAAAAAGGTGCTTTCCCAAAACGGTCCGACCGATTTCCCCGGCACGGTACTGTCGACTGAGGCACGGAAACAAATCCCTTGACGATTCGATGGCAAGAGAGTCCGCTTCTTGCTGTGGNNCCGGATGCCACCCCAACACGCGAACCGCATGCGCGCTGGGGACCAGCGCGATGGGGCAACCGGTCTTACTGGACGACGGCGGTGACGCCCAGGGTTTGAATCTGGCTGCCCGCGGAGCCTGTGACTGTTACGCCATAGGTACCGGCAGTCGCCGAACCCGTGGCGGT
>PMAD01000040.1:8190-44732 GCA_003152415.1 Acidobacterium sp.
CTCCGCCACCGCCACCACCGCCTCCACTCGAGCTGCCGCCACTACTGCCGCAACCGGCAGCGAAGCCGATGATGCAGGCGAAGAGGAGCATGCTGAGCAGGTTCCTCCAGGCACGGCGTCTGGCGGGCAAGGTGAGAAGCAGGACGCAAGCCAGAGCGGCGCCTCCACCGGTGAAGAAGAGGTTGAGGCGGTTCGGGCGGTCAAGGCTGGCGTTGGAGGATGCGGTCAGCGAGACAGAACTCTGACTGAGCGAGCAGGAAACGCCGGTGGGCGCTCCGACTACGCTGCAAGCCAGGTTGACGGTTCCGGTAAACCCATTGGTCGGGGTTACGAAGATGGTAGTGGTCCCGGTGGAACTGGCCGGCACGGCGACGAGTGAGCTGGACGCGACGAGGGAGAAGCTGGAGAGCGGGTTGGAGATCGAGGTTCCGTTGTTCAGTGTGATGGCCGCGCCGTTGTAGTTCGTGTCGCCGCTGTACTGGAGGGTGACGATATTGCCGCCCTGGAAGAGTTCCTGACTGTTCAGCAGGCCGCTAAAGGTGGAGGAGGTGCCGGAGCCTGGGACGACGAAAAATTCAGCCGAAGTACCTTCTCCGGAGGGGAAGACATAGATGAAACCGGTGGGGGCGGGGTGGCCACTTTGTCCGGTGACAGTGCCGGTGACGGTGACGCTGGTGGTGGGCGAGATGCTGCCGGTCATGCTGGCGGTGATGGTCGAGGTGAGGAGTGTGGAGGCAACGATGGTGATGGTTCCACTGCCGGAGGCAGTGGCGTAGTTGCTGTCGCCGGCGTAGCTGATCCCGACCGTGAGGGCGCCGGCGGCGGTACTGGCGGGAATGTTGATGACGGCGACGCCGTCTGGCTGGCCCGATCCAGGATCGACGCCCGCGACCAGGTTAACGGTTTGAGAGCCGCCGGGCAGGCCGGTGACGGTGACACTTCCCGTCGGAGGCAGGACGAGAGAACTGAGAAGGGTGCCCGAGCTGGTTTCCGCGGTGTCGTTGGAGCTGTTCTCGACAATGATGTCGAGATAGGTATTCTGGCCGCCCACAAACGAGAAATTTCCGGATGAAGAGGGGTTGGAGGCGCCGACGTAAATGTCGGGCGAGTCCTTGACCACGGTGAAGGTGATGGTCGAGCCCGTGGATTTTTGATAGCTGGCATCGCCTGCGTAACTGGCGGTGACGGAGTGGCTGCCGACGAAGAAGGGCGCGTTGAATTCCGCGTCGCCTTCGGCGTTGAGGACGGCGGTGTTGATGGTGGTTGCGTTGTCGGCAAAGACGACGGTGCCGGTGGGAGAGTCGTAGACCGCGCAGGCCGACGAGGTGCTGTTGGTGGTGACGCAACTGGTGTAGAAGGCACTGCCATAGACCTGCGCGGCAAGAATACTTTGGGTGCCGTAGGAAACGCTGGTGTTCCCGGAGGAAATGGCGGTGCTGCCACTGGAGGCGCTGGCTGCATTCAGGATATTGAAGCTCGTGGTGCTGGGTTCGGCCGCGACGGTGAGCTGCGTTTTCGAGGAGGTGCTGGCGGCGTTGGTTCCATCGCCGCTGTATTGGCCCCAGACGTTGTAGGTGCCACCAGGGAGGTAATTGACGTTCGTCGCCGAAAACGCGCCGCTGCTGAGCGGGAAGACTGCCACGCCCTGCTGCACCGGGAGGGTAGTGTCGGCCATGAGAGCGACGTTGCCGGTAGGCGTTGTAGAGCCGGTCACCGAGCCGCTGACGGTAATGGCCGTGCCGTGAGTGAACGACGTGGAGGACGGCGTGAGGGTGGTGGAGGAGGATTTGAAGGTGATGTTGCCCCAGTCGGCGACGAGCACGCCAGCGTCGACGGAGCCGAGGCCGGTGGCGAGGTTATAGCCGGCGGCGGCGTTGTATTCAGGGGTTGTGCCGGTTCCGATCTGGCCTTCGGTGACGCTCGATGTTCCGGACTGGAGAACGATGGGGTTGGAAACCGCGATGCAGTCGAGGGTGCCTGTCTCACATGGGACGGAGTTGGTGCCGTTCGTGACGTCGTGGAAAGCGGCGGGGAACTGCGCTTTCAGGGGATACAGGACGAAGTCGGCCTGCCCCTGGCGGCCATATTTCTGGTCGACCAGCGCCATGATGCCGGCGAAGCTGGGTGCGGAGGCAGAGGTGCCGCCGACGCCGTAGACCTGCACGGGACCGCTGGAGTTGGGCTGGCAATCGCCATCCTGATAACACATCGCGTAGTAGCTGTAGTCGGGACCGTCAGCAGCGAAGAGGGAGACGTCAGGGATGTCGCGGACGCTGTCGGCGGGAACGCCGGTCCCGGTTTGCCAGGAGGGCTTGGCGTAGCCGGTGACCGCTCCCGAGCAAGCGCCGGTAGTGGCGTTGTAACCTGCGGCGCAGACCGCGGCGCTGCTGGCTCCGCCGCTGCCGGCGCCGATGGACGTCGCGCCATAGACGTCGTAATAGTTCACGGCATCAAGGCCGTACTGGCTGTTGTTCCAGGGCTGCTCAGGGATGCGGGTGAGCAGGGAGACACTGGGCGTGTTGGAGCCGGTGGTGTTCCAGTACGCGGCGAGATTCGTGAGGGTGAGGCTGGCGTAGCCGGTGTAGTAGAAGTCGGTGCCGCCGACGGCGACGTCATAGGGAGTGGAGGCGAAGCCGCTGATGGCCGCGCCGCTTACGGCGAACTCCTGGGAATCGGGGTTGTCGCATCCGGCGGAGCCATTGTCGCCGGTGGAGACCATTACGGTGGTGCCCTGGGCGGCGGCCTGCCCCCAGAGAGACTGTTCGATGAACTGGTTGGTGGAGCCGAGGTCGAGCTCGCATGCTCCAAAGCTCACGCTGATGATGGGAGCGAGATTGCTGTAGACGGCGTGCTCGGCGGCGAGAAAGAAGCCGGACTCGAGAGCGGTATCAGCGCCGATGACCAGGTCAACGGTGGCTTTGGGAGCGACGGCGCCCGACCACTCGACGTCGAGATAGGCCTCGCCGGAGTCGTAGTTGGGACCGTCAGGATTGTTGATCCCGTCGATGCCGGGATCGTTGCCATCGATGACGACGTTGGGAGGATTGGCGGGAAGACCGAACAGGGTGCGGAACTGATTGACGAGATCGATGTTGACGTTGGAGTCGTTGATGATGGCGATGGTCTCGCCAGTGCCGTCGTATGTAGTGCCGGTGTAGTGGGAGTTCAGAGATGGGTTGGGAAGGTCGTACTGGACGCCGAAGTCGCCAGGGGTGAGCGCGAAGTTGACGCCGCCGATGGTGGGATAGCCTTCGCCGCCGTTGACCGTCCATTCCGGTTTGGCGGTGCCGGTCTTCGGATCGTAGCTGGCCTCGCCCAGCAGGCGAGCATGGCTCTTCAGGCGGAAGTTATTGAGTGCGACGAATCCGCCGACGACGGGGGAGAGNNAATTCGATGACCTGTTTGCCGGGCTCGATGCCGGCGACTTCAAAGCCGTGGGAAGCTAGCCACGACTCGACGGTGGCAACGTCCTGATCAGACGGACCGAATTGCTGGCCGAACTGATCGGGGGTGAGCCACTGGTGATAGCTTGCGTTGCCGGGGGTGTGCGCGTCGGAGATGAACTGCTTCAGGGCTGCTTCCTGGCTCGAGCTGCGCTTGAGGACGAGGTGCATGCGGGAGAGCGGCATGGAGTCAGGCGCGACGCCGCGGTCATTGGCGGCATTGGCGAGCGGGTGCACGTAGCCGTGGAGCACGACGCGGGCGCTCTCGTCGATGGGAGCGACAATGCGGCTGGGCACGACGGACTGGCTGGTCTGTGCGGGAAGCGCCGGGCCAAGCAGAGAGAGGGATGCAGAAACGATTGCCAGGGAGCGAACCACAGGTGCGAAGGAGGGAGACATGGTCATCCTTGTGAAGTGCGAGAGGAGAAATCGAACCGCCGCGAGGAGCAGCGGCGAAACAGCACGAGAGACTCGACGGAGAGCGCGTTCCGATGCGTTCCATCATAACCCTGCCAACGTGAACGCAAGCTCCGGAGAGACGGGCGGAATTTCATCTGGCGATTGACCTCAGGCCTGGCGGGATTGCGGCTTCAGACCCGAGGCCTGGGGGAGATCCCGGGAGGGGGAAAAAAGAAGCTGGAACCACAGGCACTGCGATGCATTAGACAGGGAGCGGGGGGATTAGTTGCGGGGGTGAAAAAGAAATGACAATGAGCGCGGGATGGCCGGTGCGAGAGGAGGAGAAGAGTTCAGTCACTGCCGTCACCACGATTGAGGTTGAGCCATTTTCCGGCCTGGTAGTAGCGGATGACGAAAGAACGCTCGAGGCGGGCGTCGTCGATGGCATCGTGGTCGATGGTGGCAGCGTGGCGGAGCTGCGGCGTGGCGCGCAGCTCGGCGGAAGAGCGGACAGCGATGCCCCACGAGGAACCAAAGACGGCACCGCCGGGTTCGGCGCCGAGCCAGGTGGAATCAGGCTGGGAGCGGAGCGCGATGGGCGCTTCGAACTGGCCGGCAAAGAAGACATAGAGGGTGGTGACGCCGCCGGTTGAACAGAGCACAGCCCAGTCGCTGCTGCCGGGAGCGTGAAAGGCGCCGTGGATGACGTTTTCCGGCTGCCTGGCCTCGAAGCTTTGGGGGATCATGCACAGGCGGCGGGTGAGCTCGGCGGCAACGAGGGGCGGCAAGCCGGGAAAAGAGGAGAGCGGCAGGAGGCGGATGCGGTAGGCAATGGTGTCACCGGAGGGAGACTGCTGCTGACCACTCTCGATGCGCTCGGCGTTGGGAAGGAGAGGCTGGGTGGGCTGCGAATTGGGGGGAGCAGTCTGCCAGGAGGCCAGGAAGAGACCAGCCAGGAACCGGGTGACTGCTGCAGAGTTCATCTCGAGCCGAGGATATTTGGATAGGAATTTTCGTTGAGCCAGGCCGAGGCGGAGCGGAGCAGATCGTGGAACCAGGCGAGGCCGGCGTCGGGGAGACGAACGACGAAGCGGGGTTCGCGGAAATCGTCGATTTCCGCAATGGGGGCAATGCAGTCGAAGAAGGTTTCCTCCTCGGGAGGAGTTTCGGCAGGGTTGCCCTGAACGGCGACGGAGAGGCCTTCGCGGAACCAGTAATTGAGGCCGACGAGGCGCTGATCGAGACGCTGGAAGGCGGGCTGGAAGCGGACGAGGCGAAGCCAGGCGTCGAACATGGTGAGGGCGCCGGGAATCTCGTCGGCATCGGCGAGGACAGAGACGGCGCGCTCGCCATCGGAGAACCAGATTTCGAGGCCTTTGGCAAAGCTGCTGGCCAGCGGATCGGCTTCGGGCTCGGCCGGGGCGAGTGCGATGGGTTCGTCCGCGTGCTCGACGTCGTCGGGCGCGGCGACGTCGATGGGTTTGGGCGGGTCGGTGAGGTTGACAGCGAGGACAGCGGCGATGCGAATGCGATTGCGGAGGTGGGTGTCGTCGTGACCGGGAGCTTCGGCGACGTAATTGCGGCGGAGCACAGCGGCTCCGGGCTTTTCGAGGAGGGAACGCAGACGAGTGGCGGGCACGGGGTGCGGCAGGGCCGCAACTTTCAATTCAAGACAGGGCATTCGGGGCCTCGGACTGGCTGCTGACAGGAAAGTATACGCAAGGAGGAGTACGAGATTGTCTGAATTTCGCGTGGGGGGTGTTTAGCGGGAGTATGCTGTTGCCGCAATTACGGAGACGACGAGAGGGAGGGTATGCGCAGACCGGCGGGAGTGGTTGTGGCGGCGGTGGTGCTGGGGCTGATGGCTCTGATGGGGATTTTCGGAGGCCTGGTCTCGATGGGAGTTTCCATCTTTATGCAGAATAACCCGGCGATGCCCGCAGTTCCGGGCATGCGGGCGGTGATGGTACTTGTGACGGGGACGACGCTGTGTTTCTTCCTGTTCTGCGGGTGGACGGCGATTGATCTGTTGCGCATGCGGCGGTGGGCGCGGTACTCGATCCTGGTGATCGGCGGGCTGGAGTTCTTTTTTTGCGCGCTTCTGAGCGGATTCATGATCCTGATCCGCAATACGGCCCCGGCGATGCCGCAGACGACGCCCTCGCCGATCGGGATGCAGGCGATGTTTATCGTGATCGGGGCCTTCTACGGAATTCTGTCGCTGATGGGAGCGTGGTGGCTGGTGTATTTCAATCTGGCACCGGTGCGGTCGGCGTTTGCGGGGGCGGGCCAGCAGGTTCTCGAGGCTGGGCCGGGTGCATCGCAGGGGGTTGTGGCTCAAGCGCCGGACGGGACGCCGGGATGGCGGATCGTGATTGTCGCTTGGGCTTGCCTGATGCTGTTCAGCGTTGTGGGCCTTCCCATGGTGGTCGTGATGCATCTGCCGGTGTTTCTGTTTGGGGTGGTGGTGCGGGGGACAGCGGGGACAACTCTGATGGTGGCGCTGTATGCGTTGATGCTTTATATGGGTATTGGTCTGCTGAAGAAATGGAGAGCGGCGTGGTACGCGGCTCTGGCATGGCAGGTTTATACGGTTGCCGTCTTCGTGAGCTTCCTGGTGCCGGGCGTGTGGGCGCGGCTGATGGCGTATGAGCAGGAAGTGCAGGGACGCTGGGGGCTGGCGTTCACCACGCCGAATGCCACGGCGGTGATCGACGAGAGGCCTTTCATGCGGATCGGCATGGTTATAGGCGGAATCGTTGGGGTCGCGATTGTGGCGTTGTTCACGATTGCGCTGTTCAAGAGGCGCGAGGATTATCTGGGCGCGTGAACGGATACGTTTGACACCGGGAGTGGGCGAAAGTAGCGTCTGAGAGAATGGTGGTGCGGCGCTGACATGGTTGGGCGCTGCAGCCGCTCCGCTACGCACGCCGAGGGAGTTTTCGAGAATCCATGCGACTGGGAATTGTGATCATGGCCGCGGGCAAGGGCACGCGGCTGAAATCGAAGCGCGCCAAGGTGTTGCATGAGATCGGCGGGCGTCCGCTGCTGGAGCACGTGATTGCGGCCGCGGCGCAGGTGGTTTCGCCCAACGACATTCTGGTGATCGTCGGGCACCAGGCGGAGACGGTGCGGGCGGTGGTGCGTGACACCGGGGTGCGCTTCGCGGTGCAGGAGGAGCAGCGGGGGACGGGGCACGCGATCCAGATGGCGGAGCAAGGCACCCAGGAGTATGACGAGCTGATCGTGCTGTCGGGGGATGTGCCGCTGCTGAGGCCGGAGACGGTTATTGCGCTGCGGGATTTTCATCTGCGCGAGCAGGCGGCGATGACGGTGCTGACCGCGGTGCCGGCGAATCCTTTTGGTTATGGGCGGGTGCTGCGGAAATCGCCCGATGCCCCGGAGGTGACGGCGATCGTGGAGCAGAAGGCGCTCGAGCCGGAACAACTGGGCGTGCGCGAGATCAACTCGGGCATCTACGGCTTTCAGCGAAAAGCGCTGTTTCAGCATATCGGGCAGCTGCGCGCGAACAATCAGCAACAGGAGCTCTATCTGACGGATATGGCGCGCATCCTGCACGATGCGGGGGAACGGGTGGTGGCGATCGCGGCCGCGAAACCCGAAGAGGTGCTGGGCGCGAACACCATCGCCGAGATGGCGAAGCTGGATCGGGAGCTGCACATGGCGACGGCGCAGCGGCTGATGGATAACGGGGTGATCATTCAGCAGCCGGAGACGGTGGTGATCGATGCTCGCGTGGAGGTGGGTGCGGACACAGTGATCGAGCCGTTCGCGCAGTTGTTGGGAAAAACGCGGGTGGGGAGCGACTGCCGGATCCGGTCGTATTCGGTGCTGGAGAACACGACGCTGGAGGATCAGGTGACGATCCTGCACTCGTGCGTAATTGAAGATGCGCGGATCGACAAGGGAGCGCGGATCGGACCGCTGGCGCATCTGCGTCCGGGGTGCCACATCGGCGAGGGCGCGCACATCGGCAATTTTGTTGAGGCGAAGAAGACGCATCTGGGGAAGGGTTCGAAAGCGAATCACCTGACGTACCTGGGCGACGCGGAGATCGGCAGCGGAGTGAACATCGGCGCGGGAACGATCACCTGCAACTACGACGGGGTGAACAAGTACCCGACGGTGATCGGCGACGGAGTGTTCATCGGCAGCGACTCGGCGCTGGTGGCTCCGATCGTGATCGGCGAGGGCGCGTATGTGGGGGCGGGATCGGTGATTACCAAGGATGTTCCGGCGGACGCGCTGGCGGTGGCGCGGGGCAAGCAAGTGATCAAAGAGGGCTGGGCGAAGAATCGGCGAGCGCAGCGAGAAGCGCAAAAGGCGAAAGGCTAGCGAGAGACGTTTAGCGAAAGACGTTTAGCAAGAAACTTTTAGCGGTGATTAGCGAGCTGCGAGCGAGAACCGAGCCAAGGCGAGTGGGAATCGAGTTAACTACGAGCCAAGGGCGGGGGAGATGGCCTAGGCGGCTTCCTGGCCGGTTTCGCCCATGGTTGCCAGCTCGGCGCGGAGGCGCATGCGCGCGGTGAGCGCGGCGCGGAGTACAGCGGAAATGTTCATTTGCAGCAGATCGCTGACGCGCCTGGCGGAATAACCTTCCACGTCCATCAGCAGGAAGATCACCCGCTCCCCGGAAGGGAGACAGCGGATGGCTTCCTCGAGTTCGGTGCGCAGGATGTTGTGACGCCGCGGAAGATAGCCAGGAGTGGGCGGAGGCAGCGGCTCGTCCTGGCGGAGGACGTCGCGATCGCGCAATTGTTCGAGGAGCGCCTCGTCAACGATGGCGCGGTCGGGCTCTTCATTTTTGCGAAAAGCGCGAATGAAGGCGCCGCGCAGGATGTCCTCGGCTTCCAGCTCGCTCCCGGTCATGTAATACGAGACCGAATAGACGCGATGGCGGTGACTGTCGTAGATATCCCGCTGCCTATCTTCAAGGCATTGCGGGGCCATCTCGCGGGCCGTCATTTTTGCTGGTTGCGGATCGAATTCGAACAACATGCGTAAGGCCGCTCTGAAGACACAATCCGGCTGGAAAAGCTTAACACGAACCACCCATGCAAGATTACACCGTTTGGGGGAGGGAGCCCGGGGTGGTTGTTGGCGGAAAATAAGGCCTTCCGAGGTGTTAGGACAGATTCCGGCGTTGACTCGGCAGATTGAGTTTTGTCGAGATGGGAGAAGCGTGGAGGGGGTGACCCGAAATGGTCCACCAGGGGTCCACGTTCCGGGAATTGTTTCATATAGGCAAATCCAGCAGGATACGATAGAGCGGAATTCTTCGGGGTGCAAACAAATTTGGCAAATGGGCCTGCAGGTGGTGCTGGAGGGGCAGTGGCGTCAGAGCGGATCCTGATCGTGGACGATGAGCCCTATGTTCGGACGCTCATGGCGGCCATGCTCGAGAAATCCAACTACACGCCGGTGCTCGCCTCGAATGGTCTTGAAGCGATCGAGCATCTGGAGCACGACCCGCCTTACGATCTGATCCTCTCCGACATTGTGATGAACGGGCTCGACGGCATCGGGCTGCTGGAGCGCATCCGGCAAGTGCAGCCGGATACGCCGATGGTGATGGTGACGGCGATCCACGACGTGGGGGTTGCCATTTCCGCGATGCGCAAGGGCGCATACGACTATCTGCTGAAGCCATTTGAGAAAGAGCAGCTGCTGGTGACGGTGCGGCGGGCGCTGGATTACCGGCGGCTGGTGCAGCAGAACTCGGTGTACCGGCACAACCTGGAGCAGCTGGTTTCGGCGCGCACCGAGATGCTGCGCCAGGCCATGGCGGATCTGGAGCGGTCATATGACATCACGCTGGAGGCGCTGGGCGACGCGCTCGATCTGAAGGATGCGGAGACGGAGGGGCATTCGCGGCGGGTGACCGCCTACACGATTGCGCTGGCGCGGCACTGCGGGGTGGAGATGGCGCAGACGCGGGTGATTGCGCGCGGGGCGTTTCTTCACGACATCGGGAAGATGGCGATACCGGACGCAATTCTGCTGAAGCCGGGGAAGCTGGATCCGGAGGAGCAGCAGGTGATGCGGGAGCACTGTGCGCGCGGCTACCAGATTTTGCGCAAGATTCCATTCCTCGAGGAAGCCGCGGAAATTGTTTACAGCCACCAGGAGCATTACGACGGCAACGGGTATCCGAGGAACCTGAAGGGTGAGGCCATCCCGCTGGGTGCGCGGATATTCGCGATCGCGGACACGGTGGATGCGATCACGTCTGACCGGCCGTACCGCCGGGCGCGCTCGTACGATGTGGCGCGGACGGAAGTGGAGCGTTGTGCGGGAACCCAGTTCGATGGGAATATCGTGGAGGTTTTCCTGGGGCTGCCGGACAGCCTGTGGGAGGACCTGCGCACCGAAATGACCCGCCATCCGCGCTTCTCTCCGCTATCATTTGCTGGGGCGATCGAAGATCTGAAAGTCTAGCTGGAACGGTCTGCCTGAAATCAGCAGCGTGGAGAGACGGCGATGCCTGTACTGGACGAGCGAGTCGTCACGGCAAGAATGAAATTCATACCCCTGTGGAAGCTTGAACGGGGCGAACTGGTGCGCCACTGCGAGTTCGAGAACTTCGTGGAGGCCATGCGATTTGTGAACAGCGTGGCAGAGATGGCCGAGGGGGCTGGGCATCATCCCGATATCGATATCCGCTACAACAAGGTACGACTGGCGCTGGTGAGCCATGACGCCGGGGGCCTGACCGAGCGCGACTTCGATCTGGCTGCGGGGATCGACGCCCTGGGCTGACGCTGGTTTGGCGGGTTTTTTGGGACGCCGGCCCTTGAGCGGAGGCGGGGTCGGGCGCAACTTTTAGTCCTCATCCGCGTCTGGTTCAGAGGAAGAGGGCTTTTTCCGGTCGGCCTGGTGGAGTCCGGAAAGGGCTTTGCGGTTCCAGAGAACCACGGCAAGGCCGCCGACCAGGGCGGAAGCGGCGACGATCATGCCCGTGAGGAAGGCCTTGAGTTTGGCGCCGGATTGAGGTGGTTCAGGGTTAGGTGGCTGATTCGGCATGGGGCGAACGGTGGCGGAAGGTCCAAAATGGGGCTGTCAACCGCTTCGGAAATATTAAATTGTGTATGCGACTTGTGCATAATGGGGTTCAGAGTTACACTATTTTGGAGATTGGGTATTGGCACTTTTCGCTCGGTCGAGCAGAATTCATTGGTCGCGTCGATGGCGACAGGCATCTGATAGTAGAGAGGGATTTGAGCCGGAACGGGGACCGAGAATTCCCGGCTGGCAGCGAGTTTATAAGTTGCGTCACTGGCCTCCCGGCACGAACAAATCAACGTTCGTGCCGCTTTTTTTTGCTTTTGAGGCCTTGGGCCGCAGGTTTTTGTTCGTCTGGGGCCAATGGTCGCCGCCGGCGCGGGGAATGGCTCTTGTTACGATAGAAGCGGAGAGGGAACGTTGAAACGCGCCATTCTCAGTCTTCTGGTCGCCCTGCTGATCGTCGCCAGCTACGCGGTTCCGGTGGGTTTCGGGGCGGCGGGCGCGGTGCACGCCCAATTTTCCGATCCGCAGCAGGATATTCCGGCCTTTCACCCCGAGGCGCCCGAGAAAGGGCAGGTGCTGCCGCCGATTCTCTCGGGCAATCAGCTGACGGGGCAGTTCTTCCGGGACAAGTGGCAGGTGGAGGTTTACAAAGAGGCCGCGCAGATTCCGGGCGTGCTGTACCAACTTCCCTGCTATTGCCGCTGCGATCGAGCGTTGGGACACACGAGTCTGCACAGCTGCTTCGAGGGGACGCACGGGGCGATTTGCGCGACGTGCGCTGCGGAAGGCGCGTATGCCTACAAGATGACGAAACTGGGGCGGACACCCCAGCAGATCCGGGAAGGCATCGAACGCAAAGAGTACGAATCGATTGATCTGGACGCGCTGGGACGGAGTTAGGACCGCTCGCGGGCGTCACCCCGATTCAGACGGTACAAAGCAGATGGCTGTCTGCCATAATCACCCAACGATGACGCGCCTCCCGCGCCTTTTGCCGCTCTTTGTGCTGCTCTGCTGGAGCGTGGGATCGGTCTCCGCTGTCGCACCGCGCCGGCCGGGGCCGTATGTACTTCCGTGTGCGGGAGTGACGCTACGGGCGAACTACATCGCCGATGCCGGGGAGAATGCGGGGCCGGGATTTTCGTTTCACATCGAAAACAAGACTGGAAAGGACATTCGGCTGGAGCAGCCAGTGCCTTCGAGCGCGCACTGGTATGCACGGGTGGGGATCCGGTGGTTATGGCGCGCATCGGCGGGGCGAGGCGGAGCGCTGGTGGATGCGCTACGTGAAAAGGGGCCGATGTTCGCGTATCAGCCCGCGGCGCCACCGGAACATGCGGAGTATGTGACGGTGCCGGCGCACGGGTCACAGGACTGGGTGGTGACGATGCGCGACCATCCGGCGATCGACTACAAGCCGAGCTGCGCGCGGTGCAACTATCCGGGAGAGACGGAGTATCAGGCGGTATTCGCGTACGCGTATCTGCCGAACGCGGAAGAGCATGCCCCGGATTTATTGCGCTGCGGGCTGCGCTCCACACCGGTGCCGATGCCGCCGGTGGCTCTCCACGCCGCGTCCTTAGAGACGCATTAATTTTCTCCGGAGCCGCATCCTGAACGAAAGAATCCTCGTCTGTTGGCGTAACTGTGCAGAACATCCCGCCGCGCAACACGGCGTCCTGGAGCGGGTTGGAAAGAGCAACAGGAGGAAGGACAAAAGAAAGCCAATGAAACACAAACTATTCGCAATTGCACTCGGCGGAATGCTCGCACTTGGCGCGCAGGCCGCTCTCAACGCGCAGGAGCAGGCACCGGCTAACAACGGCCAGCGGCAGGGCCAATGGGGTCATGGGCACCGGCACATGATGGATCCCGACCGGCAGCTCGCGCACCTGACGAAAACACTCAATCTGAGCGCGGACCAGCAGTCTCAGATCAAACCGCTTCTGGTGGATCGCCAGGAGAAGATGAAGGCGCTATGGCAGGATCAGTCGCTGTCCCGCGAGGATCGCCGCGGCAAGGCGCAGGCGATTCGGCAGGACACACGCACGAAGCTGGAAGCAGCGCTGAACGATCAGCAGAAGCAGCAGTTCGAAGCACTGCAGGCGAAGATGCAGGAGCGCCGGCAGCAACGGATGGGAGGCCCGAACCAGGCGCCCAGCGGAGCACCGCAGCCCGAATAGCTGACAGACGAGTGCGAATGCAGGCCGCCGACTCCATTCCGGCGGCCTTCTTGATTGGTGACGACGGCTGTTACGAATCCGGCCTGAAGTCGTGGCTTGGCGATTTCCGCCAATTTGCCAAAGCGAAGCGGGGCACGGGTGACGTGCCATTTTGGTTTCAGAGACAGTACTGAGGAGTTGAGGTCCGCAATTCAGTTGTGCCGGCAGCACACGGTGTGGGGCTACGCTGCTTGCTGTGGGGTGAACCTGGTCGGCTGCACTTGGGTTTTTTTTGCGGGTTGCTGAAGTCGGGCACTGACACTTGCCCGCAGTTTGCGCCGAGGCGAAGCGCGCACGGGCGGCGTCCCATTTTGGTTTCAGAGACAGTACTGAGGGGTTGAGGTCGGGAATTCAGTTGTACCGGCAGCACACGGTGGGCTTACGCTGCTTGCTGTGGGGTGAACCTAGCCGGCAGCAGCGCGGGTTTTTTTGCGAACTGCTGAAACGGTTTGAGAATCGTGAACGCAAGGGTCACGGATCAGAGCTGCAGTTCCATAAAGATATTGGCGCGGGTGTACTTCGATTCGTGGGGCGGGCCGGGCAGGTGGCGAAAGCCGAGCTGCTCGTAGAGATGAATGGCGGCCGCAGCTTTGGTGTTCGATTCAAGGTAGAGGCGATGCGCCCCCATGATGCGGGCCACGTTGATGGCGAACTGAAGCAGTTTGCGGCCGATGCCGGTGGCGCGGGCGGCTTCCGCAACAGTCATCTTGGCTAGCTCGAATTCTCCCGGCGCGATGAGAATAAGCGCACAGCAGCCGATGGGCTCACCGGCTCGCTCGGCAATACAGATTTGACCGCCGGGATCGAGGATGTGCGTTTTCGGATCGCTGATCACTTCGCGATCCGCAGGTTCGAGCTCGAAGTATTGGGTGATCCAGGCTTCGTTGAGGCGAAGGAAGGCGGCTTCGTCGCCGGGGCGAAAGGTGCGGTAAGCGACGCTGTCGGAGTGCGATTGCGTCATGGGTTGAGATTAGCGCGGAGTGGATCGAAGCGTGACCCCGATTGCAGCGAGAAGGGATCAGGCGACAGCGAGCGGTCGTCAATGCGTGGGCGGTGGCGGAGGCACGACGGTGGTGCCGGCCTGCTGCTGCGCGGTGGCGTGGAACTTTTCGTAATCGTTGTCAGTAACCTGAATGTTGGCGCGAAAGCCGATGACGCCGATGGCGTGCGCGATCAGGTTGACGTTGGCTCCGGTGGGCAGCCAGAGCTCGTTGTTGACGAGCTTCTGATCGAAGGTGAGGGTGCTGCCCTTGCCAAGAGAAAAGAGACCGAAGCCGGCGTGGACATTGCTGTCAAGCTGCGCGACGAGGCGGCGCACCTGGCGATCCTTTTCGTCGATCCAGAAGGTGCCGGAGGTGCGGAGGGCGGCCTCTTCAGCGACGTTGTGCGCTTTGGCGTGAGGATCGCCGGCAAAGTCGAAGGTGATGGTGCTGCGGCCATCCATCATTTCGCGGCGGGGGGTGGAAACTTTGGCCATGGCCAGGATGTGGCTGACGCTGATGCCCTGATCGCCCTGCGGGGCCTGCCCGGGCGGGGTTTGCTGGGCTTTGTCGACCTCCTTCATCACCTGGTCCTGAACCTTCTTCTCCTGATCCCGGTCGAGGTCTTTGCCGTCCTTTTTGATCAGGCGCCGAATTTCATGCGTGTTGACGAAGAAGATCTCGTATTCCACGGACTCGGTCTTCTTCACGCTGCCGTTTTTGTTCAGTTCCTGGCTGACCTGAGTTTCGTGGAAGGTGTAGATCTCCTGGACGGATTCCATCTGCCGCTGGTGCTCGCGGACCTGCTGGATGAGCGTGGGAACATCGGGCAGCGGAGGGTCAGGCGCCTGCGGGAATGCGACCAGAGGAGCGCTGAGGGCAAGGGGCAGCGCGGCGGCACGCAGAAGCCGCCGAAGCGGGCGGAAGTGGTGGAGGAGGCGACGCAAGAGATTTCCCCGTAAGCCGATCCTAGCGTAACCTGTACCAACTCCCGGCAAGGCCGGGCGGAAAGGAGTGCGACGGGATGGTGCGGTTGCTGCTGAAGTGGCTGTTGTACGCATTTGCTCTGTTAGTTACGGCGAGGCTGGTGCCGGGGTTTCACGTGAGGAGCATCGGAGCGGCGCTGATCGCGGTGCTGATAATTGGACTGCTGAACGCGACGCTGGGATTGCTGCTGAAGCTCATCACCCTGCCGCTGGGCATATTGACACTGGGATTGTTCTTTCTGGTGATCAACGCACTCATTTTGAAGCTGGCCTCGGGCGTGGTTCCGGGATTTATTGTTGCGACCTGGGGAGCGGCGCTTATTGGGGCTCTTGTGCTGGCGCTGCTGCACATGCTGTTGTCGCTGCTTCTGGATAAGGATTAGCAACGGCAGCCCGTAGCCCGTAGTCTGTAGCCGGTGGCTGGTAGCTCGTGATGCTTCGATACAATGGGACTATGCCGCCCGATAACTCTCCCCGCCGCCGGCAGAAAACTCCACCTCCTGGCGAAACCGGACAGGAAGCGCTGTATCTGCGCTCACTGAGCGAGCGGCAGGTTCCGGTGCACGTGAAACTGCGGGACGGCGAGACGGTGTCGGGGTGGATTGAGTACTTCGACGACCGCATGATCCGGCTGACGCGCGAAGGGAAACCCAACCTTTTTATCTACAAGCACCAGATTCGGACGATCACCGAACACGGGCGGGACGGGCGCCGAGGGAACCGCAAAGAGCCCACCGCGGATCTGGCGGGCGAGGACGGCCAGTGAGTGAGCCGGCACTGCACGGCAGGGTTCCGGAGCACCTGGAGCTGGCCGGGCGCGCGGCGGGGATTGCACTGGAAGCCGGCGCACTGACGCGGGGGTATTTCGAGCGTGGCGTCGCGACCGAATACAAAGGCGATGTCGATCTGGTGACTGAGGCGGATCGCGCATCGGAAGAGCTGATCACGGAGCGGCTGAGCGCGGCGTTTCCAGACCACGGAATCTATGGCGAGGAGGGAGTGCGGCAGCGGATCGACAGCGAATATCGCTGGTACGTGGATCCGCTGGACGGCACAACGAATTTCGCGCATGGATTTCCGGTTTTCTGCGTTTCGCTGGGGCTCGAGCACCGGCAGGCGGGGCTGGCAACGGGACAGGACGGCGAGCTGATCGCCGGCGTCATTTACGATCCCATGCGCGACGAGCTGTTTGTGGCGCAGAAGGGGCAGGGCGCGTGGCTGAACGGCCGGCGAATGCATGTGTCGGGGACGAAGGACCTGGCCGAGGCGCTGCTGGCTACGGGATTTCCGAGCCGCAAGCGGCACGTGAGCCCGAATATCCACTTCTACCAGGAGCTGACGCTGCGGTCGCATGGCGTGCGACGGGCGGGATCGGCGGCACTGGATCTGGCCTACACAGCGTGCGGGCGGATGGATGCTTTTTGGGAGTTCTATCTAAACCCGTGGGACACGGCGGCGGGTGCGCTGCTGGTGCAGGAAGCCGGGGGCGCCATCACGCGATTTGACGGCACGCCTTTCCGGCTGGACAGCAGCGAGGTGCTGGCGACGAATGGATTGCTGCACGAAGAGCTGATGGCGCAGTTCGCCGCCATGTTTGCGGGAAGGGATTTGCACCCGATCCCGACGCCGGCGGAGTTCGCAGCACAGCGGGCGGCGCGGTCGAGCTGAACAGCAAGGCTCGGCGGCGCGGACCATTCCACGCGGACCATTCCTAAAGTTATCTTTCCTGCGCGCGGCGGTTGTTTTCGTGCGGGTGGCCCCTGCTAGAATGATCCGTTGTCGCAACTCCGACTCCCGAAGAGGAATTCATGGCTTACGTGATTGCGGAACCCTGCATCGGCACGAAGGACTCAGCCTGCGTCGATGCGTGTCCGGTGGACTGCATCCATCCAAAAAAAGACGAGGCGAAGCACGCCGACGCCGATCAACTTTTCATCGATCCGGTCGAGTGCATTGACTGCGGCGCGTGCGTACCGGTATGCCCGGTGTCGGCCATCTTTGCCGCCGACGATGTGCCGGAGAAGTGGCAGAGCTTCACGGAGAAGAACGCGGCATTTTTCGGCCGCTAGGCCCTCCTCATTCGCCTCGGACGCACGCTGCCGAATGTGTGTCCTGAGCGTGATATGTCGTTCCGCGTTTTTCGCTCTCGCCGGAAGCAACCCCCGCACTCTGGAACCGCGTCGAAGACTCATACCGACCTTCCCCAGGAAAAGGTTTGCCTATGAGCCTGACTGCGCAGAAGACCACGAACAGCAGAGCCCCAGGAGGGTTTTCTCATGGAACAATTGCCACGAAAAGGTTTGTTCTGATGGCGGGACCGACACAGCCGCGACCGGCGAACCAACACATGCGCCGCAATCCTCCGATTGCCGGGGAGCAGGAGGCGATCGACAGAGCTCGTGAGGGCGATGGCCGCGCGTTTGAGACGCTCTATGCGATGCACAAGCGGCGGGTCTATTCACTATGCCTGCGCATGCTGGGCAATGTGGCCGAAGCGGAGGATCTGACCCAGGAGGCGTTTCTCCAGCTCTATCGCAAGATTGGGACCTTCCGCGGGGACTCGGCGTTTTCGACGTGGCTGCATCGCCTGGCGGTGAATGTGGTGCTGATGCATCTGCGGCGCAAGGGACTGCCGCAGATATCGCTGGAGGAGGCGCTGGAGCCGGCGCAGGACGATGGGCCACGCAAAGATATAGGAGCGCGGGATCTGACGTTGTCGGGGTCGATCGACCGGGTGACGCTGGAGCGAGCCATCGAGAATCTGCCTCCCGGTTACCGGCTGGTTTTTGTACTACACGATGTGGAAGGGTACGAGCATAATGAGATAGCGGAGATGCTCGATTGCTCCACCGGGAACAGCAAATCGCAGCTGCACAAGGCGCGGATGAAACTACGCGACCTGCTGCGGAAGGGCCAGCGGAAGGAGCAGATCGCGTGATTGTGATGCGCGCCATGGACAAAACCATGACCTGTGCTGAATTCCAGGACGTCCTTCCGGAGCTGTTCGAGGCGCACAGCGACCTTTCCGGCCACGAGCATCTGAAGAGCTGCGAGAACTGCGCCGCCCTGGTGCGGGACCTCGAATACATTGCGTCGCAGGCGAGGCTGTTGCTGCCGATTCACGATCCCAGCCCGGCGGTATGGGACAACATCCAGCAGGCGATTCGACAGGACAAGGCCGAGCCCCCGGCGACAGCCACGCAGAAATAACGCTGGTTGTCCGGCTTGGCGTTCATAATAATCAGCACAAGTATGAGCTGCCCGGCCTCGTTTCCGGCAAATCCATCGCGCATCATCCTCACCGGCTTTATGGGCGCGGGCAAGACCACTGTCGGCGCGCTTCTGGCGGAGCGCCTTGGCTGGGATTTTGTCGATTCGGATCTGCTGGTGGAAGCGCGCACCGGGGTGACAGTAGCGGAGATATTCGAGAAGCGGGGCGAGGCGGCGTTTAGGGAGGTGGAAGCCGCGGCGATCCGGGATGCAGCGTCTGGGGATCGGCTGGTGGCAGCGCTGGGTGGGGGGGCGCTGGAGATTGCGTCAACGCGCGACCTGGTGGCGGGTTTGCCTGATGCGCTGGTGATATTTCTCGACGCGCCGCTGGAGACGCTGTTGGCGCGGTGCGCAGGACATGCAGGCGGCCCGGTGCGCCCAGTGTTGGCGGATCGCGCTCGCCTGGCGGCGCGCTGGAACGCGCGTCTTCCGTGGTATCGCCGGGCGCATCTCACTGTGGACACAGCGGAGCTTTCACCGGAGGCTGTGGCGGGATACATTCTGCAGAGACTTGAGCCAGGAATCGAGGGCGGCGGCCCGACTACTAACGGGCAGTTTCCAGACCGCGCGCGCAGCAAGCCGGGAGTGCCTGCATGACCAGCACGAAGCCGATGGACCCGCGCAGCATCGTCCTGTTCGCGTTTGGAGTCGCGATTGGGCTCTATATGGCCTACATCCTGCGCGACGAGCTGGTGGTAATTTACGTCAGCGCGCTGTTCGCGGTGGTACTGATGCCGCTGGTGCGGGGCGTGATGAAGGTGCACATCGGTAGATGGCATCCGAGCCGGGGCATTGCGGTGCTGCTGATTGTGGTGCTGACCGCCGGGAGCCTGACCGCTTTCTTCGCCTACGCGCTGCGGCCGGCGTTCAAGGACCTGCGGGAGTTTGTGAGGGAACTGCCGCAGCGAGGGCCTCAGTTCTTTGCCCGCATCCAGCAAGTTCCGTTGTTGCGCGACGTGAATCTGGATGCGCTGCAGGAGAAGGTTCAGGACATTGCCGCCAATCTGGCGACCTATGTGGTTCGCTTCGCGAGCGACTGGGCGGGGACGGTGGTTCGCATTATCGCGGGAATTGTGCTGACGGTGTACTTCATCCTGGAAGGGGATGAGGCGTACGGGTGGTTTCTCTCGCTGTTTCCGATGGAGCGACGACTGCGCCTGGATCAGACGCTGGCACGGGCGTCGGCGCGCATGGGCCGGTGGTTGCTGGGGCAGGGGACACTGATGCTCATCCTGGGAGTTTGCAGCACGATCGTCTTCGCACTGCTGCGGGTCCGGTATGCGTACGCGCTTGGGGTCATCATGGGGCTGTTCAATCTGGTGCCAGTGGCGGGGGCGCTGATTTCGGTTTCGCTGGTGGTGCTGGTGGCGGCGCTGGATTCCTGGGGCCGAGTAGCGGGGGTACTGATCTTCTATATTGTGTATCTGCAGATCGAAAACACCTGGCTGACGCCGAAGATTATGAGGACGCAGGTCGACCTGGCGGGCCTGACGATTCTGATCGCGCTGCTGCTCGGGTCATCGCTGGCGGGCATTATCGGGGCGATGGTCGCCGTGCCGACCGCGGTGCTGATTGCGGTGGTGCTGAACGAGTACGCGGTGCATGAAGAGGGGGGCATTATCGCGGAACCGCATCCGGCGCCCGCCACGCCGCGTGTCGGGTAGATTTTCTGCGACGCCCAGCGCGGCTCGTCAGCGAGCATTCGCGCCTGGTATCATGAAAGACAGGCCTTTCTGCTGTTCTGCGGAATCCTTCTCCATGCACTTTTGCTCCCACCATCGCGACGCTTGCCGGCCAGGAATCGTATGGCTGTGACGTCGGCCCCATCCGGGATCGAGCCGGGGGTGGTTGCACTCGAGCCGCGAACCGAAGACGGGCACCATCCGCATCTGCACGCGCCGCGAGCGGGCGAGACCGCATCGCTGCTGGTGGATTATCGCGAGCTGTTCAAGCTGCGCGTGACGCTGATGGTGACGCTGACGGGATGGGCGGGGTTTTATCTGGGGTCGATGCGCTCGGGGATCAGCAGCGTCCAGCCGGGGTTGCTGGAGACGCTGATCGGCATCAGCGTGGTCTCGTCGGGCGCGGCCGCGCTGAACCAGGCGATTGAACGCAGGCTGGATGCGAAGATGCTGCGGACGGCGAATCGCCCGATGGCCACGGGGCGGATCGGTCTGGCGCACGGCATCACGATCGGGCTGCTGGCGATTATTGCGGGGACGCTGTGGCTGACTCGCGAGACGAATTTCATTACCGGTAGCCTGACGCTGCTGACTGCTTTTCTTTACGTCGCTGTGTATACGCCGCTGAAGCGCGTGACGACGCTGGCGACGTTTATCGGCGCGTTTCCGGGAGCGATGCCACCGCTGCTGGGCTGGACGGCGGCGCGGGGGGTGATCGAGTGGCAGGGGGGGGCGCTGTTTGCGATCCTCTTCGTCTGGCAGTTCCCACACTTCATGTCGATTGCGTGGCTCTATCGCGAGGACTACGCGCGCGCGGAGATTCGCATGCTGCCGGTGGCGCAGCCGGATGGATGGTCGACAGCGCTGGAGGCGCTAACCTACGCGGTGCTGATGATTCCGGCGAGCCTTCTGCCGTTCTGGCTGCACATGGATGGAAAGATTTATGCGGGAGTCGCGCTGGCGCTGGGGCTTGTGTACCTCGGGTACACGATTCGCTTTACGAGGATTGTGCGAGCGCGGAGCGAAATGGAATCGAGAATGTATGCGCGCGACCTGCTGAAGGTGAGCGTAATTTATCTGCCGCTGCTGCTGGCGGCATTGATGCTGAATGCGAAGTGAGGAAGAGACCAGTGGTCAGTGATCGGTGATCAGTGACTAGAAACACCGCATGGAAACAGCGACGAGTCCGAAACTGAGTCCGAGGCCGAAGCAGTCGATGTCGGCGCCGATAGCGGCGATCGTCGGCGTGAGCGCTGCGGCAACGCTGTTTCTGTTCTGGCTGATCTATGTGCACCCGGCCTCGGATGCGGCGGCGGTGCGCTACACCTTCCTGCCCAATCTGAATGCGCTGCTGAACGGGCTGAGCGCCATTGCGCTGCTGATCGGTTTCTATTTCATCCGGACGCATCGCATCGCGGCGCATCGCGCCAGCATGATGACGGCTTTCGTCTTCAGCTCACTTTTTCTGGTTTGCTACATCGCCAACCACGCGCTGCACGGCGACACGCTCTATCCGGTGCACAACAGCGTTTACTACACCGCGTATTTGCCGATCCTGATCAGTCACATCATGCTGGCGATTGTGGCGCTGCCCATCGTGCTGATCACGTTTTACCTGTCGCTGTCGCGGCGGTTCGCGGCGCATCGCAAACTGGCGCGGTTCACATTTCCACTTTGGCTCTATGTTTCGGTGACGGGCGTGGTAGTGCGTGTGATGCTGGTGGCGGCACTGCGATAGTGCGCAGGACACGCCAGGTATTCGATGGCCGAAAGATCAGAAATCTCAAACCGGGGGGAAGCCAGTGACGACGGAACGAGGTCGCTGCTGCGAACCGGCGCGTGGATACTCGTAGCGGGCGTGGTGGCTGCGCTTCTGACTGCGACCGTGTTCGGCGGGATCAGCCGCCAGGGTCCGCATACCAACGCGGGATGGCTGTCGCTGATGGCGGCGTTGATGTGCCTGCCTTTCGGACTGATGCTGTTCGCTCTGGGGGCGGCGAAATGGCTGCGCAACCGGCGGCTCGCGCGCCGGAGCCAGCATTAGCATTCGTTCGCGTTGCGCCGCGAGGTAACCGCCGAGGTTCGCAGATGTTGGCGAATCGGTGGCGCTCACCCGCCCCGCCAGGATACGCTCGTCAACAGGACGGGACCGCGTCAAGAGCAACTTTGCCGGGGGTTCTTCGTTCCTCTTCCGATCGCGACAAAAGCGCGCGATGCGGGTTCGAGAAAATTATGCTCTGAGAGCCGGGTCGCACCCGGCTGCGTGCCCAGCAAGGAGAGATCTCTCATGAAGACCACGGGACGGTTCGCCATACTGGCGGTGGTCGCCAGCTTTCTGTTGATCTCGACTGCGCGTGCGCAGTCGACGCCGCCGGCGCAGAACCAACCGCAGCAGGATCAGGCTCAGGATCAAAACACCGGTGTGTCGCATCCTCCGGCGGATGAGACGATCCAGACGGACGAGGATGTGGCCCCGCCGGTTGTGGCTCCGAAGCCCAAACCTTCAGCAGCGATTCCGATGACGCCGGCGAAGCCGGCCGTTGTCACGCCGCAGCCCGGCGATCCCGATTACGGGATGGTCACTTCGGTTCCCGCGACCACGACCGACGCGGCATTGACGAAGCGTTCGTGGAATCCCGACGACGGCATGGTCAACTATGTTCCGTCGGACCCGAATGAACTGGCGGCGGGCACGAATATTCGTGTGCGCTTGTCACAGGATCTCTCGACGACAGAAGCGCATCCCGGCGAGGCCTTTCACGCTGTCGTGGACAGGGATGTGTCCAAGGAAGGGCGCGTGATCATCCCGGCGGGTGCGGAGCTGCGCGGTCACGTGGTTGCGGTGTCGCAGGGACACCACCTGGGTCCGCACGCGACCATTCGCCTCCGCCCGGAAATGGTGATGCTGCCGGATGGCACGGCGTACCACCTCTACGCGGAGGCGGTGCAGTCGAAGGCGCCTGGGACTCGCACCACGGACGAGGGCGGGATTGAAGCCAGCCCACACTATAAGAAGGACGCGGTCGAATATGGAGCGGGCACGGGCGTGGGCGCAGTCGCCGGCGGCGAGATTGCCGGCCCAGTAGGCGCGGGTGTCGGATCGCTGGTGGGCGCGGGTGTGGTGACGGCACACATGCTGATGGCGAAGCCCGCGGCAGCCAACCTGCCGCAGGGATCGATGCTGGTTTTCAGCCTGACGGAGCCGATGGCGCTGACGCCGACCAAAAACTAGCCAAGCCACGAGTGCAGGGGCTGTTGGCGCTGAAACCCGCGAATAACCTGTGTTTTCGCGAGGTGAGCCATAGTTATCCGATGGTATGGGCGAGCTATTACGTTTATCGACAAGTTACTATCCGATGTATAAGTCTTCCCTCACATAAGGATAAATGATCGATTCCGCAAGATTACTTCCGGGGCCGCCTGACGGTGGTTTTTCTGGATAGTGCGGCCCTGAGCTCTTGACAGTATTTTGGCAATACGCCCATACTCCGACCATTAGAGCCTGACAGATTGTTCGCTGGGGCCTGAGGTTGTTCTTACTCCTTTTCCCCCATACACATAGATGGAACCGCACGCCGCTTTCAGGCGGCACTGACCACTGGTTGGAAACACGCTGAAGGGTTCAGCGGGCGAAAAAGGTAAGGATGCGGAGTTCCCTGGCTGACCGCACACCTCCCCCTCTCCCTTTTCTGTCCTGAAAGCGGCGTGCGGCTCCACGCCCTGCAATTGTTGGTAACCGCTGAAGGGAGATGGCTCGATGGTGAACAACTGCTCGAACTCAGGATGCGGCAAGCCCCTGCACTATCTGCGGGAGGGCCGGATTTTCATTTTCGATGCCGCGGTGGGGTCGAAGGAAGCGGGCACGAAGCGACTGCGCCGCCTGGAGCACTATTGGCTCTGCGGAGGCTGCTCGGAAACCATGATGATGGTGCAGGACGGGCAGGGGATGATCCGGGTCATGGTCAGACCTCCCATCGTGAAGGAAGCCGAGGAAATTGCGCCGATTGTTGCCTCGATGCTGGCGTCCTAAGGCAAAACAGAGGACATAGTTTCGCGAGGCGGAGTCTCCCCTTGCGCGAGGTTGCCGTTTTCCGGCAATCTGGCGGCGGTGAGATGATGCATCGCCTCCACGTACCATCGCCGGCGCTCGCGTCTTTCATCCGGTGCTTCTGGTATTGGGAGGGGGCACCGCAACCTCATGTTCGGGAGCGGCTGCTGCCGAATGGCGAGGCTTCGATTGTCTTCAATCTCCGCGATGAGGAGATGCGTCTCTACGACGCGGGCGATCCACGCCGTTTTGTGTCGTGCGGGCTGGCGGGGCTGACCGGCGCGCGGACCCACTGCTTTGCGATCGATACGGCAAGCGAGGATCGGGTGGTGGGGATCCAGTTCTGGCCGGGCGGGACGTTTCCGTTCTTCCGCGAGCCTGCGGGGGAAGTGGCGAATCGCTCGATGCCTTTGGAGGACCCGTGGCGGGGCGCGGCCGGGGAGATTCGCGAGCAGTTGCTGGCGGCGTCTTCGGCGGATGCGAAGTTCGCGGTTCTTGAGCGCGCCCTGATAGAGCAGCTGGTGCGGGGGCTGGAACTGCATCCGGCCATCGAATATGCCCGCGGCCATATTTGCCGCGCGCCCCAGGTCGCGACGGTCTCGGGCGTGATGGAGAGCATTGGGTTGAGCCAGCGGCGGTTCATCGAGCTATTCCGTGAGCAGGTGGGGCTGACGCCGAAGGCGTTTTGCCGGGTGCGGCGTTTCCAACGGGTGTTGCAGGCTGTTCATCGAAGGAAATCGGTGGACTGGGCGCAGGTAGCGCTGGACGGTGGCTATTACGACCAGGCTCATTTCATTCACGATTTCCTGGGCTTCTCGGGGCTGACGCCTGCCGCGTATCTGGCGCTGGCGACGGAGCATCTGAACCACGTGCCGATGGCTTAGGGACACTTCAAATTTTTACAATCCTGGCTGAGAGGCGGGGAGCGAGAATGGCCGCATCCCAGGAGGGATCATGTCTCCAGTGAAAGCAATACCCGAGGGCTACCACAGCGTTCAGCCCTATCTGCATATCCGCGGGGCCGCGCAGGCCATTGAGTTTTACAAACGGGCTTTCGGGGCGACTGAAATCATGCGCATGCCGGCGGCCGATGGACGGCTGCAGCATGCGGAGATCCGGCTCGGCGATTCGGTGGTGATGATGGCCGATGAGCATCCGGAGCGGAAGATCTATAGTCCGGCGCATTTTGGAGGGGCGACGTCTTGTCTGATGCTGTACGTGGGTGATTGCGATGCGGTGTACCGTCAGGCGGTCACTGCCGGAGCGAAGAGCATGCGGGAACCTGCGGATCAGTTTTATGGCGATCGGATGGCGGGGGTGGAGGATCCGTTCGGGTTCCAGTGGTACATCGCTACGCATACAAAGGACGTATCGATGGAAGAGATGAGTGCTGCGATGGCGGCGCAGAAACCGTGATGACCGTGGCAGAATTTCGCCGTCTGGCGCTGAGCCTGCCGGAGGCGGAGGAGCGCGAACACATGGATCATCCCGATTTCCGCGTGGGCGGAAAGGTTTTCGCGACTCTGGGCTATCCCGACAAGAACTGGGGTATGGTGAAGCTGTTTCCCGACCAGCAGGCGGAGTTCGTGGCCGCGAACCCGAAGATGTTCGCGCCGGTGAAGGGCGGATGGGGCAAGCAGGGCGGCACGAATGTTCTGCTGAAGGCGGCGAGCCAGTCGCGGGTGCGAGAGGCGCTGACCGCAGCGTGGCGGAATACGGCGGGGAAAGGGCTGGTTGCAGCAGAGGCTGCGCCGGCTCCCAAGCCACGCCCCGCAAAGACGCGCGGGGGCCGTGCCGGATCGTCGCGTTAAATGGTGTGACGGCCTTCGAGGGCGCGGGTCATGGTGACTTCGTCGGCGTATTCGATGTCGCTGCCTGCGGGAACGCCGGTGGCGATGCGGGTGATGCGCACCTGCGAAGGGCGCAGCAAGTCGGCCAGCCAGATGGCGGTGGCTTCCCCTTCGACGGTGGGCGAAGTGGCGAGGATGACTTCGTCGAGTTCGCCACGGTTGGCGCGTGCGATGAGATTGCCGGTGCGCAGATGCTCGGGACCGACGCCGTGCAGGGGCGAAAGCGTGCCGTGCAGGACATGGAAGACACCGTTCCAGGAGCGCGTTTTTTCGATGGTGCCGATATTGGTTGGCTCCTCGACGACGCACACCAGACGCTGGTTGCGGGTGGGACTGGCGCAGTAGAGGCACGGATCGACGTCGGTGATGTTGTTGCAGATGGAACAGAGGCGGAGGCGTTCTTTTACGTCGCGGATAGCGGAGGAGAGAGCTACGGCATCCTCGTCGTCGGAGCGCAGGATGTGAAAGGCCAGGCGCTGCGCGGATTTGTTGCCGATGCCGGGCAGCTTGCGCAGCTCTTCAATGAGGCGCGCCATGGGTTCCGCGAATCGTGACAAGGAAGGGCCTCTCTAACCCGCGGCGGCGACGGAATGCGTGTGTGTGGACTGGGCGGAGCGGCCGGCGCGCACCGCCTGAGCGAGTTCGGTGAGCAGAGTGCGGGTTTCATCCCAGCCGATGCAGGCGTCGGTGATGCTCTGGCCGTAGACCAGTTCACGGCCGGGGACGAGCTTTTGCGCACCGGCGACGAGGTTGCTTTCGAGCATGACGCCGATGATGCGGCGATCGCCAGCGGCGATCTGAGCGGCGACATCGCGGCAGACGGCGGGCTGGCGGGTGTGGTCTTTGCGGCTGTTGGCGTGGCTGCAGTCGATCATGACGCGCGGCGTCTGGCCGGATTTTTCGAGCAGGCGGCAGGTTTGGTCGACCGAAGCAGCGTCGTAATTCGCGGTCTCGCGTCCGCCCCGGAGGATGATGTGGCAATCGGCATTGCCGGCGGTGAAAAGGATCGCTGACTGGCCGTATTTCGAGTGGCCGAGGAAGGTGTGCGGGTGACCGGCGGAGAGGATGGCCTCGATGGCGATCTGCACATTGCCGGAGGTGCCGTTCTTAAAGCCGACGGGGCAGGACAGGCCTGAGGCGAGCTGGCGATGGCCCTGGCTCTCGGTGGTGCGCGCGCCGATGGCGCCCCAGCTGACCAGCTCGGCGACGTACTGCGGCGAGATCATGTCAAGGAATTCGGTGCCGGCGGGCATGCCCATCTCGGCGAGGTCAAGCAGGAGCCGGCGAGCGAGGCGGAGGCCGTCGTTGATGCGGTAGGACTCGTCGAGGAACGGGTCATTGATGAGGCCCTTCCAGCCGAGGGTGGTGCGTGGTTTCTCAAAATAGACGCGCATGACGATGCGGAGCTCGGGGGCGAGCTCGGTCATGACTTCTTTGAGGCGGCGAGCGTATTCGCGTGCGGCGGTGGGGTCGTGGATGGAGCAGGGGCCGGCGACGACCAGCAGCCGGTGGTCGCGCTGGTGCAGGATGTCCACGATCTCGCGGCGCGCATGGAAGACAGTAGCGGATGCCGTTTCGGTAACGGGCATCTCCTCTTCCAGGAAGACCGGAGGCAGAACAACTTTTGTGGACCTGATGCGCAGGTCGTCAGTGCGAAAGAACATGGGCTTTTCTCAGTGTAAGCGAGGGGACGTTGTCGAGGCTGGGCGGCCCCCTATGATCGAGGGATGAGGCTGCTGGCCGCGCTGGTGCTGGCGTTCCACCTGGTGTGGATCCTATGGGTGATCTTCGGGGCGGTGTGGACGCGGGGACGGAAATGGCTGACGGGGTTTCATATCGGGTCTCTTGTTTGGGGGATGATCGTGGAAGCGGGTCCGTGGCCGTGCCCGCTGACGATCCTCGAAGACCGGTTGGAAGCTGGGGCTGGGATCCAGCCCTACAGCGGCGGATGTCTCGTGCATTATCTGGATGCGATCGTGTATCCGAACCTGTCAGTCAGGCTGATCGTAGGTTGCGCGGTAGCGGTATGCGGGGCGAACCTGCTGATCTATGTTTGGCGGCTGGTGCAGGTGCTGCGAGTGCGGGCGGCGCGCTAGCTGGGACCGGTGCCGGTCTTGCCGCGCTCTTTTTTGTGGATGTCGAAATAGACGTCCTGCGAGATTGACATCTGTCGCGCCTCGTCGGTGGCGCTTTGCGCGGCCTCGACGGCGGTTTTGCGAGGGAAGTCGTAACTGGGGTCGGCGCCGACGGCGTTCAGAGCTGCCGGCCATTTAGCGGTATCGGCGACGAGTTCTTTGAGGGACTTGCGAATGTCGGCGTGGGCTGCATCGTAGGTCTCGATGTTGTCCTGGAGCTCGTCGCAGAGATGGGTGAATTCGTCGAACCTGGCGCGGACTTGGGCTTTTTCATCGGGGGACTTTCCGGGGCCTGCCAGTTGTTTGATCGCGTCGAGGCGCTCGTCAATGAACTTCATATAGAGCTTGATGCGTTCGTTGGGATTGGTCTTGTTATCGCGAATCTGCTGGACTTCGTCCTCGGTGAGAGGATCGCTGGAGTCCTGGGCGAGTAGCCTCGAAGCGAATCCGGCACTGAACACGAGGAAGAGGAGGAAACAGGTGACCCGGCGTGACATGAGACGACCTCAGCGGATACCACAATTTTGGATGCGCGGGGGTGGTGGATGCAAGGGGCGTGAGGCACAGCGATCGGGGTTTCAAGTCAGAGGCGAGTATTCCATGCAACCGCCCAGCTCTATCATGGCTCGGCGTAGTAGGCGGTATTGGTGCGGGCGGTGAGTCCGGGCTTGTTCAGCTTGACCTGGAGCGCGTGGTATTCATCGGGTTCGGCGGAGGGGGTGGACTCGAAGGAGAACTCGTACCAGGAGTCCGCATCGGCGAGACAGGCGGCGATCCCGGCGGTGATGTCTTTGCTGTCGTCGAGGACCTGGCCGCCGCTCTGGGTGGCGAGAACGGGCAGCGAAAGATTCCCAGCATTTGCCTGGGCAGACGCGGTTACGGCGGCAAGAAAAGGGCTGTAGTAGCCGGCGCTGAGTCCGTCGTTGTGCAGCAGATCGGGAGTCGCGACCGTATCGAGGGTCATTTGCGCTTCGCGGATTCCGGTCGAGAGGTCGGCGATGTGGTCGAAGAAGCTGCTCTTGATCTCGGGAGTGTCGGGCAGAAACCCAGGGCCAGAGAGCAGCGGCCAGCCGGGGCCGATCCAGATCATGATGACGCGGCCGGGGACGTCCTCCTGCTGCACGGCGATCTTATTCAGCGCCGCGATGGAAAGCAGAAAGCGCTGATTCTGATCTTGCCATTGAAGGTCGATTTTCTGCGCGCGGGGCTGGGCTGTTGGCAGGGTGCCCGGACCGCGGAGGCCAGGAAAGAGCTCGTGGTTCGGTTGGTCATCAGAGGAGGCGGACTGGTGAACTTCGCCGGGCAGATTCCTGAGGTAGATAAGCAGAGCATTGGCGTCGCGGGAAGGTGCGCTGACTCCGGATCCGAAATCGGAGAGGTGCGCTATGGCGATGGGCCAGGGGAGCGATCCGCGACTTTGAGAGAGAAATTTCTCGACGGCCTTGCGCTCCGCGGCGAAGTTTCTGGCGGAGCTGTTGACCGCGTCGAGCAGAAGGATGATGTGGAGGGGTTGTCCCTGGGGGTTCGCCGTGAGCGGACGAAACGAGCCGATCTTTTGTGGCTGGCCGTTGTCGAGGATAGTGAAGTCGTTCTGGCTCAGGCCGGTGACCGGCTTGCCGGAGGCATCCGTAACGAGCACGTTGAGGATGATGTGGTGCGAGGCTTCGCTGGTGTGCTGGCGCTCTTCCTCGGAGCGCGGAATGAGGCGCACGGTGGCGTTGGGCGCGGGCTGCGCAGTCTGTTCTGGCGCCGGCGCAGCGGGATGGGTCTGCTGTGCCAGGGAGGAAAGAGCGAAGCCGATGAGGAGTGGGCCTGACCCCCTCCCGGACCATCGCCATGCCAGCATGCGGGTGACCTCGGCGGTGAAACGCAATCTGTTGCGAAGCCACGTTAACACGACCGCGGGGCGCGAGTGCGGAGGGAGGGCGCGGCTCAGGGACGCGGCAATGCTGGTGTGCGCCTGGGCGCGTGTTGCAGGGCACTGAGGACGGCGTAGAAAGCGGGTGTGGCTTCGAAGGCCGCGTCGAAGAGGAGCGGGCGCTGGAGCAGGTGGTCGGGGCGGGCGTAGTCGTGGAACCAGCTGGTGTTGTACCAGCTGTAGGGATCGCAGATGCCCCAGGTGACGAGCACGCAGACGGCAGGCTCGTCGAGGGCGACGGCGAGGAAGCGCGCGTAGATCTCGGAGACGGCGCGATCGCGCGTGGGGATGTCAGCGGGTGAGCTGCGGTCGTCGACATCGAGCTCAGTGATCGCGATTCTGAGGCCCCGGGCGGCGATATCGGTGAGGAGCTGGCGGTAGATCTTCTCCTTGAAATCCGAAAACTGGCGGAACTTGAGATGAGACTGCAGGCCGACGCCGTCGATCGGAGCATTGGCTTTCTGCAGGCGGTCGAGGAGGCGGAAGAGCGCGTCGCGGCGGGCCTGCTGCCAGGGGACATCGAGCTCGAGGTCGTAGTCGTTATAGAGGAGCAGCGCGCTGGGGTCGGCGGCGCGGGCTTCGCGGAAAGCTGAGGCGAAGAAGTCGGTGCCGAGAGCGCGAACGAGCGGGCTGTTCATGCGGAGGCCGTCAGGCCCGTTCTGCGGGGGTTCGATGGCCTCGTTGACAACGTTCCAGGAGAAGATGCGCCCTCGATAGAAGCCGGCGAGGCGTGCGATGTGGGCGGCGACCGCTTGCTCGGCCTGCGGGCGCGGCACGGTTTCGAGCCACGGCGGCGTGCGCAGATACCAGAGCAGGTGGGCGCCGGTGAGGCGGAGGCCGTGGTCGAGGGCGACGGCGGCGTTGGGGTCGTATTGGTCGTTTTCGGCGTTGGGCGTGGGCGCGACGTCCTGCCAGGAGAGGATGGGCGCGAAGAGCGCGCACTGGCGGAGGAAGAGATCGAGATAGGCGGGCGGGGCCTTGTGGAAAGGCTCGTCGCTGCAGGAACCGTAGACGAGTCCGGCGGCGGCTGCGGCGTCGCGGAGGGTAGCGGTCTGGGCGGGAGTCAGGGTTTGTCCGCGGAGCCAGCGTGGGGCTGTCGCGGCGAGAGCGGCGGAAGCGAGCTGGCGGAGGTGGTGGCGGCGGGTGAGCATTTACAGCGATCAGGGTACAGCGTTGAGCGTTCATACGCAGGGCAGGGCATAAGGCCACGTTTACGAGCGATTGCCGTGATGGCCGTCACCGTTGCTTGTTATGTTGCTTTGCTAGAATTTGCGTTGGAACGCACGACGAAAACGAAGGCGGAAGGCCTTCCATGACGATGCTTGAAACTATCGGCGCGACCACCGGGGAAGTGATTCGTGTGGATCGACGGCCCAAACTCAAAGACCGCTTACAACACCACATCACGAGGAGCAACATGACAGAAATTGCTGCGATTCACGCGCGGGAAGTATTGGATTCACGCGGAAACCCGACGGTGGAAGCCGATGTGGTTCTGGAAAGCGGAGCGCTGGGGCGGGCGATTGTGCCCAGCGGCGCATCGACCGGCGAGCATGAGGCAGTGGAGCTGCGGGATGGCGACAAGAGCCACTATCTCGGCAAAGGCGTGCTGAAGGCGGTCGAGAATGTAGAGAGCATTCTGGCGCCGGAGCTGACGGGGATGGACGCGACGAACCAGCGACTGCTGGACGCGACGATGATTTCGCTGGACGGCACGGACAATAAGGGCCGGCTGGGGGCGAATGCGATTCTGGCCGTGTCCATGGCGGCGGCGCGGGCTTCAGCGAACGAGCTGAAGATTCCGCTGTACCGGTATCTGGGCGGCGTGAATGCGTCGGTGCTGCCAACGCCGATGATGAACATCCTGAACGGCGGGGCGCATGCGGACAACAACGTGGACTTTCAGGAGTTCATGGTGATGCCGGTGGGCGCGGAGCGTTTCAGCGATGCGCTGCGCTGGGGCGTGGAGGTGTTCCACACGCTGAAGGGCGTGCTGAAAAAGAAGGGCTACAACACGGCGGTGGGCGATGAGGGTGGATTCGCGCCGTCGCTGAAGTCGAACACCGAAGCGATTGAAGTGATTCTCGAGGCGATTTCGCTGGCTGGGTACAAGCCGGGCGAAGAAGTGGCGATCGCGCTCGATCCGGCTTCGAGTGAGTTCTTCGACGCAGACAAGAACAAATACGTTTTCAAGAAGTCGGACAAGAGCGAAAAGACGGCCGAAGAGATGGTGGCGTTCTACGCGGATTGGGTGCGGCAGTATCCGATCGTGTCGCTCGAAGACGGGCTGGCGGAGAACGACTGGGCCGGCTGGAAGGTGCTGACACGCGAGCTGGGGAACAAGATCCAGCTGGTGGGCGACGATATCTTCGTGACCAACACGGAGCTGTTCCAGAAGGGCATTGAGGAAGGGGTCGCGAATTCGATCCTGATCAAGCTGAACCAGATCGGCACGGTGAGCGAGACGCTGGAGTGCATCGAGCTGGGGCGGCGGTATGGATACACGTCGGTAATTTCGCACCGCAGCGGCGAAACGGAAGACACGTTTATCGCCGATCTGGCGGTGGCGACGGGCGTGGGGCAGATCAAGACGGGATCGGCGTCGCGCACGGATCGCATCGCGAAATACAACCAGCTGCTGCGGATTGAAGAAGAGCTGGGACAGGCGGCGGAGTTTCTGGGCCTGGAAGCAGTGAACTACGGGGATTAGAAAGGTTTAATCGGCAGGTTGCCGCTGGGGCGCTCCGATTGCCGGAGTGTTAGGGCGAATACTCAGAAGCCGTGTCTCCGCGTCGAGACATTTGATCGGATGCCGCAAGGTTGCGGGATCGCGGTGGGATGTCCTGGAGGGAGACTCAAATGCAGAAAATAGCATGGCTGTTTCTACTGGGTACGTTGCCGGTTTTGGCAGCGACCACAACCCCGAAGTCCGGAGTTGGGCCAAATTGGGCTGCGGCGTCGAGCGAGAACCCGGCACCCGAGCATCCGGTGACGGCAGCGCAGGTGTACGAGATTCTGGAGTTGACTGGGACGGACACGCTGAAACGGGAGATGCTGGACGGGATGCTGCCGTACCTGAAGCAGATGATGCCCTATATGCCGGCCGATGTAGTGGCGGACTTGCAGCGGACGCTGGGGACGGCGGATTTTGAGGGGGCGATGGTGCGGTCGTTTCAGCAACATTTGTCGACGGAGGATGCCGCGCAGATCATCGCTTTCTACCAATCTCCGGCAGGGAAGCACATGATTGGCGTGATGCCGAAGATTCTCAACGACGGGCAGGATGCCGGATCGGAGCTGGGACAGCAGGTGATGTTCGAAGTGATCCAGCGACACAAAGACGAGATCGACGCGGCGGCCAGGGTTTATCACGAGGAGCATCCGGCGGCTGCGCCGCAACGGTAGATTAGATAGAACGGGATGCGGAGCGACGGCTCCGCATTTTCGCGTGTGCATCTGGGTCGACAGAGGAGATAGCGTGCCTGTTTCGAAGAAGCCGGTTGTACTGACGATTTTGGATGGATGGGGCTATCGCCCGCAAATTGAAAACAATGCGATCGCCCTGGCGCGCAAGCCGGTGTATGACAAGCTGCTCGAGGAGTATCCCAACACGCTGCTGCATGCGTCGGATCACTTTGTGGGACTGCCAGACGGGCAGATGGGCAACAGCGAAGTGGGNNGACGCGCTGATCGCGAGCGGGGAATTCTTCAGGCATCCGACGATTGTCGAAGCTTTGCAGAAAGCGCGGAACACGCAGCTGCATCTGTTTGGCCTGGTGTCCGACGGCGGCGTGCACTCGCACCAGAAGCATTTGTATGCGCTGCTGAAGGCTGCGAAGCAGCAGAGCGTGGAGAAGGTCTTCGTCCACGCGTTTATGGATGGGCGGGACACGCTGCCGACCAGCGGAGCGGGGTATCTGGCGGCGCTCGAGCAGAAGATGCGCGAATACGGCGGCAAGCTGGCGAGCGTTTCGGGGCGCTACTTCGCGATGGATCGCGACCGGCGCTGGGAGCGCGAGAAGAAGGCTTTCGACGCGATGGTGAAGGGGCAGGCCGAGGGCGGCGCTTACAAGGATGCGGTCGCTAGGGTGAAGGAGTCGTACAACAACGGCACGACGGATGAGTTTATTGTGCCGTTCGTGGTTACAGATGAGCACGGGAAGCCAAACGGGTTGATTCGCGACGAGGACGTGTGCCTGATGTTCAACTTCCGCGCGGACCGGGCGCGGCAGATTACGCGGGTGCTGGCACGGAACAGCGGGCTGAGCAAAGAGGCGGGGCGCGAGCTGCCGTCGTGGGAGGAACTGGACGCGACGATCCCGCGCAGCGAGATTCCGAGCAAGCTGCACTACGTATGCATGACGCAGTACGACAAGAATTTCACGTTGCCGATGGTAATTTTGCCGGAGTCAATGGAGAACCTGCTGGCGGACATGATGGCGCAGGCGAACTTGCGGAATTTGCGCGTGGCGGAGACGGAAAAGTACGCGCATGTGACGTATTTCTTCAACGGCGGGATCGAGAAGCCGTTTCCGGGCGAAGATCGGATCCTGATCCCGTCGCAGAAGGTGGCGACGTACGATCTTGCGCCGGAGATGTCGGCGGCGGGGATTGCGGACACGGTGGTGAAGGCGGTGAACGACAGGGCGTTCGATGTGGTGGTGGTGAACTTCGCGAATGCGGATATGGTGGGGCATTCGGGACGGCTGGAGCCGACGATCAAGGCGGTCGAGACCGTGGATGCGTGCCTGGGGAGGATTTATCAGGCGATGAAGCAGCGAGGGGGCGGAGCGTGGCTGATCACCGCGGACCACGGCAACGCGGAGCTGATGGTCGATCCGGGCACGGGTGGACCGCACACCGCGCATACAACGAATCCGGTGCCGTTCATTTTTGTGAGCGAGGATGCGAAGCAGTGTTCGATGCGGCCAGATGGATCCCTGCGCGATATTTCGCCGACGATCCTGGGGCTGCTCAACCTTGCGGAGCCGAAGCAGATGACGGGCGGGGATCTGCGAGTCAAAAACAGGGTATAGGGTGAAGGGTGTAGCGGGCCCGCTTTTGCTTTGTGGGCGGTGATTTGCGTCAGAAGCTTCCCTTAGAAGGTTCGCCTGACTGGCAGGTGAGGCTGTCTGATATGCTGCACGATGGTTCGCGGGCGTGGCCTTCCAGCGCCGCCAGGCAAAAGGCATAACTCCTTCTGTCGGCAAGAACCGCTTCATCGAAGAAAGAGACCAACACAATGCGACAAGCCCTGGTACCGGTGATCATGGCGGTTTGCGCGGTCGGAGCTTTTGGGCAGGCTGCGCCGTGGATGCCGGATGTGACTCAGCAGCAGACCTACACCTGGCACCACGCTTCGAGCGCGGAGCCGACGGGTGCCAACCGAGATGCCATGGCGGTTACGCCGGGACAGACAATGACGGTTCTGGACACCGACGGGCCCGGCGAGATCTCGCACATCTGGTTCACCATCGACAGCCCGGAGCCGTATCACCTGAAGCGCATGGTTCTGCGCATCTACTGGGATGGAGAAGAGAACCCCAGTGTGGAGACACCGATCGGCGACTTCTTCGGGCTGGGTCTGGGGGTCTACTACACCTGGCAATCGGAAATGCTCTCGGTGGGAAATACCAGGGCGCTGAATTGTTTCTTTCCCATGCCGTATCAAAAGCACGCGCGCATTACCGTGACCAATGAAGGGAAGATGACGGTTCAAAACCTGTATTACAACATCGACTATCGCACCGACGCGCACCCGTTGCCGCCGGGGACTCTGTATTTCCACGCCCAGTACCGGCAGGCGCAGCCGAACCACGGCTGGACGAATCAATGGTACGAAAACGGCGATCCGCTGGTGAATTATCGGAGAAACACGGATGCCAAAGACAACTATGTGTGGTTCGAAGCGAAAGGACATGGCCAGTTTGTGGGGGTAACGATGTCGGTGCTGCAGAACCAGGATGGCTGGTGGGGCGAGGGAGACCCCATGTTCTTCGTCGACAACGCCGAGACGCCGATGCTACCGGGGGGCACCGGTTCAGAGGATTATTTTCTGGGCGCCTGGGATTTCGGAGGGTGGCCGTTTGCGTATTCGCTTTACGGAGCGCCTATGGTGGGCAAGGAACTGGCGGGAGAACGGTGGAGCCTCTACCGGTTTCATCTGGATTCCCCGATCCCGTTTACAAAGTCGATGAAGGCGACGATCGAGCACGGGCACGCCAACCATCGTTCGGATAATTTCTATTCGGTTGCGTATTGGTATCAGGCGGAGCCGCACATGCCATTTCCGCCGTTGCCGTCGATGGACGACCGCATTCCGACGCTGCAGATTGTGGGCGGGCCAGGAAATGGGGAAGCTGGAAAGCCAAACACCGGGCTTTCGCCGAAATAGGTCGCGACCAGCCGGGCGCGGCTACGGATTGCGGCTGTCGATCAGCCGACGGTAGAGGCCGATGGTCTGCTCAGCAATGGTGGACCAGGAGAATTTCTCTTCGGCCCGTTTGCGACCGGCGTCGCCGAAGCGGCGTGCTTTATCGGGATCGGCGAGCAGGGCGGAGATTCTTGCGGCGAGATCGCG
>PMAD01000040.1:44802-46677 GCA_003152415.1 Acidobacterium sp.
GATGGGCAGCAGAAGACGCTGCAATTGCTGTAGAGCTGGATGGCCTCGGGCTTGGTGAGCATCTTCTCGATCCATATGACGCGCGGGTTGACAGAGCGGAGCCGGTCGATTTTCTCGCGCATCTCGGCTCCGATCTCGGGCGTATCGGGAGCGCCGGCGCAGAGAACGACCTGCGTTTGCGGCGGCAGGTGAGGGATGGCATCGACCAGATGCGTGACGCCCTTTTGACGGGTGATGCGGCCGACGAAGAGGACATAGGGCCGGGAGGGATCGACACCGTACTCGATGAGGGCGGTGGTGCGGGTGGTTTTTTGATACTCCTGCAGATCGATGCCGTTGTAGATGACGTGGATGCGGTTGGGGTTGATCTCAGGGTAAGCGCGGAGGATGTCGGCCCGCGTGCCCTGAGAGACGGCGATCACGGCATCGGCATCGAGAATCGCAGTGCGTTCCATCCAGGAACTCATGACGTAGCCGCTGCCGAGTTGCTCGGCCTTCCAGGCGCGCAAAGGTTCGAGACTGTGAGTCGTGAGGACAAAGGGAATGTTGTAGAGCTTCTTCGCGAGGAGTCCGGCCATCGCGACGTACCAGGTATGGGTGTGGACGATGTCGATGGCGGAGAGCGACGTAATCTGAGCGAGGTTGAGGCTGAAGGTCTCAAGGGCAGCCTTGAATTTTTCCTGGGTGCCGTCGGTGATGATGGCCCAGGGCTCGGCGCCGCGGACATGGAGGTTGCCTTTGTCGGATAACTGATCGCCCCAGCAATGGACTTCGACTTCGATGGACTTTGCGAGCTCGCGGCTGAGGTACTCAACGTGGACCCCTGCGCCACCATAAACAAGGGGTGGGTACTCTCGGGTCATCAGACCGACGCGCAAAGAAGCCTCCGGGACGAGTTCCATCTTACGGTGTTTCCAGGAATGCAATGCTGCACCGAAGTTACGGAGGTTTGCCGGCTCGCGAGCAGCGGCGAGTGCTGCGCTGGTGGCGGTCCGGCGTTGTGCTCGATATCGACCGAGCAAGTTTGGCCCATGCGAGACTCGGCAAGTAAGATGCAAGAACTGGCATTAACTGAATCGTAACGGATCGCCGATTGCCGTATTCAGTTGAAACGACAGGGTCCTGTTCGGTTGCGGACATGCATGTTCGCTTTTGGACGGGAAGGTTGTTTCGAGGGAGAGACGAGCGCGGCGCAGCTCTATGAAAATGCGGCATCCCTGATTTCGCCGAGAGTGGCATGCGGAGTGCGGGCTAGAGTGAATCCCTCACTGGGGAACGGAGGCATCTTGAGCACTCTGTGGCAGGATCTACGTTATGCATTGCGGCAGCTGCGCAAGTCGCCTGGGTTCACCCTGGTGGCTTTGTGCACGCTCGCCCTTGGCATCGGCGCGANNTGCCAATTCGTGGCCGGATTTTCTGCAGTGGAGGAGCCAGGAGAAAAGCTTCACGCAACTGGCGGCGACGTTCACGGTTCGCTCGACGTGGACCGGGGCAGGCGAGCCGGAATTGCTGAACGTGGGCCTGGCGAGCGATGGGTATTTTGGCGTCTATGGCGTGGGGCCGATTCTGGGACGAGCGCTGGCGTCGAGCGACCATCAAAAAGGCGCTGCGCCGGTGTGCCTGCTGGTTGCGGATTTCTNNTGGGCAAGCCGCTCAACCTGAACGGCAGGACCTGCACGATTGTCGGGGTGATGCCGAAGATGGTCCCTGAGGGTTTTCGTCCGGTTCAGGTGTGGGCGCCGCTGGAGCCGCAGCCTCCTTACATCGCGCGCGGGACGAATTATCTGTTCACGGTGGGGCTGATGCGGCCGGGAGTGAGCCTGTTGCAGGCGCAGGCTGAACTGCGGGGAATTCAGGCGCAGATCGACAAGCAAT
>PMAD01000047.1:0-8050 GCA_003152415.1 Acidobacterium sp.
AACCTGCAACCTGCAACCTGTACCCTGAATCCATGCCCGAACTCGACCACATCGGCATCGCCGTCAAAAGTATCGCGCAGGCGCGCAAACTCTACGAATCCCTCGGCCTCCAGGTCGTCCACGAGGAGACCGTCGAACAGGAACAAGTCCGCACCGCCATGATTCCCGCCGGCGAAGCCCGCATCGAACTCCTTGAGCCCACCCAGGACGATTCCCCCATGGGCCGCTTCCTCGCGAAACGCGGCGAAGGCCTTCACCACGTCGCGCTCCAGGTCGAAAGCATCTCAGCTGCCCTCGAAACCCTCAAAGCCCAGGGAGCCCGCCTCATCTCCGAAGACATTCAAATCGGAGCCGGAGGCCACCTCTACTTCTTCGTCCATCCATCCAGCGCCGGCGGCGTCCTCCTCGAAATCTGCGAAGACCAGCCCACCGAGTAGGGCCTACCTCGAATGCTCCTTCTCTCCATCGACACCTGCGGCCCCCTCGGCACCGTCGCCCTCGCCCGTCTTGGGGGCGTCGACGAACTAACCATCCTCGGCCAAACCGAACTCCCCGGCAAAACCTACTCCGCCCAGCTCGTCCCCGCCATCCGTCACCTCCTCAACCACCACAACGTCACCCTCACCGAAATAGCAACCATCGTTGTGACAAATGGCCCCGGCTCCTTCACCGGCATCCGCATCGGCCTCTCCACAGCCAAAGGCCTCGCCGAGCCTACCTCCATTCCGATCCTCGCCGTCTCCCGCCTCGTTGTCCTCGCCCACAAAACCAAAACAATAGCCGCAGCCCTCGACGCCAGCCGCGGCGAATTCTACTTCGGCGACTATTCTGCTTGCTCTGCCCAGGAAACCCTTCTCGACCGCGACCGCCTCCAGCAACTCGCCAACATCCTCGCGGGGCAGTTTGCAGTTTCAGAGGAGTCCGTCCACATCCTCGCCCCACAAGCCACCCTCGTCCCCCCACCCACCGCCGCCGACGCCCTCCGCTTCGCCCTGTCCCGCCTCCGCATCCGCGATTTCGACGACCCCGCCATCCTCGACGGCAACTACCTCCGCCGCTCCGACGCCGAAATCTTCTCGAAGCCGAAATCCCCCGCGTCCGCCGCGCGATGACCTTCACCCTCCGCCCCATGCAGTTCCCCGACCTCGACGAGGTCCTCGCCATCGCCAAGCAATCCCCCGAAGCCCCTCGCTGGCCACCCTCCGCCTACACCCCCTACGTCACCAGCGCCGATTCCGAAACCAACCCAGCCCTCCTCCGCACCGCTCTCGTCGCTATCGACTCCAGCGCGCAGCAACCAAGCCAGGAAAATATCCGAGCCTTCGCCGCCGCCACCCTCCTGCTGGTTGAGGGTTCTGCCGGCCAACAAAATCTCTGCTCCCTCGACTCGATGGCCGTCCGCCCCGACGCTCGCCGTCACGGCCTCGGAACCGCCCTCATCCGCGCAATCCTCGTCTGGTCTGCCGCCCACAACGCCCGCCACCTCGCCCTCGAAGTCCGCGCCGGCAACGCCCCTGCCATCGCCCTCTACCAGCGATGCGGCTTCCGCCCCGAAGGCCGCCGCCCTCGCTACTACACTGATCCTGAGGAAGATGCCCTGCTTCTGGGCATTCCCATTACTTCCGGTCCACCTCACGGCAGTTTTCCACGATAAAAGTCATTGAAGATCAGGCTTCTGCGGTGCTAGCGTGGTACGTCTCACTCTTGTAGTGAGCAAATTCGCCCGGCGAACCCACGAATAGCCGCGGCTCCGCCGGGAAAAACTCCCGCAACGGAGGTGTCGTCTATGGATATGGAAGCGAACGGTCAGCCGGATAGTGAAGCAATACGTCGTCTGGAAGAAGAGCATCGTCACTATTCGGAGAAGCTCGAAGCCCTGCTCCAAAAACCATGGCTTTCTGAAGACGAGCAACTCGAGGAAGTTCGCCTGAAAAAGCTCAAATTGCATATCAANNTCTCTCTGTGCGACGCATCGCCATCGCCCTGCGGTTCGTGTACACGCTCTGCACGCGTCCACCTGTCAGTGCCATCTGCGCCCTCAAAGCTCTTTCTGTTTCAAGCCGGCGGCCCTAAAATGAATAAGACTTTCGGACGAACATCCAGTTCGGTCCCACGGCCGGTTTTTCGTTCTTCTTTTTCCTGAGAGTTTCTGCCCGGCTCAAGGCTCAACGGCCGCATTCCGGCTCAATCGTCCGGCAGTCCACGTTGTCCCTTCTCTCTCATGGTGCGTGACGGATACTACTACGGGCTGGCTCTGGCTGCGGTGGCCGCCATTCTCTGGTTTTGGACCGGCCGCTGGGGCTGGGCCATTCCACCTCTGCTCTTCGCCGCCTTCTTTCTCTGGTTCTTTCGCGATCCCAGGCGCGCCATCCCTCCGGAGCGCGGCCTCATAGTCTCCCCGGCTGACGGCAAAGTCACCGAAGTTGCGCACATCACCACGGTCGACGGCGAACGCCTCCGCCTCAGCATCTTTCTCAGCGTCTTCGACGTGCACGTGAACCGCTCGCCCGTCGAAGGCATCCTGCGCGAAGTCCGTTACCGCAAAGGCAAATATCTTAACGCCATGAACCCCGCCTCCGCCGAACGCAACGAGCAGAACCTCGCCGTGGTCGACTGCATCGAGGGCTACCAGGTTTCCTTCATCCAGATTGCCGGACTCCTCGCCCGCCGCATTGTCTTCACCAAACGCCCTGGCGACTACCTCGAGCGCGGCGAGCGCGTCGGCCTCATCAAATTCGGCTCCCGCACTGACATTCTTCTGCCCAGCCACGCCGAACCACTCGTCAAGCCCGGAGATCGCGTCCGCGGCGGAGCCAGCGTCGTCGCTCGCATCGCCGCCGGCGATCCCGATTCCATGCTCGCCGCCATCGGCGCGGAGATGCTGGTGTGAACGGCGACCCGCAGCGTTTCTTTCGCCCCTCTGCGGGATACCGCGGCCATGCGCCGCTGCCCCGGCGTCGTCCCCGCGGCATGTTCATCCTGCCCTCGCTCTTCACCGCCGTCAACATCGCCGCCGGCTTCTTTGCCATCACCCAGAGTCTCGAAGGCTCCGCCCAGCAGCCGCATCACTTCGACTACGCCGCCCTCGCCATCGCCCTCGCCATCCCCTTCGACTCCCTTGATGGCCGCATCGCCCGCCTCACCAATACCGAGAGCGACTTCGGCCGCGAGCTCGATTCCCTCGCCGACGTCATCACCTTCGGCGTCGCTCCCAGCATCCTCGCCTTCGCCTGGGGATTCCGCTCGCTTCCCTTCGCCATGCAGCACGACATGCGCCTCAAGCTGGTGCAGTTCGGCGCCTTTGTCTGCTTCCTCTTCCTGCTCTGCGGAGCCAGCCGCCTCGCCCGCTTCAACATCAGCGTCAACCCCATCCCCAAAAATCCTGGCCGCCCCGGCCGTAAATATTTCGTCGGGATGCCCATTCCCGCCGCCGCTGGCATTGTCGCCGCTGTCGTCCATGGCTTCATCGGCCTGCCCATTTTTGCCTGGTGGCTGGCCGTCATCTGGGGCCTGCTTGTCAGCTTCATCGGCTTCCTCATGATCAGCTCATGGCGCTTCTGGAGCGGCAAAGAGATCAACCTCACCGGCCGCCAGCCCTTCCGCTGGATCGTCCTGCTCGGCGTCAGCATCTACCTCCTCGTCTTCTTCTCGCGCGTCGTCCTTCTGGTGCTGGCTTTCGTCTATATGTTTTCCGGCGTAATCGCCCGCCTCGCGTATTCGTGGCGCCGCCATCATCAGCCGGCCAGAAACCCGTTGCCTCCTTCTCAGGGCCCCATCGCATGACCGACCAGTCAAAAATCGCCATCGTCGGCGCCGGATCGCTGCGCGGCAAGGAACTCAGCGACGCGCTGGCCGACTCGCCCTTCGCCGACTCCGATTTCCTTCTCATGGATGACGAGGCCGAGCTCGGCAGCCTTGAAGCCGTCGGCGACGAGGTTAGCTTCATCCAGCGCATCGAGCCTGGTTCCTTCGCCCGCGTCGACTTCGCCTTCTTTGCCGGCGACGAGCAGCTCACCCTCAGGCACTGGCAGAACGCCGCCCGCGCCGGAGCCGGCATCGTCGATCTCTCCTATGCCCTCGAAGGCCAGCCTGGCGTGCTCGTCCGCGCTCCCTGGGTCGACGGCGAACTCCAGCCCATCCCCGCGCAACCAGGTTCCGACACTCCTGGCCTTGAAACCCCAGCGATCGTGCCCGCGCATCCCGCCGCAACCGCGCTGGCGCTGCTGCTGGGCCGCGTCGCGCAAAGCACTTCCATCCGCACCGCGTCGGCCACCATCCTCGAGCCCGCTTCTGAATACGGCCGAGCCGCCATGGATGAGCTCCACCAGCAAACCGTCAAGTTGCTCAGCTTCACGGAACTGCCGCGCCAGGTCTACGACACCCAGGTCGCCTTCAATGCCACGCCTGCCTTTGGAGACTCGGCGAAGTTCTCCCTCGCCGCCAGCGAATCCCGCATCCGCCGCCACTTTGCCGTGCTCTCTGCCGGACGACTGCCCGACCCTGGCGTGCAGCTCCTGCATGCCCCCGTCTTTCACGGCTACGGAATCTCGCTCGCCGTCGAGCTCGGCACGCCCATTTCCCTCGACCAGATGGAAGCCGCGCTGGCCGGCGAGCACGTTGAGATCGTCACCGCGGACTCCGACCCCCCCACCAACCTCACCGTCGCCGGTCAGGCAAACATCCTCGTCCGCGTGCGCCCGCACAACACCAAAGAACCGGAAACCACCCGCTACTGGATCTGGGCTGGGCTCGACAATCTCCGCTTCGCCGTGCTCAACGCCCTCGCCTGCGCGCTCGAGCTCAAGCGCCTCCGCCCCAGCGGCGAAGTCCAGTAAGCGACACCCTCACTTGGCCAGCGCGATCGCCGGCTTCCCCGCCAGCCGCTCGCTGATGTGCTGACCCACACGATCCGCAAAGCTGCCGCCTGGACCGCCGATCGTGGTGTTCAGCAGAACCACGGCGGCGTAGTCCCCCTGAGGATTGAAAAATGCATAGGAGCTGAAGCCTCCCGTGCCGCCGTTGTGCCAGTAGGTGCCCGTATCCGTGTCGTAGAGCCACGCCAGCGCGATCTTCATTCCCGGTCCCGCGTCGGCGCGCAGCTCATGCTGATTCCGGATAGCCGCGGCCAGGGTCGCATCAGCCGCCGATCCGCCTTCGCCTTTGATCGACTCAGGGTGCAGCTGCGCCTCGAGGTATGTCAGCATATCCGCTGCAGTCGAACGAATCGCGCCCGCGCCCGCGAACGCAACCAGGTCCCATGCGTGCGCAGGCTGGTGGTTGGCCGTGTGCCCCTGAATGAATCGCGTCTGCTGCTCGGCACTCAGCTGTACAACCGTATCCTTCAGACCCAGCGGATCCGTCACCTGCTCCTTCAGAAGCGCCGGATACGTCATCCCTGCGTGCGCGGCCAGCGCCTGGCCCAGCAACCCGAATCCCAGATTCGAGTAAAGAAAACCTGCGTCTGCCGGCTTCGCGACACCGTGTTTCGCAATAAACCCGTACAGATTGGCAGCCTTGTAATCCGCGTAGGGATTCGCAGGATCCCCAGGTTCAAAATTATCCGGCATCCTCGGCAGACCCGAGTGCTGCGTCGCGAGATCGAGCAGCGTGATCTCAGCGCCCGCAGGTTTCTCCACCGTTCCAGGCGGCAGCAGTGCGCGGACCGGGTCGTCGAAATGCACCTTCCCCTGCTGCACCATCTGCGCCAGGATCAGGCCGGTGAAAGTCTTGCTGATCGATCCGATTTCAAAAATGGAATCCGTCCTGGCCGTTCCGAAGCTGAACACGCGACGTACTCCGTGCTCCACCACCCCGATCGAAACCCCCGCGCCCGTGGGCGGCGAAAGCTCGCCCGACTGCAGCGCCTCCACCAGATCCTTTGCGAGCACCGCTTCGAGATCCCCCGCCGAAACCGGAGCGAGGGCCGCATCGTACGTCGGCGGTGGTATCGCCGTAGCCGACAAAGCGGACGTCTGGCGCGTGAAACGCAACGGCAACGGAGCGCCCTGGGTCCACGTGCCGTCCAGGATCTTTCCATCCGCCGAGAGCTTGCCCTCCCAGTGGCCCTTGACGCTGGGAATATCGAAGGAAAGATCCGGCGTCGTGAAAACCACATTCGCGCACTCCAGCCCCATAGCGCCCTGGTCGAGCGAATCCACGCTGCAAAACTCCTTGCCCCCGGCATCGGACTTGACGATCAACTGCACGCGCAGGGTCTGGCCTCCAGCCGCGAGCGTTCCCAGCCAGATCCCATCCACCGGCGTTTGCTGCGCCTCCGCAACCGGTAGAGCGCTTGTCATCAAAGTGAGAACCAGCAGGAACGCGCAGCCTCGCGCGATCCCGCGAATCACAGGGAATGAAATATTGGGTCGCATCCGCGAAGTACCTCTCTGCCGCTCGAGCCGGTACACGTAGTAAATCACGGCCAGCCGGAATCAGACCCTGACGACGTCAGGTTCCACGCGCTTTCCATTGGCCCGCTGCCGCGGCGCAGGCCCCGTCGACTTCCGCACCACCAGTGTCGGCCGTACCGCGTACTCCGCGCCCTTCCCGCCGTCCTGCCGGATGCTGTACAGCGCCCGAAACGCCACCCGCGCAATCTCGTCCCGCGACAGCCGCACCGTCGTCAGCGCCGGCTGCGTGAACGCGCTGATCTGTATATCGTCGAATCCCACAATCGAAATATCCTCAGGCACGCGCAATCCCCGCTCGTGGATCGCCCCCAGCGCCCCAATCGCGGTCATGTCGTTCGATGCCAGCACCGCCGTCGGACGCTCCTTCCGCTCCAGCATCCGTGCCATGGCCTGGTGACCGCCATCCACCTGATGGTTGCCCTCCTCGGTCAGACCCGCGCCAATCCCTCTGCGCTCAAGACATCCCGCAAACGCCTCTCGCCGCACTCGCGCCGAACGCAGGTTCATTGGACCCGAGATGAACGCGATCTTCGTGTGCCCCAGATTGACGATATGTTCCACCGCCGCATCCACCCCCGCCGCATAATCCACCACGATGTTGCTGGTCAGCGCCTCCGCCTTCCCCGTGTCCAGAAACACCAGCGGAATCTCGCGGCTTTGGAACTCCGTGATCAGCCGCGCGTCCATCTCCGACGTCATGATCGCGACGCCGTCCACCTTGCGCTGCAGCATGCGCGTCACGCACAGTTCGATCCGCGCCGGATCGTAATTCGTATTCGCCACCAGCACGTCCTGCCCGTGCTGCACCGCGATATCTTCGAAGCTCTTCACCAACTCCGGGAAAAACGGATTCGTGATGTCGGAAATGATCAGCCCATACAGGCTGCTGCGTCCCGACCCCAGCGCCCGCGCCCAGGTATTCGGATAGAACTTCAGCTCCTCGATGGCCCGCTGCACCCGCTCCTTGGTCTCCGGCGTCACCTTGTCCGACCCGTTAATCGTCCGCGACACGGTTGCCGTCGAAACCTTCGCCAGGCGTGCGACTTCTCTGATGTTCATAGCAAGATGGCCTGACCTTTATATTCGATTTAGCTCGCCTGCGAAAGGTCATCCCTCCCGATCCCTGAAAAACTCGCCCAACCACGGCTACTGGCTACCGGCTACCGGCTCCTCGCTGTTACCATGGCCGCGATGAAAACGCGGCACTTCACGCGACTCGCCTTCCCACTTTTCATATTTGTCGCGCTCTCCGCCGTCGCCCAGGCGCCCGAGCGGTGGACCGAGGCCCAAGCCAACGACTGGTATGCTCACCAGCCCTGGCTGGTCGGCAGCGACTACATCCCCTCCTACGCCATTAACCAGCTCGAGATCTGGCAGGCCGACACCTTCAATCCCCGGCGCATCGACACCGAGCTCGGCTGGGCCGAGTCCCTCGGCATGAACACCATGCGCGTCTTCCTCCACGACCTGCTCTGGACGCAGGACCCCGACGGCTTCCGCGACCGCATTGACACCTTTCTCGCTATATGCGCAAAGCACCACATCCGCCCCATCTTCGTCCTCTTCGACTCGGTCTGGGATCCCGATCCGAAACTCGGCCCGCAGCATCCGCCCATCCCCGGCGTCCACAATTCCGG
>PMAD01000047.1:8058-8674 GCA_003152415.1 Acidobacterium sp.
TGGAACGAGCCCGACAACGGCAACGACCCCTCCTACGTCGCCGGCGAGCTCACCAACAAACAGGCGCTCGTGAAAAAACTTCTGCCCGAGGTCTTCGCCTGGGCTCGTTCGGCACACCCGTCGCAACCCCTCACCAGCGGCCTCTGGCAGGGCGACTGGACCTCCCTCAAGACGCTCACCGCCATCCAGCGCACGCAGGTCGAGGACTCCGACGTTCTCTCCTTCCACAATTACGGTTGGCCCGAGGACTTCGAAGCTCACATCCTTCTCCTCGAGCAGTACCACCGCCCCATCCTCTGCACCGAGTACATGGCGCGCGGCAACGGCAGCACCTTCGACACCATCCTGCCCCTCGCGCTCAAGTACCGCGTCGCCGCCATCAACTGGGGATTCGTCCAGGGCAAAACCCAAACCTGGTATCCATGGGATTCCTGGACACGCCCCTACACTCTCGAGCAGCCCGCGGTCTGGCACCACGACATCTTCACTCCCGACGGCAAGCCCTACCGCCAGCACGAAGTCGATTTGATCCGCGCCCTCACGTCGGCCACCAACGGCCCAGCGAAAACCGCGCCGCCGCAGTGATCGAAACGCTTTAACGCCTGCCCAAGCAAAA
>PMAD01000355.1:0-2481 GCA_003152415.1 Acidobacterium sp.
AAGGTGATGAGGTAGTCGTCAGGGTTGGCGTTGCCGGAAGTGTCCTGGCAGCGCACGTAGTAGTTGTAGGTGGTGCCATTCTTGAGGCCGGTGACGGAGGCGGACTGGGCCGTTCCTCCGACGCTGGTGAAGGCCAGCGTCATCGCACTGTAGGCGACGCCTGCGGTGGTGGAGTACCGGCAGGTGGCCACNNTCCGGTGGGCGCACCGTTGGAACGCACGGGCGGGGTGGTGTCGGGTCCGCTGTTGAGAGCACCGCCGGAGAAGGTGAGGATTTTGACGGTGGGACCGCCCTCGACCGCAGCGGCGATGCCCGGTTGTCCCATGGTGTAGAGGCTGTCGGTGGCGGTGATCAGCAGAGTGCCGTTGAAATAGACGCGGTGGGTGCTGCCCTGGGATTCAAGGCGGAGACGGCGCGGGGCGGTCCCGATGGGAGCGCTGGCGTCGCCGAGCCACGTAAAACCCAAAGAGCCGCCGTCGTCGATGCGGTAGAGATACACTTCGCCGGAGTTGGCAATGGCCAGATAGCCGCTGCCGCTGGTGGGGCCCTGGATGCGGGTCATCGCGCCTGGCCACGAATTGGCGCCGGGGTTCTGATCGAAGGTAATTTCGGAAAACTGGTCGGCAGGGATAGACGGAACGGCGAGACGCGCCGCGCTGGTGTCCTGGGTGGTGTAGGCGCCGCTGTTCTTCTGCAGAGTGTTCCAGGAACCGGTGGCGCTCCACATGCCGTTTTCAGACAAGGGGTTTTCGGCGCCGGCGAAGCTGCTGGTAACGGTGACGGAAGAGGGGACGGGGGCGACGGAGAAGGAGATGACGTAGTCGTCGGGATTGACGATGCCGGAGGCGGTGTCCTGACAGCGGACGTTGATGTTATAGGTCGTGTTGCTCTGCAGGCCACTGACGATCGTGGAATGCGCGGTGCCGCCGGTGGTGGTGAAGGTATTCGCCATGGAGCCGTAGGCGACGCCTGCAGTGGTGGAATAGCGGCAGGTCGCCTTCTGGTCGGTCTTCAGAGTGAGGGTGGTCTGGGTGGTTGTGTAAGCGAGGGTTCCTCCCGGCCATCCTCCGGTGCGCGGAGGGGCCATCGCTTCAGTAATGGGCGCAGTGTTCGTGGCGTTGGCGTCGAGGTCGGTGACCGCGCCGTTGAGCCAGCCGCTGTTCCAGCTGTGCGCACGCGTGGGGCCCGCGACCCAGGTATGCGCGATGCCCGCGGCATTCATCTGGGTGTTCAGCGTATCCATGTCCGCGGTCCATGCGGCCTGATCGCCGCTGATCCACAGGCGATCCTGTTGGGTGAAGGCGGCGGCGTTGCTGGCCACGAGAGACGGGATGAAGTAGCTGTTGTAGTTGGCCTGGGTGCCGAAGTTCTCGGGTAGGTCGAAGGAGGCGGAGAGGCTGCTCTGTTGGGCGGGGGAGTCCCATGCCGCACCGGCGTTGAAAACGGACGGGTGGCGGAGCATGAGGTCGAGGACGCCGTTGCCCGACTTGCTGAATCCGATGAGGTAGCGCTGCGGCACCGTGCCTTTGAGAAAGGTGTCGCCCCAGGGGATGAGGTCATCGATGATGAAGCTCTCCATGCGCAGGGATGGGTTGGTAACGTTGTCGCCATACCACGGGTTGTAATTGAACGACGGCGCGATCAGGGTCATGTTGAAGCGATCCTGGACGTCGAGCATGCGCAGCTCTTCGAGGCCGTCGCTCCAGGTGGAATCGGTGGTGTCCACCCCCTGGTCCACTGGCAGGACGTAGAGGATGCGGCGCGGCTTCCCGGCGACCGGGTTGGTCGGCTCGAGAACGCGAATGATCTGCTGGTCGGACCCCTGGTAGACGGACGTGACGGGGTAATACATCACCCCGTTGGAGTCCACCGACGGAGATCCCACAACCATACTGCTTTGTGCGTGCGCTGCTGGAGAAAGCGCGACGAGTGTCAGGATAATGTTGACGGCAAGAGCAGAAAATCGAATGGGCCGGGCAGACTGTGCGCAATGAGCGCACTTCATTAAGAAGCGATCTCTTTCACGGAATCCTCCGTTTGGGATCTGTTTTTTTTTGACTGCAAGGTGAGTCAGCATAGCAGGCAAGAGCGGTACTTCAGTACAGGTTTCCGGTACCCACAGAATGCGTTTCGACGGTAACGCGAAAGGCTCCCCGCATAGGGGATGCCATCGGGTTACGGACGAGCCGGTGGGGTGTGTCTTTCCGGCAGGGCGTCTGGCACTGTGGAGTCCTGGCACTGCGGCGGAAGAGTGAGTCGACGCGACTGCTGAGTCCGGCGAGTGGGCGAAGGGTTTCGTTTGCGCAACGAGTGCGTACTGCGCCATCGGGCACGTGTCTATCGTGTTGCCAGTGTGAGGTCATGATTCTCGTAAAATGCGCGACTTATAATCAACATGTCGTGCAAGCGCTTCAACGATTTCGCGCGCTCTCCGCTTCCCTTCTGTTGCTGGGTTGGGTGGTGGGAGGTTGCACGTTTGCC
>PMAD01000355.1:2590-5854 GCA_003152415.1 Acidobacterium sp.
TTCGGCCATTACACGACACCCGCGAATCAGACGGGGAACCAGCTCACGGCGGATGCGGAGATTCTGGACGTTTCCGGTCTGCACATCGGCGCGCAGATCAGCCAGAATGGAGACTTGGGGCAGCTGCTGGAGACGATCAACAGCCTGGCCTGGCAGGTGACGCGGCAGCTCGATCCAACATATGCAGTGGGAGAGCAGACCTTTAGTGCCGCGGACAAGAGCCTGCACGGCGACGCGTTCGAGGATTACATTCAGGGGCTGGTGGCGGCGGATGCGAAGGACGGCATCGACCATCTGCGCGATGCGGTGAAAATCGATCCGGATTTTGCTGCAGCCTGGCTGGCTTTGGGGCGGGGGTACTTCGCCAATCAGGATTACGACCAGGCTGCGGCCACGCTGGGGCATTTGCCGAGGAACGACCCGAACGCGCTGGAGGCGGATTTCTATCGCGGGCTGGCGCTCTTCTACACGGGAAATTACCGCGAGGCTGAGAACGCGTTCGCGTTTGTGAGCACGCGGCTGCCCCTGCCGGAGGTGGTGAACAACCAGGGCGTGGCCATGAGCCGACGCGGGCAGGACGGCGGCGCGCTGTTCCAGCAGGCGATCGAGGCCGATCCGCGCGATCCGGACTACCACTTCAATCTGGCGGTGGCTCTCGCGCATCGCAAAGATACCGAGGAGGCCCGGAAGGAGCTGGATGCAGCGCTCGAGCTGCGTCCCGACGATACGGAGGCGCAGTCGTTTGCCGAGCAACTGAAGAATCCTGGAGCGCAGGCTCCGAACCCCGATCCGGGCCACGCCATCACCGATGTGCAGGGGCCGCTGGAGCGCATCAAGCGCGGCTACAGCGAAGCGGGCTTCCGCCAGGCGGCTTTCGAAATGGAGCAGGTGGAACAGATGCGCCTGGCCTCTTTGAAACCAGCGCAGCGGGCGGCGGAGCTGATCCGGGACGGCGATCAGTTCTTCCAGCGGGGGCTGGTACTGGAGGCGGAACGGGAGTATCGTGAGGCTCTGGAAGCCGATCGCGCGTCAGCGCTGGCCCACGCGGGGCTGGCTGCGGTATGGGAGCGCGACGGCGATACGGATGCGGCTCGCCAGGAGGCGCATGCGTCAATCCAGCTAGCGGCTAACGTGCCGGCCTATCTGGTGCTGGCGCGGCTCGACTTGCAGGCCAACCAGCTGGGCGCAGCCGCAAACGACGTGAGCGACGCGCTCCAGATCGATCCGGCGAATGCCAACGCCAGAGGCATGAAGCTGGCACTGGAACGGCGAGGTCAGACAACGCCATGAAAGCAGCGATCAGCGGTCAGCGATCAGCGATCAGTCACGACCACCACCACGGGCCTCTTTTCCTGCTGGCGCTGATTCTGCTGTTCCTCTTGTGCCTGCTGGGACCATGCACGGTTCGGGTGGCGGCGCAGAGCGAGCAGGTGGTGGTTCTGCATCTCGACGACACGATTCAGCCGATCAGCGCCGATTATCTGAAGCGCGGGATCGACCGGGCCGCCGAATTACATGCGCAGGCGGTGCTGGTGGAGTTGAATACGCCCGGAGGGCTGCTGGATTCGACGCGCACCATGGTGGGTGACATTCTGGCCTCGCCGTCGCCGGTGATCTTTTATATTGCGCCGGCCGGGTCGCGGGCAGGCTCTGCGGGCTTCTTTCTGATGGAAGCGGCCGACGTCGCGGCCATGGCGCCTGGAACGAACGCAGGGGCGGCGCATCCGGTGGTCGAGCTCGGCAAGATCGACGACATCATGAAGCAGAAGATCCTGAACGACACACTGGCGTTTCTGCGGTCGTATGTGTCAATGCGCGGACGCAACGTGAACGCGGCGCAGGATGCGGTGGAGAATTCCAAGTCGTATACGGACCAGGAGGCGCAGCAGCTTCATCTGATTGACGTGGTGTCGCCCGATGAGCGCACGCTGCTCGACACGATTGACGGACGCACGGTAAAGCGCTTCAACGGGACCAGCCAGACGCTGCACACGCGCGGCGCGGCGCTGGTTGCCGTCAACCCGACCCTGCGCGAGGAAATCATGGATCGGCTGATGGATCCGAACCTCGCGGTGCTAATCCTGCTGGCCGGAGGGCTGCTGATTTACCTGGAATTCAATACGCCGGGAACGATTATTCCTGGTGCGCTGGGCACACTTTTTGTGCTGCTGGCGTTGTTTTCGCTGAACCTGTTACCGGTGCGGTATACGTCGCTGGCGCTGATTTTGGGAGCCATCGTTCTGATGGTGCTGGAGGCGAAGTTTCCGAGCCACGGGATCCTGGCGGCGACGGGCACGATCGCGCTGGTGCTGGGCACGCTTACGCTGGTGGCCGGGCCGATCCCGGAGATGCGGGTGCAGTTTGCGACGGCCATTGCGACTGGGTTGGCTTTCGGGCTGATTACTACGTTCCTGGTGCGGATTGCGCTTCGAGCTCGACAAAACAAGGTGATGATCGGACCGGAGGCACTGGTGGGCGCAGTTGGAATCGCGCAGCAGGAGCTGGCGCCGCGCGGACAGATTCTCGTGCATGGTGAGCTGTGGGTCGCGGAGTCGGATGCGCCGGTTGCGCCTGGTGAGAACGTGCGGGTGCGGGCCGTAGATGGGTTGAAACTGCTTGTCGAACGGGTACAAGAGCGGGTTCCGGCCTGATTTTACGCGGGCTTTGCGGCATCTGGTGCGATACAATTTCAGCCGGGCATAAGAGGCCCCGCTATGGGATATCCCGTTCTCATCGTTATCGCGGTTATCGTTCTCTATCTGCTGAATTCCATCAAAATTTTGCGCGAATATGAGCGGGGCGTAATCTTTCGCCTCGGGCGCGCGCTGCCGCAGCCTAAGGGTCCTGGCATTATCCTGGTTTTTCGGCCCCTCGATCAGATGGTCCGCGTTTCTTTGCGCCAGGAAGTGATGGAGGTCCCGCCGCAGGATGTTATTACACGCGACAACGTGACGATCAAGGTGAACGCCGTGATCACGATGCGGGTGCTTGATCCGGGCAAGGCGGTCATTGAAGTTACGAATTACGTTTACCAGACTTCGCAGTTTGCGCAGACCACGCTGCGGTCGGTGCTGGGCGAAGTGGAGCTGGACGGGCTGCTTTCGCATCGCGACGCGCTGAACCAGCGGATTCAGACGATCATCGATCAGCGGACCGAGCCGTGGGGCGTGAAGGTGGTCAGCGTGGAAGTGAAGCAGGTGGACTTGCCCGAGCAGATGCTGCGCGCCATCGCCAAACAAGCGGAGGCGGAGCGCGAGAAGCGGT
>PMAD01000340.1 GCA_003152415.1 Acidobacterium sp.
GCTGGACTTGGTATTCTGATAATAGGGGGTTAGAAAGATATTTCCCCCGCCCGATCAAGCGTCAGAAATACCCAACAGCCTCGCTCACGCGAGGCTTTTTCATTGATCGGCGGCGGCTGGCCGTTAGCTACCGGCTACCCGCTACTGGCTACCGGCTACCGGCTGCTTCAAGGAGGAACCCATGGCTCGCGAATGCACCTACATCCTGCCCAACGGCCGCAACTGCCGCTGCCCCGCCACGCGTAACCAGGCTCTGTGCCGTCACCACGCCCCCAAACCCGCCGTCCCCGGCCCGCCGCCCCTCCCCAAAAGCCAGCGCTACTCGCGCATCGCTCGCTGGACCAATCTCAGCCGCAACCTCCCCTGGCTCGATGCCGCCGAAATTCCCGCCGAAATCTTCAACATCCTCTATTGCCTCCTCGAAGACGGTTTCAGGACCATCTCCGATCGCGAGGCCGGCCGTCTCCTCCGCGGCCTCCTTCGCCGCCTCGGCTCGGTCCCCTTCCCCATCCCCGATCCCTCAGGTGCATCGGCTCCGCAACCCGAACAACCGCGTGAGGCTCCGCCCCTCGCCCCGGCGTCCTTCGCCGATCCCCGCACCCTCGATCCTGGCGTCTACGATCCCGCGCTCCTCGACTCGCTGCTCCAGTCCCTCGGACAGCGCTTTCCCGAGTTCGAGTCAGCTCGGTCGAGCCTGCATCAAACTCGGCCGCCTTTGACGCAAACCCAGCCGTTCTTGACGCATACTCAGCCGAGTCCCCATCAAACTCGGCCGGCGATGAATCAAACACAGCCGAGTTACAAATGACCATCCTTCAATCATCTACGCCCAACTCGGCCGAGCATGAATCAATCTCGGCCGGGCTTGAGTCAAACTCGGCCGGGTCGTATCTGATTGGGCGCGGGTCACTTCGGCCTGGTCGAATTCGCCAACACCAGCCAACCCACACAAAACAAGTCACCGGCCCCGGCAGAGGGGGTGGGGGTGGGCTTCTCAATAAGCGACGACTGATCTCAGCGGGACGAAAAAGGGCGTCCGATTTCTGGGCGGGCCACNNTCGCGAAGGTAGAGTTGCTCTTCCTTCAGGACGGACGCCACCGTCGCCAGGCACACGATGCAGATTGAATCGTAGCTACCATCCGCGTTACGCCTGTGCGGAAAGCGTTGTCCAGCCAGTCGAGCCATGGTGCGCTTCCTCCGTCTTCCCAAAATGGGGAGTCGATTGGGTGGAGTCTACGTGCAGCCGTACAGCGCGTCTGTGCAAGATTGCTCACCTTCTCCCCAGGAGCATTCGCGCAAAAAAGTGGCCGCCGCTCAGTGAGGGCGGCGGACCATGGTGAGGTAGTACTTAGTACTTGATACTGAACATGACTGTACCGATTGCGATTCGGCGTGTCTGTTCAATATCGCTCACGGCATGAAATAAAACGGCTGCCTGTCCGAGGGGTCTGTGGGCGGGGCCCGCGGGCCGTCTTTTCATGCACAGGACGAGTGAGCGACTTTGCACAGCCGGGGCCGGATGGATATTAGTACAGTTACGCTATCGAGGTTCCCTTATGCAGGGTGACGACTGGAACCGAACGGCAGTTCAGGCTCTGCTGGCAGATACCGACCGCGCGCTGGCGCTCGCCGAAGCTGAAGGCGTGCGAGGAAGCCGGAGAATCGTCGAGGACGCGACTGCGAACGCCCACAGCAATTACATCGACCTGCTGAGGCGCAGCCGGCCGCTCATCATGACGGACGGGGATCAGGTAGCGTTCCAGAAAAAGCTGGATCGCCTGAGAGCCTGCCTCCGTACCTTTGGTGTACCCGTCTAAGTTAGGTTAACTATCTAAATACCCTCTCAGGGACAAGTGTGCAATATTGCACAGTCAGTCTTTCTGGCTGTCGCTACGCTGCGCGCATAGACTTACCCCTGCTGTAAAAACGGGAGGGGCCCATGATGCCTTCACCGGCGCAACCTCACTTTCCCCACAGGCAAAACGGGGATGGCAGCTACGATTCAATCTGCACCCGATGCCTTGCGACAGTAGCGACCGCTCAAAAAGAGGAGCAACTGTATCCCTGCGAATTGGCGCATGTGTGCGATCGGCTGCGCCTCTATAAGGTTAGCCAGGGCTGGTGGCCTTCAGCGGCCGCCTCGAAAGACGTGTAGTCAGTCAGCGATATTGGGGCAGAAAAAGACCGAGGGCCCAATGGGGCGACCCTCGGGATGCCGGACTCTTGTGATCTGGGAGAAAGCTTGAAAGGGCCTGGAAGTTGTTTCCGATGGTATTGAACTCGTTGGAAATCTGGTTAGAGAGAGTACCCATGTACGCTATCGCGCCAAGGGCGACCAAAGCAGCAATCAAAGCATACTCAATGAGGTCCTGACCGGATTCCTCCCTGAGCGGGGCATTAAGGAGAGTGAAAACGTACATCGCTTTCTCCTTAAGGAGCCCCACGATTCAATTGGTCAATGCCCCTGTCGCGAGGCCTTGTACGACTGTTGGATGATTGGAACCCGGATCGGCACCAGCAGCAATGACGCCGGAGTGGAATTACGTCAGAGTGAAGAGGGATTACCCCAGCATGAAGAGCAACTTATCTTCAAGCCAGGCGGAAGATAAGTTGTCTTATTTCAGGGCAGGTTACTGCAGAGGAGATCGAACTTTCCGGGGCTTCGTTCAGCCGACCATGCGTTCCATGTCGACGGGGTGAAGGATGGAGATGGAGGCGCCGTGGCGGGCGATCAGCTCGTCGCGCTCGAACTGGTTGAGCAGACGGGTAACGGTTTCGCGGGAAGTGCCGGCCATATTGGCCAGCTCCTCGTGGGTGAGCGCCATGGTGAAGCGAAGCTCCGGCTTACCGCAGGAACTGGTGCGGGCCCAATCGAGCAGCAGCTGGGCGAGGCGTCCGGCGGCGGAGCCGGATAGCGCGAGGCGGCGGGCGTCGAGGAACACTTCGTGGTATTCGCGGGCGATGACCTGGGCGGCATGGCGGCTAACGTCGCCGAAGTGGCTGAGGAACTCGAGGAAATCGCGGCGGCGGACGCTGCGAATCTGGCAGGGCTCGAGGGTCTCGGCAGTCACCTCATAGGGGAGATCGTTGAGGGTGGCGGTGAGGCCGAGGACGTCGCCGGGCACGGCGATTTTGAGGATCATGGTGCGGCCGTCGCGCGAGGTGGCGGCGAGCTTGATCTGGCCGCTGCACACGACAAAGATGCCGGCGGCGCGCTGGCCTTCTTCAAAGACGATGGAGCGGCTGGGGTAGGAAATCTGCATGGCGATTTCGTCGAAGCGCTCGATGGCCTCCTCGGGCAGGTTGCAGAAGAGGCGTTCCGCGCGGTCGGTACACTGAGCGCAGCGCTCGGGAACCTGGCGAGTAGCGGGGGGCGTTCCGTTTTTTCCTGAGGTGGCCATTTAGCTCCAGTTCTCCGCCGGGGAAATGCGGCGTCGGGCGCGAGGCGATGCGGTGGGATGACTCCTGGAAGGCCGCACTTGTTGTCCAGGCGGCCTCCAGGTCTCGACGGCAAATAACGAGGTGCAGGCGTCGCACAGCCAGATGACCCTGCGCCGAATAATCTGGCATCCACCCGCAATCCGGTCCGCGCCGAGGAAATCGACTGAATCGATTCCGCCGCTCCGCAAATAGAGCGCCTGGGCGCCGCAGGCTGGATTCGCACACTTCATGCGTCACTCCGAAGACAGCACATGCATTCCTGCAATCTGACTTTCAGCCGATCGCCAGGGGACTTGCGAGTTCCTTGTGGCTTAACTTTTCCTCGACCAGCGCCGGACTAACTCTGAGCGAGATGACCGGGCAGGGCGCGGAAACCAGGATCTTGTAGGCGGCCGGTTCGGTGCCGGGAAGCCAGCTGTGCGCGGGAGCGTGGACGCCGAGCACGATGAGGCCAGCCTGAGTTTCCTGGGCCGCGGAGAGAATCTCCTGCACGACACTGCTGGAGGCCAGTTTGGCCTGAACACGGGTCCAGGACAGCGCCTGCCTGGGAACCAGCTTCTCCAACTCGGCGGTTGCGGCGGCGACGGCTGCGGGTGGATCTTTGGCGACCGCGGGCGACGGCACGATGACGTGCAGGAGCAACACCTGGGCCTGGAACTGCTGCCCGAGACCGATGGAAAGAGCGGCGCTGCTCTCATGCATGCCGGCGAGCGAGACGGGATGCAGGATGGTTCCGGGAGAGCCGGGAGTTCTTTTGTGGGCGCGTGGTCCGACCGTGCAGACGGGGACGTCGACGGTTTCGAGCAGCTGGCGGGCGACCGAGCCGAGGACGAATTTCTTGAGGCCGCGGCGGCCGTGGGTGCCGAGAATCAGGCGGCCGGCGCCGGCGTTCTTCACGATGTCGGCAACGACGTCGGGGACAAATCCGTGGCGGACGGCGGCGACACACTCGACGCCCTGGGTGCGGACATCGTGCGCCAGGCTATCGAGCATCAGGCGCGCGTCGCGATCCATGCGCAGCGGGTCGTAATAGGGAATGGCGCCGGTTTCGACGGGCATCGACTCATGGGGCAGGACGGCGTGGGTGAGGATGAGGGAGGCGCCGCTGGCTTTGGCCTGGGCGATGGCGTGGGGGAGCAGGTACTCGGTATCGGTGAGATCGGTGGCAACGACGATTTTGCCGGGTGCGGTAAAAGCACTTGCGATTCGGTCCTGCGGGAGGGTCATGACGTCACCTGGCAGCGTTGCGAGCGCTGGCTGACCCTAGTTTCGAGGGGGTACGGCGGGAGGGCTGTGTTCCAGCACACATGCAGGTGTGATGGCGATCACAGTGGGATTGGAGTTTTGCGCGATTGCCACAGGAGTGAGTGGAAATGCAGCCTGGGATGGGTTTAGGGGTGGTGAAAAGGAGCGCGCGCGATGCGGAAAAACCACGTGTTTGTTGATTTTTCGAGGTTTGACCCGCCCCGCGGCGATTGTTAAGATAAGGATGCGGGGTGGAGCAGCCTGGTAGCTCGTTGGGCTCATAACCCAAAGGTCGCTGGTTCAAATCCAGCCCCCGCAACCAAGCGCTGGGCCCTGTTTGCCCTTCGGGTCCGTGTTTCCCTTAAAACGAGCGAAATTCAGGCGAATGCGCCAGGCGGCGGTGTTGTTCGCCCGGGGTACGCGCGCCTCAGTGGAGGGTGTGCGGGTCAGGCGCCGAGAGCGGCCACGGAATCTTTGATGGTTGGGGTCTGCCCAGCTTCGATTTGTTGCCGCCGAATGCGATGAAACTGCGCAAGCACCGCATTTGCCTTCGCGAGAACCGCGATGCGTTCCGCATACTGTGCCAGCCTGGCGCCAGGGATCGCAAAGACGGCTACGTCGCCGGAAAACACGTCGAGATAAGCGCGAGCGCCGCAGCATCCGAGGCTCAGGGCCGCACGACCGGTGTTCATCACCTGGGGGATCACCGCGCAGGCAGGACGGCCCATCGCGGGTGGAACCTGATTTTCTACCCGCTGGGTGGCCTCGGAGAGGATCAGCGTCTGATTTGCATACACGAACAGGATGACAACATCGGGCGAAAGCGGCGCACGCGCCAGCGGAGAATAGACGACGTACTTTGGCTGGGACGTGAGGACGGGGATGAGCGGCAGATCCTCCTGGGTCACATAGCCAAGGTCGGCGAACACCTTCAGCGCATCCATCAGGTCGGTCTGCTGTTCCGGAGACGGCTGCAGATTGTGCGTGTAGACGCCGATCGCGCAACTGCTGTGGTTGGCAGCGGTGGTTGCGAACGCTCCGGCCGCCGCATCCTCCCAGAACCGGCAGCCGGCGGGCGCACGTCCGTTATGCGTGGGAACCCCGGTGGGAAGAGAATCCGAGAAGGATATGGCGATGGGGGGCTGTTGCAGATGGAGGGAGGTAGTCAGGAGGTTTGCGATTGCTGCAAAATCAGCGTTCATAATGTTCCTCGGAGGCTATGAAGTTTTCGTTGTCCGTGGCTCAGTGTTCGACCGAGTCAGCCGCGCGGTGTTCGGGCTCGGCGGTAAATCCCAGATCGGAAATGAACCCTCTTAGCGCGGGCTCGGTGACGGTCGAGGGATCGTACTTGATGACCACTAAGGCATCGGGATAAGTGGCCTTTACCCACTTCACTCCCTTTTGCCGGCCAAGCATTGTTTCGAGCCCGACCGCACAGGTGACGCAGGTGAATCCCCGCACTTTGTACGACACGGTCGTCGTCTGGCCGGAGCGGGCTGCCACTTCCACCGCTGCCAGAGTGCCGGCGCTGGCGAAGGTCATCATCTGAACGAAGCGTCTGCGTTGCATGGTTGTTTTCTCCTTAGGTTGCGCGGGTTACGGTCGCGCAATCGGACGACTCATTTTGCTGCAGCAATGCCGGGTTCGTATTTCCACGCAGTTTGATACGAGGCCTTGTCGGAGAACCGCGTGTCGGTGTATTGACTGAATTCGATCTTCTTGTTCAGAACGCCAGTTTCGATCATCAGGTCACGAACCATATCGAAATCGGCCTTGCGCGGAGCAAGCTGTGTGTAAACGACTCGGTCCATCGGCTTCGTGAGAGCCCAACGGAGCAGAGCCGGTTTCTGGTTGTAGTAGTAACGGCCCACGAAGTCGGCCGCGTCTTCGCGATACGGCTTTCCTTTGTCGAGCCACAGGCCGGAACGCGCGATGCCATCGACCAGAATCTGGACCGTCTCCGGCCGCTTGTCGATCAAATCCTGGCGAACAACGAGAATGCAGGACATGTAATCGGGCCAGTAATCGCGGGCCTGAAACAGGATCCGGCCGAACCCGCCCATCTCCGCCTGCGAGGGAAACGGCTCTCCCATCACGAATCCGTCGATGGCGCCGGCCGCCAGGGCTCCAGACACATCGGGCGGAGCCATTTCCACCATCCTGATGTCTCCCGGCTTCATGCCCCATACCTTCATCGCTCGAAAAACAATCAGCCTCTCGTCGGAGAAACGGCTGGGAATGGCAATGGTTCGACCGCGTAAATCGGCAAAGGTGTGGACCGGCCCGTTCTTCTTCACCACCAGGGCGCTGCCGTAACGATGCCCGAGATAGACAACCTTAATGGGTACGCCCTGAGATGCCAGAGCAATGGCCAATGGAGCGACGATGAACGCTGCCTGTACCTTATTGGAGATCAACGCTTCCTTGATCTCCGGGAACCCCTGAAACAAACGGGGCAGGAACAACTCGCCGTTTTCGGAGAATTTCGAGATGTAGTCGGTCACCGGGCAGGTGAGCTGGCAGGTTACAGGAATGTAAGCAACGGTGATCCTGCGCTGCGCCGGCGGGCGAAAATCGTTCAGCACCGCAATCCAGTTGACGTTGAGCCAGGCGTGCAGCCCGGTAATGAGCAGGAGCCACGCGACTGCAAACAGGGCGACCTTCTTAGGATTCAAATCGAAACCCCCAGCGAACGGAGCGGAGTTTTTCCAGGCGGCGAAAAGCAAGGTCCAGCACAAGGCCAATCACGCCGATCATTAAGATCGCTGCAACCACCAGGTCATATCGTTTCCCGGAGTTTCGGGAATCGATGACGAGGTAGCCAAGTCCTGAATCCACCGCAATCATTTCCGCTGCTACTACAACGAGCCACGCAATCCCCAGCGCGATGCGCAGTCCAATCAGTATCTGGGGAAGAGCGGCCGGCAACAGGACTTTGGCGAGGAGCTGGGGCGCAGTTAGTCCGAAATTGCGCCCGGCGCGGCGAAACACGGAAGGCACGTTGGATACCCCGCTGATGCAGGCCACCACAATGGGAAAGAATGCGCCCAGAAAGATGAGGAACATGGCTGCGCGATCGCCAACTCCGAAGAAGATGATAGCCACCGGAATCCACGCGATAGGGCTGATGGGGCGCAGGAGCTGCATCACCGGATTCACCACCTGGTTGGCCGCCGGATACCAGCCCAGCGTCAGGCCGAGGGGAACGCCGAGTACGACCGCGGCGCCAAAGCCGGCAGCGACGCGGCGCAGGGAGTCCACGATATCCCGCCACAGGACATGGTGCCGCAACAAATCCCCCATTCCGTTGAGCACTTCGCGCGGGGAAGGAAAGACTTTTGTACCGCTCCAGACGACTGAATAGTGCCAAAGAGCGAGCAGCAGCGCCGAGGCAAGGATCGGCCAGAAGAAACGCTCCCATTTCCGCGGCTCACTCAAGAAGTTCATACCTTATGCGCCAAACCAATCTGCTGGAAGATGCCGTCGCGCAGCTCGAGATAGCGCGGTGAGCTGATGTCGCGGGGATGCGTAATGTCGATGTTGACGATCTGCTGGATCGTGGCTGGGCGGGCGCTCATCACCACGACGCGATCNNGAAGGAGCATGTCGGGGTTGACTGCCAAAGCGCGCGCCACTTCAAGGCGTTGCTTCATGCCGCCGGACAATTCCTGCGGATAAGTCTTCTCGAAGCCCTCGAGGCCGACCATCTTAACGTAGTAAGCGACGCGCTTTTCACGCTCGAGGCGCGGCAGTTTTGACAAACCGAAGCCGATATTACCTTCGACAGTCAGCCACGGAAACACACCGCGCTCCTGGAAGACAAAGATCCGGCGCGGGTCCGGTTTCCGCACCACCTCGCCGCTCACTTTGATTTCGCCGCTGGTGGGTGACAGGAATCCCGCCATAGCATTCAGCAATGTCGTTTTGCCGCATCCGGAAGGGCCGAGCAGGCACACGAATTCTCCATCGCCCACGTCAAGGCTGATGTCATTGAGAACGTGCGTGCTCTTGCCATCGCGTTCGAAAACCATACTGACGTGCTCGACAGAAAGCTTGGTCGTGACCGCGGCAGGCACTGAGACTGGTTGGGTAAGTGACACTAATCCTCCGAATATCCCCAGCGGAACGACTTCACCTTCTCGAGCGATCGCATGCCCATATCGAGCAACAGCCCGATGACTCCGATGATGAGCATGCCCGCCAGGACCAGGTCATAGCGATTACCCGCATTGCGCGCATCGATAATCAAAAATCCCAGTCCGGAACTAACAGCGATCATCTCCGCAGCCACCACCACCAGCCAGGCGATGCCCAGGGTGATGCGCAGCCCGACAATGAGGTTGGGAACCACGGCCGGATAGAGCACGCGATACACCAGGGCGGCTGAAATCAACCCAAAATTGCGCCCAGCATTCACATAGACAGCGGGAATGCTCTGCACGGCGTTGATCGCCGTGAGCATCAACGGGAAGAAACAGCCAACGAAAATCAGGAAAATGGCGGCGAGATCGCCGACACCAAACCACAGAATCGCGATGGGAATCCAGGCGAGCGGGGAGATGGGGCGAAGGATCTGCAAAATCGGGTTCAGCGCCATTTCGGCCCTGCGGTACCACCCGACGGCAAGGCCGAGAGGAATGGCCAGCACCACCGCCAGGACGAAGCCCCACGTGACGCGAAAGAGAGAGGCAACGACATATTTCAGCAACAATCCATGCCGCACCAGATCCGCAATGCCGCCCACCACGCCCCACGGCCCCGGCAACAGGTGGCTGGGCTCCCTTCGTATCCCGATACTCCAAAGCACGAGCAAGGCTGCAATGAAGGCTATCGGACGCAGCCGAACCCGCACGGTCGTTCTCGCCGCACTCTCGTCCTGCATCGATCAGTCCTTATCTCTGCATGCAATCTGTCCTGGCAGCAGGAAGCCGATTCCTGCATGGCCAGGTTAAAGAAGATTGCGGGCCCTGGGGGGCCGCTGGGTATTTTCGTTGCGCGTTGATATTACCTGCATCGGTAGGGGAAGCGCCTCCATCGAAAGTTGGAACCTTTCACCCGTCTTGTCCGGCCTGCCCCGCCGGAGCGTCGCGGGGGGCGATGTTATCGAGGTCCTGATTGAACTGCGTTTGCGCCGTCGACGGCGGTGCATCGACCGCCAGTGCAAAAAGCACCGCCGAGGCGAACATCGCCAGCGAAGCTGGGACCGGGGCTTTGCGCATACACAGAGTGGTCTGACCTCTTGCGAGGCGACAGGCAGAACTATATCGCCGGACGCACGCAACGCGCGGGAGACGCGCGTCGCAGGTCGCAACCAACTGTCGCCTCTACGAGACTGCTACTGTTGCGTGAGCATTTCCTGGCCGTCACGTTTGTAGACAACGCCGGCCTTCATCACGAAGCTGACTTTGCTCATCACCGTGATGTCGTCGAGCGGATCACCGGGCACAGCGACCAGGTCGGCGAACTTACCGGGGGCCACTGTACCTAGCTCGTCGTCATGGCCGAGTAACTGCGCCGCGTTTATAGTGGCCATCTGCAAGGTGTAGGCGGGGGGAAGGCCGGCCTTGACGAGATAGACGACGTCTTCCCAGTTCTGGCCGTGGGGATAGACCCCGGCGTCAGTGCCATAGGCGAACTTCACGCCACCCTGGTAAGCGCGCGTAACGGTCTTCATGATTTGGGGACCAACTTCGAGCGCCTTCTTCGCGACGGTGGGCGGATAGGCGCCCTTCTTCGCCTGCTCGGCGACGAATTGACCGGTATAAACGGTGGGGCAGTAGAAGGTGCCGTGCTCCTTCATGAGCCGGATGTCCTGGTCGTCCATGAAGGTGCCGTGCTCGACGGAATCGACGCCGGCAACGACGGAGCGACGGATAGCTTCGGCGCCGTGGGCGTGGACGGCGACCTTCATGCCATAGTCATGGGCTGTTTCGACGATGGCGCGGATTTCGTCTTCGGTCATCTGCGGACCGGAGCCGTTGGTGCCGAGATCCATGACGCCGCCGGAAGGCATAGCCTTGATGAGGTCGGCGCCTTCCTTGTAGTGGAGGCGGACGACCTTTCGCGCCTCGTCCGGACCGTTGAAGATGGATTGCAGCGGGCCCGGATCGCCCTGCAGGTCCATGCTGAGGCCGTTGGTGTGATCAGCGTGGCCGCCCGTGGTGCTGATGGCGGGGCCGGCGGTGAAGATGCGCGGGCCGATCGCAGTACCCGCAGCGACGGCATTGCGCAAGGCGACGGTATCGTAGTTCGTGTCGCCGACATTGCGCACGGTGGTGAATCCGGCCAGCAGCGTGCGTCGCGCGTAGAGCGTGGAGCGGAGCACCTGATCGGCAAAATTGACGTGGGCCGCCTCAGCATAGGTGTTCTTGCCGAACTGATCGTCAAGGTGCACGTGGTCGTCGATGAGTCCGGGGAGACAGGTCGCGCCAGTTAGCTCAATCACCGTCGCGCTCTCAGCACTCTGCGTGCCCGACTCGACTTTGTCGAATTTGTCTCCGGAGATGAAGACCGTGGTTGGTCCGAGCATCTTTCCGGCGACACTGTCGAAGAGCTTCGGACAATGAACGACGGTGACGGGGGGAGGCACATCCTGCGAAACGGCCACGGCGACAGGCAACCATGCGACGACAGCAACTCGGAAAGCGGCACGAAGCAGATTCATCGGAATGTCTCCTTGTTTACATCGAGCCGGGATATAACTCTCACCGGTTTGACTTAATCTGCCTTCGTCACCGGAAGTAGCTGCGTCGCCTGCTTCAGTAAGTCGACCTCGTGCTCCAGCGCAGCGGATACCCGCACGATCTGTTCATCCGCCTCGGACCACTTCTTTTGCTCGATGGCTTCGCGGACGCCGGGAATGGTCTTGACGCCATAGCCGGTGTAGAAGCCCGGAGCATAGAGGAGGTGCTGGAACCACGGGCGGTTGGGCAGGCCGCGGTCGTCGGTGAGCAGGCGTTCGCTGCGGATTAAGTCGGCATTGAGACCGTCAGGCGGATTACCACCGGCGTTGGCATAGGCTGCGTCGAAGGCTTTTGCGGCATCCGTTAAATCGTCGGAGGCCTGATCGAGGGGCGCGAAATTCAGATAGGGCGGAATCGGCTCGACCGGCGGCGGGACCATGTTTTTCTTAGGATCGTAGAGCGCCTGGTAGACGCCGTCGGAGATTTCCTGATCGCGCTCCTTTATTTCGTCATGCTTCTCGGTGGCAAGGGTTTTGAGCTGGGTGACATAGAGGTGCACAGTATCGGCGAGATCGGAGAACTGGAAGGGCAGAATATCCGCATCCGCCATGCGCAGCACCATGGTTCCGGCGGTTTGCGCCAAAGCACGCTCGTAGTCGAAGGTGGTATCGAGAAAGTGCGTGTAGTAGTAGAAGTCGTCATAGACGGAGTGATACTGCCCGCCCTCGTCTTCGCCGCCGTAGCCGAAGTTCACGCTGGCGACGCCGAGGTGGTCGACGAAGACTGTGTAGTCAGAACCTGACCCGAGCGCGGGAATGCGCATATCGGCACGCGATCGAATCTCGGTGCGAGCCTGGGGAGTGGCGCGGGCAATGTCGACGAGGCGTACACGCTTCCACACCGACATTTTCGTTTCCGGATCCTGGATGTCCTTCGCCACATCGTTCACGAAGTTTTCCAGTGAGTGCGAACCCTCGGCGCGGAAGTAGCCGCGGCCGTTGCCGTCGGAGTTGAAATAGGCGACGGCATGTTGTTTTAGCTCGTCGGCATGGTATTCGGCCCACTCCGTCGATCCGAGCAGCGCGGGCTCCTCACCATCCCAGAAGCAATAAATGATGGTGCGCGATGGCTTCCAGCCCTGTTGCAGCAGTTGGCCGAGCGCTCGCGCTTCTTCGAGCTCAGGGCTTGCGCCGGAGAGCGGGTCCTCGGCACCATTGACCCAGGCGTCGTGATGATTGCCGCGAATGACCCACTCGTCAGGGAATTTCGAGCCGGGGATGCGCGCGACGACGTCATTGAGGGGTTTGCGATCCCAGTTGAAACTGACGGCCAGGTGCGCCTTCGCCGTGCTCGGCCCAACGTGATAGGTCAAGGGCAGTCCGCCGCGCCATGCTTCGGGAACTGTTTCGCCACCGAGGGCCTTCAGGAACGGAGTCGCGTCCGCATAGGAGATGGGGAGAACAGGAATCTTCGTGATGGTCTGCACCTGATCGATCGGAATCAGCTTCACGCCTTCGACGGCGCCGACTCCGGGGGTTTGCGGATCGCCGGGGTAGATGGGCATGTCCATCACGCTGCCGCGCTGCGCACCATCCGGAGGACGCATCGGACCCTGGGGATAGGTGTCGCCCTGGTAGTAGCCATCTTCGCGCGGATCGGAGTAAATGATGCAGCCGACGGCTCCGTGCTCGGCGGCAACTTTGGGCTTGATGCCGCGCCAGCTCGCGCCGTAGCGCGCGATGACAATGGCGCCTTTGACGGAGACGCCCATACGGTCGAGGACATCGTAGTCTTCGGGGCGGCCGTAGTTCACATAGACCAGAGGCGCAGTTACATCGCCGTCGCGTGAATATGCGTTATACGTTGGCAGCTGCTCGCTGGTCTGGCTGGAGGTTGGATCCACGCTGACGGGCGGCTCCTGAAGTTTCGCCGTGAAGGGGGCGGGGCCAAGCAGCTCGAGTTTGCGCGACTTCGGCGTGGGAAAAAGAGCAGAGAAAGTCTCGATCTTCGCGTCGAGTCCGAAGGATTGCAATTGCGCGAGCAGCCACTCAGCGTTGTCCTTGTCATAGGGCGAGCCGACATGGTGCGGCCGAGCTGAAAGGCGGCGCATATTTTCGCGGATGTGATCGCGGTCGGGCAGCCGGCGAAACTTCTGCTCCCAGCTGACTTCTGTCGCTGAGTCCTCGGGCGTGTAGCCGCGCAGGGGATGACCCGCGTCCACGGCATAAGCGGCAATGGCGAACAAGCAAGCAGCAGCAACGGGCAGGCGCATACGATAGGACCCTCACAAGTGTGGGTGATGAGGCTGCAGGGGAAAGCGGGGGCATTTACGCGACTGCAACACTATAGCCTATTGACCCGCATTCGCAGGACGAATCGCGGGCGCTGCACAGAAAAATCCTGAGGCCCGTGCCCGGGCATTAGAGAGGAGCTGCCGGGGGCCGGTTGCACCGTTCCGCGCCAGCCCGCATCCTTATAGGTATGTCAGAATCCCGGGACGCGCTGGCCGAACGGATCGATGTGTTGCCTGTAGCGGAGCATTTTCGCGCGGGGCGATTCTTCAATCCGGGAGTTAAGGAGAACGGGTTTTTCGAAGCGCTCAAGTGGATGCGGAACCGGAAAATCGGCCCGTGGCAGTCATGGATCGACTCCACACCGGGTCCGAAGCCGCCCGATCAGGTAGACGGCAGCGCACTTCGCGTGACCTGGGTGAACCATTCCACGGTTCTGCTTCAGACGGAGGGCGTGAATCTCCTGACGGATCCGGTTTGGTCGCGGCGTGCGAGTCCGGTCCAGTTCACGGGCCCGCAGAGGCACCGCGCTCCCGGCATCCGCTTTGAGGATCTGCCGCCGATCCACTGCATCCTGATTAGTCACAATCACTATGACCATTTCGACGTCCCCACTCTGAAGCGGCTGGCAGCCGCCCATCGGCCGGCGGTGTTTTGTCCGCTCGGACTGGCAAAGAAGCTGCGCGGCATCGGCTTTGGCGATGTGCGGGAACTGGACTGGGGCCAGGCTCAATCGTGGCGGGAGATGCTCATCCACAGTGTTCCGGCCCAGCATTTTTCCGCGCGCACGCCCTTCGATCGCAATCGAACACTGTGGTGCGGATGGGTGGTGGAAGGCGCGCATGGCAAGATTTATTTTGCGGGGGATACAGGCTTCGGCGATCTGTTCGCCGCGATCAGGGAACGCTTCTCGTCCTTCCGTCTGGCTCTGCTGCCCATAGGCGCCTATGAGCCGGAGTGGTTCATGGGTCCTATCCATATGACTCCGGAACAGGCGGTCGAGGCGCGCGCCATCCTCGAGACCTCGACAGCGATCGCGATTCACTTCGGGACCTTCGCCCTGGCCGACGATGGCGAGACGGATCCGCCCGAACGCCTGCGTCGTGCGTTACAGGGCCGAAAAGACGGTGAACAATTCTTGCTTCTGGAGGAAGGAAAAGGTCGACTCATTTCCTGAGTCGCACGTCTAAGTTAGGTATAATCGACCCCGAATCGTGGAAACCTTCTTCAATCTGTTGTGGGTTGCGGTCACCATCATGCTGGGTGCAGCGTGGTTGGCCAACCTGCGAGATCGACGGAAAAAATCTGTACTGCCCGCCATCGGCGTGCAACTGGTTGCTCTGGCGGTGCTGGCGGCGATTCTTCTCCCGGTCATTTCGCTCACGGACGATCTGCAGGCGAATACCAACCCGGCCGAGACCGAACGCGTCACCCGGCGCGGCGACCTGCAGTTGTCTCCGGACCAGCCCCTGCATCGTTTGCCTGCAGTTTTCGCTCCATTGGGTGCGACCCCCATTTTTTCGCAAATGCCAGCAATGGGATTCCCCGCTGCCGCAGAGACGGTTCCACGGCAGGCATATGGATTTTTCCGCGCATTCACGACGCGTCCCCCTCCACTGGCCTGAGCAACGCAGCGTGTCGTTCTGTTGTTCCCCTTGTAAGGCCGATCGCTTGTGAGCGATCACTGGATGCTCAGCATGAACCTCCGGCTTTCCGGACCCGGATTGATTCTCGCTTTCTGTCTCGCGGCACCAACTGCGCGCTCTCAGAGCGCACCCGCGGCGACTCCGCTGAGTCTGGAGCAGGTGCTGGACATTGCGCGCGCGAAAAATCCTTCGCTGCTTTCTGCCGAGCAGCACGTTGACGCGACCAGAGCCGCGGAAATTACGGCCGGTCTGAGGCAGAACCCCAGTTTCACCGTTTCCGGCACGGACGTCACGCTGGGCGCGAGCAACCCGGCGAGCCCCTATTCCTACGCAGCCAACGTGACCCGTCTGTTTGAACGCGGACAGAAGCGCCGTTGGCGGCTCGACTCCGCGCGCTCGACAACCGATGTGACGCGCAGCCAGTACAACGATCAGGTGCGGCAGACGGTTCTGCAGATCAAGGACGCGTTCACCAACATGCTCATCGCCAAAGAGGCACTGCGCATTGCGCAGGACAATCTCGACAGCTACGGCAAGACCGTGGATCTAAGCAAGGCGCGCCTCGACGCGGGCGACATCAGCAAGACCGACTTCGAGCGCATCGATCTGCAGCTCGCTGAATTCGAGTCGGACTACGACAACGCTAAACTCGACCTCACGCAGTCGAGCGATTCACTGCAGCTGCTGATGGGCTTAGAAAAGCCGGCCATCCCATTCGACATCACCGGGAATATCCAGGCGGCGGACGTCACGATTACGCTGGCAGAGGCTGAGCGGGACGCGCTGGCAGCCCGCCCCGACTACCTGGCGGCTCGGCAGGGTGTAACTCTGGCGGATGCGAATGTGAAACTGGCGGACGCGGGGGGCACGACCGATCCCACGATTGGAGGCGAATACGAGCGCAGCGCAATCTACAACACCGCAGGATTCCAGATCTCGATCCCGCTGCGCATATTCGACCGCAACCAGGGCGAGAAGGAACGCACGCGGTTCGAAGCGCAGTCGGCGCGCTTCGCGGAAATCGCGGCCCGCAACCAGGTGCTGAACGACGTGGATCAGGCCTGGGCGGCGTATGACGCGGCTCTGGATCTGGCGAGACGCTACAACAGCCACTACACCGAGGAGGCGGGGCGCGTGCGCGAAAACCTTGAATTCAGCTATCGCCACGGCGGCGCCACGCTGCTCGATTATCTCGATGCACTGCGCGACTACCGCCAGGTCAATCTCGATGCACTGACCGCCAACCAGCAGGTCTGGCTCAGCATTCACCAGCTCAGCTTCGCCGCAGCCACGGAGATCATCCCATGAAACGGCAGAACCTCTCCGCACTCGCCGTCCCCGTCGGCTGGGCGCTCGTTTTACTCAGCGTTTTGTTCTGCACCGTGGCGTGTCATCGCGATGAAACTCCGCCCGAAACGGCCACGCCGAAGGAGCGCGTTCTCGAGACGGTCACTGTCCATCAGCAGCCAGTGGAGAGTCAGTTGGTTTTGCCCGCGCGCATCACGGCGAACCCCACCGACATGGTGCATATCTACCCTCTGATCAGCGGTCGCGTGCTTTCCCTGAGCATTCTGCCCGGCCAGGAGGTTCGTCAGGGACAGAAACTCGGCACTCTGCAGAGCAGTGACGCGGCGCAGGCGCGCTCCGACTTCGAGAAGGCTAAAATTGAAGCCGGCCGCGCAGACCTGCAGCTGAATCGCGCGAAGGAACTGCTGCAGCACGACGTGATGGCGCAGCGCGACTACGACGACCTGAAGGCGCTGGACGACTCCGACCACTCAGAGCTGGAGCGGGCCCGCCAGGCGCTGCGCCTGCTGGGCTTCAGCGAGAACGATACTTCGGATGTCGTGCCCATCACGGCGCCGATCTCGGGCGTGGTCCTGGACGTGGAGACTGGCCCCGGCGAACTGCAGCGCTCACTCGACAACGCCACCGCTATCGCGACTATCGCCAACATTGACTCCGTCTGGGTTGTCGGCGACCTTTACCCGCGCGATCAGAGCTCGGTTCACGCCGGCCAGCAGACCGAGATCACCGTGAATGGTTATCCCGGGCTCACGCTGCACGGTCCCATCCAGAACATTTCCGATGCGGTCGATCCTGTCTCGCTGACTCTGAAGATCCGCGTTGTGCTGTCCAATCCAGGCCATCGCCTGAAGCCGCAGATGTACGCGAGCATGGCCGTGAACGGGTGGCAGCGCAATGTCATCGTCGTCCCGGCGACGGCAGTGATACAGAGCGGGCACGACACCTTCGTCTTTGTCGAGACTGGGCCCGGCAAATATGTGCGGCGCACTGTTACGCTTGGCAACACCCATGCGGACAGCGACGAGATTACACAGGGCCTCAGCGACGGAGACAAAGTGGTCAGCGCGGGGGCGGAGCTTCTCCGTGCGGAAGAGGCGCAGTAATCATGCAGGCGCTGATTCGCGTTCTCCTTCGCTATCGCAACGTCGTTCTCATCGTGTTTCTGGCGATGCTGGCGATTGGCGCCTATGCTTTTTTGCAGCTGGATATCGAGGCCTATCCGGATCCGTCGCCGCCGATGGTCGAGTTCATCACGCAGTATCCGTCGTGGTCAGCAGAAGAGATGGAGCAGCAGGTCACGATCCCGATGGAGACGGGGCTGTATGGCACGCCGGAGCTGGATCAGATCCGTTCGATCAGCATCTTCGGGCTCAGCGACGTCAAGATGTATTTTGATTTCGGGAGCGATTACTTCATCGATCGGCAGGAAGCGCTGAATCGCCTGCAGCAAGTCACGCTGCCGAATAATCTGCAGCCCCAGCTCTCGCCGGAATCACCGGTGGGAGAAATCTATCGTTATCAGCTCACGGGCCCAGGATATTCGCTGAACGAACTCAAGGCCACGCAGGACTGGCTGGTGGTTCGCGAGATTAAACAGGTCCCGGGGATCATCGATGTGGCTACGTTTGGAGGCACCACGCGCCAGTATCAGGCCGAGGTCGACCCCAACAAGCTGCTGACTTACGGCATCACCATGACCCAGGTGGTGAACGCTGTTACCAACAGCAACGCCAACGCGGGGGGCAACTATCTTACGGTCGGCAGTCAGAGCGTCAAGGTTCGCGGCATCGGGCTGCTGCACTCGCTCGACGACATGCGCAACATTGTGGTGGCGGAGCGCAACGGCGTGCCCGTTTTGCTGCGCGACGTCTCCGAAGTACGCGAGGGTCATCAACCGCGGCTGGGCAAAGTTGGCCGCAGCGATTTCAACCACCGCGACGACCCCGACATCGTTCAGGCCATTGTGCTGCTGCAGAAGGGCGCAAAATCCCTGCCCGCGCTGGCCGCTCTGCGGGAGAAGATCGATCGACTCAACCACGGCAACCTGTTGCCGCCGGGGATGCACATCAGCACGATCTACGACCGCACGACGCTGATCAACATCACGACTGCAACGGTGCGCCACATCGTGGTCCTGGGGCTCACCCTGGTCACTCTGGTCCTTCTGGGAATGCTGGGCGACTGGCGCATCACCCTGATCGCCGCCATTACGATCCCTTTCGCGGTACTGTTCGCCTTCAGCCTCATGGTGCTCACCAACCAGTCGGCGAACCTCATTTCGATCGGCGCCATTGACTTCGGTATTCTCGTCGACGCGTCCATCGTGGTGCTGGAAAGCGTGTACCGCAAAGTCTCACGCCGCATCGAGGGCGAAGAAATTTTCGACCTCATCCTGGCCGGGGTCGCCGACGCGGCCACGCCCGTCCTGTTCGCGACACTGATTATTCTGGTTGCCTTTATCCCGCTGTTCACGATGCAGGGCGTGCCCGGCAAGATTTTCGCGCCCATGTCGGTCACCTATGGATTCGCGCTGACCGGCGCTCTCATTTTCGCGCTTATCTTCGCTCCCGTGCTCGCCTCACTTGCGGTTCCAAAAAACGTAACCGGCGAGGCTAAAGAGACCTGGCTGAGCGGCTTCTTTCGCCGCCACTACGATCGCGGCCTCAATCGCGCCCTTCGCTTCAGCGGCTTGACCTGGATCGTCGCCTTCCTCGCGCTCGGGTGCGCGGCCGTCATCTTCCACTTTGTGGGCGGGGAGTTCATGCCGGCACTGGAGGAGGGCAACTTGTGGATTCGCGCCGACATGCAGCAGGACATCTCCTTCCAGGCCTCGGAAAGGATGGCCGACGAGATTCGCACCGCGCTGCGCGCCTATCCCGAGGTGACGCAGGTGGTCTCGCAAATGGGGCGGCCCGACGACGGCACCGATGTGAGCACCTTCAACAACATCGAATTTCTCGCCGACCTGAAGCCCGTTGGGCACTGGAGGCCGCAATTCCACGGCAACAAGGACGCGCTGATCGCTGCGATCAGCCACAGCTTTGAGCAGTATCCAGGCGTCGATTTCAATTTCTCGCAAAATATCCAGGACAACGTCGAGGAAGCGATGTCCGGCGTCAAGGGCGAAAACTCGCTCAAGCTGTTTGGCAACGATTTCGAAGAACTCACGCGCATCGCTAACCAGATTTCCGGGATCATGCAGAAGGTTCCGGGGATTACCGACGTCGGCGTCTTCGACGTCACGGGACAGCCGAGCCTGCTGGTTTCCATCGATCGGATGAAGGCGGCGCGCTACGGTCTTCAGCCGCAGGACATCAACAACGTGGTGCAGGCGGCGGTGGGCGGCGCGCCGGTGACGCAGATTATCGACAACGACCGGCGCTTCGACTTTGCCGTGCGCTATGCGCCGGATTTCCGCAGCACGCCGGACGAGATTTCCCGCATCCTGCTGCCGACGCCAGACGGCAATCAAGTGCAACTGGGGATGGTGGCGGAGGTCAGCATCCGCAATGGCGCCTTCATGATTTATCACGAGGGCGGGCGCCGGTATATTCCCATCAAGTTCAGCGTGCGGGGCCGCGACCTGGCGAGCGCGATTCAGGATCTGCAGGCGCGCATGGAAGACCAGGTGAAGCTGCCCACCGGTTACGAGTACACCTGGGCTGGCGAGTTCGACAGCCTGAAAAAGGAGCAGCGCCGGCTCGCGCTCATCATCCCGGTAAGTCTTGCCGTCATTTTGGTACTGCTCTACATCCAGTTCCGCACGTGGCGCGACGCGTTCATCGTGATCGGCACGCTGCCCTTCGCGGCGATTGGGGGGATTCTCTCGCTGTTCCTCACGCGAACGGCGTTCAGCATTTCAGCCGCCGTGGGATTCACCTCGCTGACCGGCGTCGCAACCCTGGGAGCTGTCGTCTTCCTCTCAGGAATTCGGCGCGCGCAACGCGAAGAGGGGCTGGAGCGCGGGCTGGAAAAGGGCTGCCTCGACGAGATGCGGCCGGTGGTAATGGCATGCATGGCGGCGGGCATCGGACTGCTTCCCGCAGCGGTGGCGAGCAGCATCGGCGCGCAGGCGCAGCAGCCATTGGCGCGCGTGGTCGTGGGTGGCATGATCACAACCGTGTTCGCGATTCTGTTCGTGATGCCGTTGCTGGTGCGCCGCTTCACCTCGAAGAAGGACTTCGCTCGGGAGCTGCGCAACACTCACGAAGAGATCTGAGATTCACTTCTCGCGCAGAAACGCCGGCAGCCGCTCCTCGCGGACATTGTCGTAGCACTGCAATGCCGTGAACCGCGCAATCGACGCCGGGATTCCAACCGCAGTGAATCCCGGATGCCCCGTCGCAGGATACGGACCGCCGTGGTTCATCGCCGGGCTGACGGCCACGCCGGTCGGCATCTTGTCGTCGAGCAGCCGCCCGACTTTGCGTCGCATCACGGGCGCGAGCCGCGCATAGAGCGCGTCGTCCGCGCCAGATGCCGACGAGTAAAAGCATCCCGTCAAATTCCCCTCGAGGCAATCGAGCGCATCGAGCAGCTCATCCTGATTCGCAGCGACCACCGCCATGACTTCGTTGCCGAACGCCTCACGCTGCAAATCGTGGGGTGCGGAGAGAAACGCTTTGCCGGAAACATGCAGCAGCGTGCTCGCGTACCGGTAGCCGTTTCCCGGTAGATTCCTGCCTCCGGTGACGACAGTTGCACCAGCGGCCTTCAGCGCCCGAATCGACTCGTGGAGTTGGTCACGCGTCGATGACGACAACAGGGCATGCGGCTCGCGGCTGTTGAATGCGGCAGCGACCTCGCGCAAAAAGGATTCAGCCGCATCGCCCGCGATCAAAAACGCCAGGTTCGGCCGTGTGCAAAACTGCCCCGATCCAGCGGTGCAGCTGTCCGCAAGCTCCTTCGCCCACTTCTGCACGTTCTCTTTCAGGCCTTCCGGCAAAAACACCACCGGATTCAGACTCGACATCTCCAGATAAATCGGTTTCCCGACCGCATCGGCGGCGTGTTTCAATTTCAGTCCCGCACCCTTGCTGCCCGTAAAGCCGGTGGCGCCGATTCTGGGATCGCTGACCAGGCGCTGCCCCACCTCATGGTTCACCTTGTAGATCATCTGCACCGTCGCGGGCGGAAGCCCTGAACCGTCGAGCGCTTTCGCGGCTGCTTCCGCCATCAGCTGCGAGGTGTATGCATGCAGCGGGTGGGCTTTGGCGATCACCGGATTGCCCGCCGCAATCGCCGCGGCAAAATCGCCCCCGCTGACGCCATTAAACGCAAACGGAAAATTGTTGGGCCCAAAGACCACCACTGGCCCAATGGGCGCCATGCACGAATAAAGTTTCTTCGCTCGATCGATGGTGACGCGCCGCCACGTTCCCTGCCGCGCCGCAGCGGCCGCCTGGCGGAGCTGATCCGTCGTCCGCGGCAGCTCGACGTCCTTCAGCCGTGGCGATACCGGAAGCGCCGTTTCTTCGTGCGCTGCCTGCACGATGGCCTCGGCATTCGCCTCCAGCTCCGCCGCATATTTCTCAAGAAATGCCGCAATCTTCTCGGCCGGGATATGCTCCAGTTCGCTCGCCACTTCGGCTGCCGCCGTCAGCGCGCGATCGCAGTCGCTCCACCGGCTCACCGGAAATTCGCGCCCCAGTTTCTCGCCGGTTGACGGATTTTCCGGCTCAAAGACGCCTTCCGCGTCGGACTCCCGCCACTCACCGCCGATCCAAACCTTTGCCGTTGCCACTGCCGCCTGCATCATTCCGTCTCCTCACTCCATGGCCCCATCATGCGACCGGGTTCACCAGCTCCCCGATCCCGTCGATCCCGATGCGAACCGTGTCGCCTTTCTCCAGCGTAAACGAATCCGGAGGTACAACGCCCGTACCGGTCAGGAGGAAACAACCGAAAGGGAAGGTCTGATCGCGATACAGGTAGTCGACCAATTCCTGAGGACTGCGTTTCATCTGCGCCAGCGTCGTNNCATCAAAATTCCGGGCCCGAGCGCGCAGCTGCGGTTGTAGACCTTCGCCTGGGGCAGATAGAGCGGGTTCTGCCCCTCGATGTCGCGCGAACTCATATCGTTCCCGATCGTGTAGCCGACGATGCCGCCAGTGGGGTTGATGAGCAGCGCCAACTCGGGCTCGGGCACTGACCAGTGCGCATCGCTGCGCAAGCCCACGGCGCCGCCCGGTCCCACAACTTTGTGCGCCAGCGATTTGAAGAACAGCTCCGGACGGTCCGCGGAATACACGCGATCGTAGAAATCGCCTCCGCCCGCATCTTTCGATTCCGCTATGCGCGCCGCGCGGCTGCGAAGATACGTCACGCCCGCCGCCCAGACTTCCTGGCTGCCGACCGGCGGCAGCAGGTCCGCAGTCAGGATGCGCCCCGCCAGATTCCCCTCGCGAACCTGCTCGCTAAGGAACGCATGCAAATCCGGACGCGCCACGAGCGTGTCCAGAGAACCTTCGACCCCATAAGCCTTGTTGTCTTCAACCAGGGTGAGGCCCTCGGCCGTTCGATACAGAATCACGTTTGCTCCTTGAGTTCTCCAACCATCGGCTGCTTCGCCACGGCGGCGTTATCGCCTGCGAGCCGCGCAGCGATCGCGTCGACATCGTAAACGCATCCGGCCCAGATGCCGCCACTGGCCTCCACCAGGGCAGCCCACAGCCGTGTGTCGTCCGGCAGCTGCGGGTGCGGCCGTAGATCGTCGCGGGATGGGCGGGAGGCGAGATGGCGTGCGCCTTCGTCGCTGCCAAATCGATGTTCCTGGTCACCGACCAGATCTACCGACGCGATGAGCTTTGTGCGGTCGATGCGAATTTCGATCATGTCGCCGTCGCGGAGTTTGCCGACGGGACCACCCGCGAGCGCTTCCGGCGAAATATGGCCGATGCACGGGCCGGTCGAGACACCGCTGAATCTGCCATCGGTGAGCAGCGCTACGTGGCGGCAATGCGGCAAGGCTTTGAGCGCGGCGGTGATCTGGTAAATTTCCTGCATCCCTGCGCCCTTTGGCCCACAGCAGATCAGCACCATCACGTCGCCGGCGGCAATCCGTCCTTTCCTGATTGCCTTGATCGCGTCGCTTTCGAGGATGAACACGCGAGCCGGACCGCGATGAAAAAAGACCCCATCGTCTCCAATCAGGCTCGGATCGATCGCTGTGCTCTTCACCACGGAGCCCTCGGGCGCGAGATTCCCTTTTGGAAAACACACGGTTGAAGTGAGCCCGGCCTGGCGCGCGCGATCCGGCGAGAAGATGACTTGTTCTGGCTCGATCCCATCGCGCTCGCGCAGATTCTGTTGGAGAGTGCGCCGGCGTTCGCTTTGCTGCCACCAGTCGAGACATTCGTCGAGGGTAACGCCCGCGGCCGTCATCGCCTTCGTATCAAGAAGGCCCGCGGTGCGCAGATGGAGCATCACTTCGGGCACGCCGCCGGCCAGAAATACCTGAACTGTCGCGAAATTCTTCGGGCCGTTGGGCAGCGCGTCCACCAGGCGGGGGACCTCGCGATTCACACGCACCCAGTCCGCAACGCTGGGCCGCTTCTGTCCTGCCGCGTGCGCGATGGCAGGCAGATGCAGCAGGAGATTGGTCGAACCTCCAAACGCTGCGTACACCACCATCGCATTTTCGAAGGCGGCCTGGGTCAGGATGTCCTTTGTCCCGACGCGGAGTTCGCGCAGCCGCAGCAAAGCCGCCGCCGATCGTTTCGCTGCATCGAGCCACACCGGTTGGCCCGAGGGCGCCAGTGCGGTATGGGGCAGCGCCAAACCGAGAGCTTCGGCAACCACCTGCGAAGTGGCGGCGGTTCCGAGAAACTGGCAGCCTCCACCTGGCGTGGCGCACGCGTGGCATCCTACCTCCGCGGCATACTCCAGAGTGATTTGGCCCTGGGCAAAGCGTGCGCCGATGGTCTGAATCTTCCCGGCGTCCTCTCCGTTCTCGGGCAACAGCGTTACGCCGCCGGGGATGAGCACCGTGGGTAGTTCGCCGGCTGACGCCAGCGCCATCAGCATCGCCGGCAGCCCTTTGTCGCACGTAGCTATGCCCAAGACACCCGCCCGAGTGGGCAATGATCGCATAAGGCGTCGCAGCACCATGGCTGCGTCGTTACGAAACGGGAGCGAGTCGAGCATTCCCGTCGTCCCCTGGGTACGACCATCACAGGGATCGGTGCATGCTCCGGCAAAGGGCAGCGCGTCGAGTGCCTTCAGTTCGCGCGCCGCTTCGGCGACCAGCAGGCCGACTTCCCAGTGTCCCGTGTGGAAGCCGAGCGCTATGGGGGTTCCGTCTGGAGCGCGCAGGCCGCCATGGGTGCTCAGGATCAAAACTTCGGGTCCGCCCAGGCGAGCGGGATCCCATCCCATGCCGGCATTCATTGTTAGTCCGAACAAATTGCCCGAGGGCTGGGTAAGGAGCATCTCGGCCGTCAGCGGCAGAGACCCGGCGGGCCCGCGCGCGTGTGTCACCACGCCGTGCAAGTCCAGGTTCGGGGACTCAAGGACCTCACTGACCGCAATGGTCTTCATCAATGGATAACTCGCTCCGTACCCGCACTCACTTCCCTACCCGCAGCATTCGTCATTGCGTGACTCGTTAATCTGATCACTTATTAACTCGACAGCCCGCTAATGAGCCTCGGCTTCCAGCGTCAGATGCGTCTCCGGGGACGGCTTCACGCGCAACAGCACGCCCCCAGCCAGAATAAGGGACAGCGACATCAGCAGAAACCCCGCTGCGGAACTGCCGGTGTAGGTTTGCAACACACCGACGAGCCAGGTCCCGAAGAATCCGCCCAGGGCGCCGATGCAATTGATCAGCGCCATGGTCTCTCCGACGACATTGCGCGGCAGCAGCTCCGGCACCATCGCCCAAAACGGCCCGTAGGGCGCGTACATACAACACGCGGCAACGATCAGGCACGCGTAGGCCAGGGGAAACGAGCGGTCGACGCTGAAAAACGATCCCGCCAGCGCGACTCCGCCGAGCATAAGCAGCGGCCACACATATTTTCGCCGCTGGCCACTGCGATCAGAATAATGGGAGATAACAATCATCACAACCACTGACACCAGATACGGCAATGCAGCTATTAATCCCGTCGTGCCCATCGCCGCTCTGGTTGCGTTGCGGATCACCAACGGGAGCCAAAGCACAAATCCGTAGATGCCGAGGCTCCAGAAGAAATAGTTGATGGAGAGGCGCAGCACGTTGGGTTGCCGGAACGCTATCCAGAAGTTAGCGATCTGCGGCAGGTGCCGCTGTTCGTGGTCGAGCACGCCCTCCAGATCGGCGCGCGCGGCGGGGCTTAGCCATGGCGCATCTTTGGGCCGATCACGCATCAGAGCCAGCCAGAATCCGCCCCAGACCACTGCCACCAGGCCCTCCAGGATGAAGGCCTGCTGCCATCCGCGCGCGCGAATCAGAAATCCGGTCACCGCGGACATCCAGAGCACGGTCACGGGATTCGCCAGGAGCATCAGCGAATTGGAGCGCGAGCGCTCCGACCGTGTGAACCAGCGAGTGAGGACGATCAGCAAAGCCGGAAAGACAAAGCTTTCAGCGACACCCAGCAGGAAGCGATCCAGCGCCAGCAGCCAATACGTGCGGATGACGCCGGTCAGCGCCGCAAACCCGCCCCACGCCACCAGCGCGGCAAAGATAAGCAGCCGGGCGCTATACCGCTGGACGAGAATGATGCCGGGAATCTGGGGGAGACAATATCCCAGGAAAAACAGCGCGCCCAGCAGCGACGACTGGTATCCGCTGATATGCAGCGTCTGGGCCAGGCCGGCGGCGGCGCCAAATCCGTAGTTGGCGCGATCCAGATAGGCAAGGCTGTAGGTGATAAAGACCGCCGGCAGGATGCGCGTCCAGCGCTTGCGCAAATCGGGTTCGCTGAGGTTCATCGCGTCCATCGGCGGGCGCATCCCGCAGGCAGGAAGGTTGCGGCCCTGCTTTCGGGACTCCGGGGCAATCCAGTAGATCACATCCGTCGCTGCCCCGCTTACCCAATGGCGAAGGCCGCCAGCGACGCGAGCGCGGGCCGCCTTATCATCAATACGCCATGTCCTCGACCAGGTCATTCGCCACGTATCCCAGCCTGCGCAATCGCGTGGTCATCGTCACCGGCGGGGCGAGCGGCCTCGGCGAAGCGATCGTCGAGGCATTCACCGCAAACGGCGCCCGGGTCGCCTTTCTCGATGTACAGATCGAAGCGGCGCAGAAGCTGGCCACGCGTCTTGCGGCAACAGGCGCGCCCGCGCCGCTCTTTCTTCACTGCGATCTCACCGACATTGCCGCGTTGCAGAACGCGCTGCGTACCATCATGGACCAGCTCGGCGCCGTGGATGTGCTGGTCAACAACGCCGGCAACGACACGCGCCACTCGATCGCAGAGGTGACGCCCGATTCGTGGGACCGCGGGATCGCCGTCAACCTGAAGCATCAGTTCTTCATGGCGCAGGGAGTGATCCCGGCGATGCAGAAGGCCGGCCGCGGCTCCATCATCAATATGAGTTCGATTGGCTGGGTCATCCCTTCCACCCACGTGCCGGTGTACGTCACCGCGAAAGCTGCCATCGTGGGCATGACGCGCACCCTCGCCCACGAGCTCGGCCCCTCGAATATCCGAGTGAACTGCGTCATGCCTGGCTCCATCCTCACCGAGCGCCAACGGCGTCTGTGGCTCACGCCGGAGTACGAGGCGGAGGTCCTGGCCGCGCAGGCGCTCAAGCGCTTCATCCTTCCGGAAGAGGTCGCGCGCCTCGTTCTGTTCCTTGCCGCTGACGACAGCTCTGCCATCACTAGCCAGAGCTACGTAATCGATGGCGGCTGGGTGTGAGCTTCCCTTAGTCCTCGTCCCCCTCATCCGGCAGGTCGTCCGGCGGCTTGGCGAGATTGATGCGTGCATGGTGCGCGGCCTCGAGCACCTTGTTCAGCGCAGGAAGCTGGTTGTCGCGGAAGTCGTCCCACCCCGGCAGGACTTCTTTGAGTTCGCCCTGTGCGTGCGCGGCCGCGGCCAGCAGGGCTTCGGTCGGAACGCCATCGGCCTGCTCCAGTTCGCCGTAAAGCTGGCCCACTTCTCCATTGACTTCATCGATGCCGGGTGCGTGCTTCGCCGGATTTCCACTCAGCAATGCCTTCAGAGCGTCACTGAAAGGCGCCATCTGGGTGGAGAGCGAAGCATTCCGCGGCGCAGCGATCTGCTCGGCCACCGCATGCGCGGCGAGGTCGGCCTTCGCCACCGCGTCCAGCGAGTCGGCCATCGCCATTTGCGCGGTGTGCAGCGCCTCCAGGTCACTGGGCGCGGTCTGGATCCGCGGATCCATCTTCACCGTCAGCGTTTGCGACTCGCTGTGACCATCCACTGTGAGCCGCACCGTGTAGGCGCCCGGCAACACCAGCGGTCCCTGCGGTTTTAGCGGCGTCCGATGCGGCACGGCGGAGATGGGATAGTCATAGCGGGTTGCCGTGGGCGTGGTCGAGCGCAAATCCCAAACCCACCGATGCATGCCCGCGGTCACCGGCAACGGTCCGTGCAGCTGCGGCCAGTACGGAGGAATCAGGTTCGTCTTCATCTGCTGGGGCGTCGGCGACACCGGACCTTTACTCGAAAAACTGCGCAGCACTTTGCCGCCGCGATCGAGCACTTCAAAGGTGATCTCCTGCGCGTTCGCGGCCAGGTTGTAGTCGATGACCGCTCCGTCGGGCGGATTCTCGCCCATCGGCTCGTCGGGCGGCACCGGCGTGTCGGGGNNCGTCGAGAATCCAGAATGAGCGGCCGTGGGTGGCGACGATCAGGTCGTCATCTTTCACCAGCAAATCGCGCATGGACGTGTGCGGCAGGTTGTACTGGATCGGCTGCCAGTGCGTTCCATCGTCGAAGGACGCATAGACCGCGTGCTCGGTCGCAGCGTAGAGCAAGCCGGGCTGCACGGGATCGGCGCGCACCGCATTGACCGGCGCATCTTCCGGCAACCCCGCGCTGATCGACTGCCACGACTTGCCTCCATCGTGGGTGCGAAACGCATAAGGATGCGGGTCGTCAATGCGGAACCGATTCACAGCCACGTACGCGGTTTCGTCGTCGAAGCGCGAAGCGTCGATCTGCGCGATTTTGCTCCACGGAGTTAGCCCCGGCGGGGTAATGTTCGTCCAGTTCATGCCGCCGTCGTGTGTCACCCACGCCAGTCCGTCGTCGGTACCAGCCCAGATGGTCTGGATGGTTTTATACGACGCGGCCACCGAGTAGATGACGCCGCGCCGCTGTGCCTGCTGCTCCGCTGTCAGCGGCGGAAGGGATTCCGGCTGCCCACTCTTTTCCTGGCTGAGGTCGGGACTGATGGTCTCCCATGTATGACCGTAGTCATTGGTTTTGAAGAGATGGTTCGAGGCGTAATACATCGTGTGCGGATCCACCGGTGAGAACAGAATCGGCTCGGTGCGGTCACCGCGATAGTCGCGCTTGCGCGTGGGCAGCGGCGTCACATTCTGCACTTCGCCGGTGACGCTGTTGTAGCGCGAAACTTCGGTCCGCCCCGCTCCGTAAATGATCTCGGGGTGCAGCGGATCGGGCGCGGCGTAGCCGTATTCGATGATTCCCACCGGGTGCCATTCGCGGTAACTGACGTATCCGTCATTGCCGCGCGTCGAGGTGCACACCGAGCCGCTTTCCTGCTGGCCCGCGCACACGAGGTAGGGAAATGTATTCGTCGCAGCGACGTGATAGAGCTGTGCCGTCGGCTGGTTATACCAGGAACTCCAGCTCTCGCCGCCGTTCACGCTGATGACCGCGCCCTGATCGCTCACCAGCAGCAGGATCTTCGGATTCTTCGGATTGACCCACATGTTCTGGTAGTCGTCACCGCCCGGTGCTCCGCGCAGGCTGATCCACGTCTTGCCGCCGTCCGTTGAGCGAACAGTAACAATGCTGGTCACATAAATCGTATCGGGATCCTTTGGATCCGCGACCGGAATTGACAGATCGCCGCCGCCAATCTTCATCGCCGGACGCGGATCGTCGGTGATCTTTTGCCAGCTCGCGCCGGCGTCGTCGGAGCGATACACGCCCAGCCCCTTGCCCGATGCGTAGCCGCCCTCAGACTTCGTCGCCAGCGTTGCGTAGAGCCGCTGCGGATTGCTCGCCGCAACCGCCACGTTGATCTGCACGAGATTGTCGGGCAGGCCCTTTGTCAACTGCTTCCATGTCGCGCCGCCATCCACCGATTTGAATAGGCCGCCGTTGGTGCCCGCATAGCTGTTCGCGTCCTCCCATGGCCCCAGTGTTTCTTCCCACATTGACGCGTAGACGATGCGAGGATTCTTCGGATCGAGAACGACATCCGAGCCGCCCACGCGATCGCCTTTGTACAGCACCTTCTTCCAGGTNNAGGATTGGTGGGATCGACAGCGAGTGCGGGAATCTGCTCGCCTCCCTGCAACCCGAGGTGCGTCCAGGTTTTTCCAGCATCGGTCGACCGATAGATCCCGTCGCCTACGGAGAGATCGGGACGATGCAGGCCTTCGCCGCTGGCAACATAAACGATGTTGCGGTTCGATGGCGCAACGGCGATCGCTCCGACGGACTGCGTATCCTCGCCATCGAATATTGGATTCCAGGTGCGCCCGTAGTCGGTCGACTTCCAGACGCCGCCGTTGACCTGACCGATGTAGAAGACATTCGGTTGATCGGGCACGCCTGCCAGCGCGCGCGTGCGGCCTCCGCGGAAGGGTCCGATCATGCGCCAGTGCATGTCCGGCAACGGGCCGGTCTCCTGCGCGACGAGAACAGCTGCGGGCAGCAAAGCCGCGGCGATGGCGGACGCACTCAAGAGGAGCTTCGAAACTGAAAACCTGGACATGATGACCTACTGTTCCTTTCAGGATCACTGCACAACACAGCGGCCATTGTAACCGCGATTGAATGGATTCCGGATCGCGCTGAACCATTTCTGAAAGTTTTCGATTTAGCGGTTTTGCGCCAGCGGGAGCCGCTCATCGGCCTGGAGCTTGCGTGTTTTGCCGTTTCGCCTTCACAATCGATTCACCCATGAAAACCTGCTGCCTTCAAAGACTGTGGCGACCGGCTCTTCTGCTCCCTCTGATTTTCCCGCTCTGCGCGCCGCACCTCGCTCGAGGCCAGCAACTCTCGACGGAGCTCTTTAGCGGCCTGCACTGGCGGCTGGTCGGGCCGTTTCGCGCCGGCCGCGTTGCGGCTGTCAGCGGCGTTCCCGGCAACGCGACGACCTACTATTTCGGAGGCGTCGATGGCGGAGTTTGGAAGACCACCGACGCGGGCACCGTGTGGCAGCCTATCTTTGATCAGGAACCGGTGGCCTCCATCGGCGCGCTGGCCGTCGCTCCGTCTGATCCGAACGTGATCTACGCGGGCACGGGCGAATCGGACATTCGCTCCGATCTTGCCTCCGGCGACGGCATGTATCGCAGCGATGACGCCGGCGCGACTTGGAAGCAGATTGGCCTCGACGATTCGAGGCAGATCAGCCGCATCCTGGTAGACCCCAACGACCCGCGCACCGTCTACGTCGGCGCACTCGGCCACGCCTACGGTCCCAGCGACGAACGCGGTATCTACAAATCCACCGACGGCGGCGAGCACTGGATCCACGTCCTCAACAAAGGGCCGGACATCGGCATCGCCGACATCGCGATGGCGATCGGCCAGCCGCGAATCCTGTTCGCCACGACCTGGAACGCGCATCGCCCGCCGTGGAGCACCTATGCGCCGCTTGAAGGCCCCGGCAACGCGCTTTATCGGTCCAAAGACGGCGGCGAACACTGGACGCTCATCTCCGGCCACGGCCTGCCCGACGCCACCTGGGGACGCACCGGGATCGCGGTCAGCGCCGACGGCCGTCGCGTCTACGCCACGATCGACTGCAAAGGCCACGCCGGGGCCCCCGAAACGCCCGCAGTTGGCGTTACGGGGTGTAAGACCGGCCTTTATCGCTCCGACGACGGCGGCGACACGTGGACGCTGGCCAGCTCCGATTCGCGCCTGACCAGCCGCGCCTGGTACTTCAACTCCATCGCCGTCGATCCCGGCAACGCCGATGTCCTCTACATTCCCAACGTCGCACTCTATCGCACCGAGGACGGCGGCAAGACCATCCAGATCGTCCGCGGCGCACCCGGCGGCGACGACTATCACCAGGCGTGGATCGATCCGAAGGATTCGAATCACATCGTGCTCGGTGTCGACCAAGGCGCGAGCGTCTCGCTCGACCGCGGAAAAACCTGGACCACCTGGTATAACCAGGCGACGGCGCAGCTCTACCACGTCACCACGGATCACAAATTCCCTTACAGCATCTACGGCGCGCAGCAGGACTCGGGCGCCATCGCGGTCCACAGCCGCTCCGATCACGGGCACATCGACACCCGCGACTGGTTCCTGCCCGGCGGCAGCGAGAGCGGCTACATCGCCATCGATCCCAAAGACGAGAACATCTTCTACCTCTCCGCATCCTACGGCGGCGTCTCCCGCTTCGATCAGCGCACGTCGTTCAGCCAGAACATCACGCCGTGGCCGCTCGGTGGCTTCGATGCGGAAGTCAACAAACGCCGCTACCGCGATCCCTGGACACCGGTGCTGGTCTTTTCACCGGCAGACAAGACTTCGCTCTACCTCGGCACGCAATACGTGATGAAGACTACGGACGGCGGGCTGCACTGGTCGCAGATCAGTCCCGACCTCACGGGAGCGGCCCCGGGGACGAGCGACGATGGGCCGACGACTCCGGGGAATGCGGAGCAGCGCGGCTACGGTGTGGTCTATACGATTGCGCCATCGCCGCTGCGCGCCGAGGAGATTTGGGCGGGCTCTGACACCGGGCGCATTCACATCACCACCGACGGTGGCAAGACCTGGCGCGACGTGACGCCGCACGAGCTTTCTCCGTGGAGCAAGATCTCGATGATCGAAGCCTCGCACTTCGATCCCGGAACCGCGTACGCCGCGGTCGATCGTCATCGGCTCGACGATCAACAGCCGTATCTGTACATCACGCGCGATTACGGCAAAACCTGGAAGCTGGCGGTCGACGGGATCGCCCCGCATCATTTTGTCGGCGCTGTTCGCGAAGACACCGAACAGAAGAACCTGCTCTTCGCCGGCACCGAGTTCGGCATCTACGCCTCGTTTGACGGCGGCGGCCACTGGCAGCCGCTGCAGCTGAATCTCCCGGTCAGTTCCGTGCGCGACATCAATATCAATGGCAGTGACGTAATCGTCGCCACCCACGGCCGCTCCTTCTGGGTGCTCGACGACATCGCGCCGCTGCGCCAGGCTGCTGCCGTGAAAGACGCGAAGGCCTATTTGTATGCGCCGCCCACCGCGGTCCGTGTCGATAACGACGGTTTCCTGGGCACGCCTCTGCCGCCGGAAGAACCGCAGGCCGACAATCCGCCGAGCGGCGCCATCGTCGACTACTACCTGAGCAACGACGCGACGAAAGTCACGCTGCAGATTCTCGACGCGCAGAGCCATGTCATCCGCCACTTCTCCAGCGCTGAGAAACAACCTGCCGGACGCCCCCTGCTTCCGATCGCAGAGCGCTGGTTTCCCAGGCCGGAAACTCTGGCGACCAGCGCGGGCGAGCATCGCTTCGTGTGGGACCTGGCAGCGGGCGGCTCCAGCGCAGGCACCGGTGACGATGACGCCGACGATGCAATCGGCTTGCCGCCCGGTCCGCGCGCGGCTCCTGGCACCTACACCCTGCTTCTCTCGGTCGACGACACGACCCTGAACCGTCCCCTCCGCGTGATCATGGATCCGCGCGCGACGGCGACTCCGCAGGTATTGGTACAGCAGTTCACGCTCGCGGAATCCATCTACACGCAGCTCAGAGCGAGCCGCAAAGCAATGGCGGAGCTGGAAAGCGTGGAGAGCCAGCTGAAGAAACTCGATTCCAGCGACAATCCTGACTCACTGCGTGACGCAATCCACAATGCGCAGGCGAAGCTGGAGAAGATCCGCAGCGGCGTGCATGAATCGGCGGAGAAGCCGGGTGAGCACGAGGCGGGCCTGGCCGAGGCCACCACCGGACTCGGCACGGTGCTGCGCATCGTTGAGAGCGGCGACCGCACGGCTCCGGCACAGGCGCTGGCAATCTTCGATCAGATGAACAAGGCGTCGAGCGCAGGCATCGCGGCCTGGGAAGGCTTCAAGAAGACCGACCTGGACGCGCTGAACGCGGCGCTGGTCGGTGCTCATCGTGGGCCGCTGAAGATCGCCGCCATCGAGGAACAGGTCCACTACGCGATGACGCGCTGACGACGTTCAATATTTCGGCGCGTGCTGGCAGCCGAGCTCACTGGACATCGGCCGAGCGGTCCCCCTCGTACTGCATGATGTGGTAGTACGCCTCCCACCCGCTCCACACAATGGGCGGCGCCAGATGCGTGAGCGGATCCTTGAGGAAGGCCGCGTACGCCTCGAGGGTCTGTTGCGTTCGGTACACGCCGGTCAGCCAGTCGCCGCGGTACCAGTTCTTCCACTTGCCGTACTCGGCGGCAGCCTGCGCCTGGCGAACCTGCGCGACGGCAGCCAGAGCGTCGGCCGCTTCCTGCTGCGCTTCGGCCGTCCTGGCCGCCTCCGCGTCCTGGATCGATTTCGCGATTTCGAGCAGCATGCGATTGCTTTCGCGATTAATTGTAACCATGGTCAGCACAGATGCCTGATAGAAGGGCCGGCGGGCCGGTGGCACCAAGGATTCGGCCGCGACCGCCTTCTTCCACGCCGAATCCCAGCGCGGCTGCGCGTCGCTACACTGCTGGATCTCCCGCGCTGCGGTTGTGCGCAACCACTCCTTGCCGCCAACTCCCGGTCCCGGCCCATACCCCTGGCCCACCAGCCGCGGTATCGTCCATTTCGGCGACTGTCCCGGAATCGCGTACAGCGGCGCATCGATCATCCAGGTCTGCATCATCTGCCGGCCCTCGGTGTGGTAGATCTGGTCGCCGTACTCACGCGGCGGATCGCCCTGGTGTCCCGGTTCCAAATGCGCAGGCGCGGCAAAGTAATCCTTGTACATGTCGGCGATCGCGGGCGCGGCCCTCGCTCCGAACTCCTCTTCCGCGTACCGCCGGTAGTAGCCGGCCGGCTTTTGTTCCGCGCCTGGCAGATGGCCCAGCCACGCGTAGTCCATCACCGCGCGAATCGTCAGCGTGTAGGGACGAATGTCGCTCGTGTTCACCAGGAAATAATCTGTAGCCTTCGCCCGCACAAATCTTCCCAACTCCCCCGTGATCCGCTCGATTGGCACCATCTCCGTCAGCTGATTCGTGCGGTTGTTCATCATCGCGACGTGATAGTACGTACCCTGCCCCGCGGCCACCTGCCCTTTGTCCTGGATGTAGCCATAACCGTCATCCGCCCACACCGTCATCACTTCCGGCGGAATTTTCAGATAGCCCTCCTGCACCAGCCGTGCGCCCTCCTGCCACAGATCGGTCACAAACTGCGCATCCGGATGCACCGCGCGCACGATTTTCATCTGGTCTTCGATCGCGCTGCCGATCCGCTTGCCCAGCAACGCATCGTTCCCCTGCACGCTCGGATCCATCGACGCGTAACTTGTGTCGGACAGACCACGAAGCCCTACGGACCACAAAATCTCAATGTCCTTTGGATAGGCAGCGACCGCGTCCTTCCACGCCCGCTCCAGAATTTCCGGATGCGTTGAGTAGTTGTACTCGACGTCCTTCGGCCAGCGCGCCACGTTGACCCCCAGCGGAATGGCGTGATGCTGCGTCACGATGAGTCCGCGCTCGGCGGCTGCTTTGATCTGCGGATCGTCGGGAAAAATCCACGTCCCCGGCACAACCATGTTCGCCTTCAGGCGAAGGCTTGTTTCGTAAACCTTGTTCCACGCTTCCAACGAAATACCAGCGTGGTCTTTTGCTCCGGGAGCCCATCCCGTCAGCAGGTCCTCATCGTTGATGAAAAAGCCGCGGTACTTGAACACGGGCGCTGGATACGTCTTGTTCAGCCCAGCCGGCAGCTCCAAACGCGCGCGCCGCAACGGCTCGTGATCCGTCCAGTAATACATCGGATCGACGCCGAGATACTCCTGCGAAAACTGGTAGATTGCGTAAATCGTTCCGCGCATGTCGGCGCCGGACAGCACCAGGTCCTTTCCGGAAACGGCAATCGAGAACGACTCCGGATCGCTGACGTTCGCAGGGCGTTTGTCGTCGGGCAACTTCGCGGCTTCGCCAATCAGCAGCGTGACTCCTGAGTCGCCGGCATGATCCGATATTTTCGGCTTCGTCCCGAAGACCTTCTCGAAGTCATTCGCTAAATCGTTCGCCGCCAAATGCACCGGCCCTGGCTCGTCCTCATCGACGACGATCGTCATGCGCGCATCGAGCGTGAACGCGGCATTCCCGGCTGCGCCCGCGGCGTTGTGGCTTTGCGCGAACGCGCACGGCACGAGCAGAAGCGCCGCGGCATATCCTGCGACGGTCGTTCTGAGGAATCTTCCAACGATTGCGTTTGTCTGAGTCATTTCCAGTGTCCTGATCCTTCGCGGCGGTCGATTGCGCTGATTTCGTACGCGGCCCACACTTTATCGAGCAGCGCATGGTATGTCAACGAACCGCGGTGCCAGGAGCGGAAAAACATGCCCCGTGGCTGGACTCGCAGCTCTGCGGAGAATTCGCCAACGGGCCGCCCCCGATCTTTGAGATCGGCTACTGTCGCGCATATTGTTTGCATCGCAAATCATTGTGACCGAACCCTGATCTGCAAGAGCATAATGTTCCTTCGCCCATCTCTCTTCAGGAGTTGTGCCGTGAAATTGCTCACCCGCCGCGACCTCACCATCGCTTTCCTCTCAATTCTCGGAACCTGCTGCGCCTTCGCTCTCGCCGACCAAAAGCCCGCCATCCTCGGCTGGGCGGTCTACGACTGGAATTCCATCCCGGTCACCAAAACCGACGTCGGCGAAGCTCGGCAGTTCGTCCGCGCGCCGACGGCGACGCTGGACCAGCTCGAAATCCACGCCACAACGCTGGAGCCGGGCAAACAATCCCATCCGCCGCACAAGCACGCCAACGAAGAAGTCATCATCGTCGATCAGGGAACCGTGGAGGCTTTCGGCGAAGGCAAATGGACCCGCGTCGGCCCCGGCTCGGTCATCTTCAACGCATCGAACACTCTCCACGCCATCCGCAACGCCGGCGAAGGACCGGCCACGTATCATGTGGTCAGCTTTATCACGCCGGTCACGAAGCAGCTGGAGCAGGAGGCGAAGCCCTGATGGGTCGCGCCTGCCGGCAGTATTCTCAGAGCGGCATTCCGGAGCGGTGGATCATCAGAGCATCATGACGGACCCCATTCGCGTTGGCGTTGCCGGCGCCGGATTTGCGGCGCGATTTCACCTGAACAATCTACGCCGCGTCTACGGCGTGCCCATCGTCATTGCCGGCATTACCTCGCGCTCGCCGCAAACCCGCGAAGCCTTTGCTCGGGAGAACTCCGTTGCAGTCTTCGATTCCTTCGAGGCGCTCTGCGACGCTGCGGACGTGATCGACCTTTGCAGCCCTCCCTCGACCCACGAAGCGCTTGCCGTCGAGGCGCTGCGGCGCGACCGGCACATCATTGTCGAGAAACCGTTCACGGGCTACTTTGGCGCGGGCGCTGAGGGCTTCCGCGGCAATTCTTCGCCGAAAGAGCCTATGCTCCGCCATGCCGTCGACAGCTGCCAGCGGATCGTCGAAGCCGCTCAGGCAAACGGTAAGATCATTTGCTACGCGGAGAACTGGGTCTATGCGCCCGCGATCCAGAAAGAGCGCGAGATTGTTACAAAAAGCGGCGCGCAGATCCTGTGGATGATGGGCAATCAGTCGCACAGCGGATCGCATTCGCCCTATTACGGCCAGTGGCGCTTTTCCGGCGGTGGATCGCTGGTGGGCAAAGGCTGCCATCCGCTGAGCGCCGCCCTCCATCTGAAGCGCGCCGAGGGCTCGGCCCGCGACGGAAACCCCATCCGCCCTGCAACCGTGAGCGCTCGCACCCATGAGATCACGCGGTTGCCGAACTATCGCGACGAGGGTCATCTGCGCCGCGGCTATCAGGACATCGAGGACTATGGACAGATGCACGTCACTTTTTCCGATGGCACGATCGCCGATGTTTTTTCGTCGGAGCTGGTGATGGGCGGAGTCAGCAACTGGCTCGACGTGATGGGCAACAATCACCGCACCCGCTGCCAGCTGAATCCGATCGACGCGCTCACAACCTTCAATCCGAAAGAAGACGCCTTCCGCGAGGTCCACGTCACTGAGAAGATCGAGACGAAGCAGGGCTGGAGCCATCCCGCCCCCGATGAAGCGTGGCAGCACGGCTACCCGCAGGAGTTTCAGGATTTCATGGAGAGCATCGCCGCTGGCCGCGAGCCGATGGCGGGCGCGGAGCTGGCACGGGACACCATGGCGACGATCTACTCCGCCTATGTGTCAGCCGAACGCGGCGGGGCGGAAACGGAAATCCCCGAATAGAGATCAGCGCTGGCGAGCCAGCACCAGCGTGACGTCGTCTGGCTGCTCCTGCGCGCCGATCCAGCTGCGCAGGGTTTGGATCACCTGCTCAGAGATGGCCTCGAGACTCAGGTGGCGATGGCGCCGCACAACTTCGAGAAGGCGCGCCTCGCCGAATTCTCCAAAGTCGTTTTCTGGCTCGGTGACACCGTCGCTATAAGCGATGAGAATGTCGCCGACGCCGAAATGCACGGTGGCCTGTTCCCACACCAGCTCATCGAGCAGTCCCACTACCGATCCGCCCAGATCGAGACGCGTGACAGAGTCGTTGGCGCGCAGCAGCAGGGGCGGCAAATGCCCGCCGTTGGAATAGACCAGCCGCCGGGTCAATCCGTCGTAGTGGGCCAGGAACAGAGTCGCGTATTTCTCTGGCTGTGTGCTGCGGTAGAGATGGCGGTTGAGCAGCGAGAGTATCTTCGCAGGCTCCTCGAAGAGCTCGGCACACTCCACTTCCTGCTCGCCCTCGTGACGCGTACGCGGGTTGGAGAGCGCCGCGGTCCCTTCTGTGACCAGCTCTTCACCTGCGAATCGATACGCCCTGACCGCGGAGTGCAGCGTGGCCATGAGCAGCGCCGCGGAGATTCCCTTGCCGCTGATATCCCCGAGCGCGACGCCCAGTCCTGTGTTGCCGAAGAGAAGAAAATCGTAGTAGTCGCCGCTCACGGTGCGCGCCGGCAGGCAGACGCCGTGCAGCTCCAGCATGGGCAGCGCGATTATTCCGTGTGGGAACAGGTTCGCCTGTACCTCCTGCGCGATCGAAAGCTCGTTCTGCAGGCGCTGTTTCTCGCGCTGTTCCACCAGAAGCCGCGCCAGCGAAGCGGCCATGCTGTTGAAGGAGCGGCTGAGCGCGCCCAGCTGGTCTCTTCGCTTCACCTGGATGCGATGTTCCAGATTGCCGCCGTCGATCGCCAGCGTGGCCTCATACAGATCGTGCACCGATCGCGTGATGGTCTGATTCAGTCGAACCGCCGCCAAAAACGCGAGCAGCTCCAGTACGCCAAACGCGATGGCAATCGCAATCAGCATCTCGCGCACCAGGTCGCCAATACTCAGCGAGGTGATGAACAGGCGCCGATAGAGGAGCGACGGGCGCGAGGTCACGTCGGTGTAGGTGTTCAGCGATTTGCCGCTGCTCCAGTCCACCGTCGCCAGCGGCGCAAGAAAAGCGACCGGGACGTCATAGAAATGCAGCGGATTCGGCAGCGTCCCGCCGACAATTGCATTCTTGCGAGCGGCTGCAATATCCGCCCCGCCAATCTGCACCTGCGCTTCTCCCTGCTTCCGCTCCTGCCCAATCTGAACCGAGGTGCGCGGAGGCGACGCATTGTCATCGTCCAGGTTCACATTCGAATAAACGCTCACCCGCCCGAGCCCCTGCGCGAACGCTTCCACGTTTTCTCTCCGGATGGGCACGCTGGAAATCACCACCGTCGTATGCCCGCCAATCGTCCGCTCGTCGGCAGCGCGCAGCCACAGTTGGCCGCCATCCATCACGATGCTGCGAAACGGATACGCTTTATCGAGCCACCCCGGAAGCGAGGGAGCCGGGTTCATCTGGATCGCCGATGGCTCCAGCGCCACCGGTTTCCCGTCCTCGAAAGCCGCAACCCTGAGACCGCTGTACTCGTGTTCGGCAGGCTGGTCCCGTTCTTCCAGGAGAGTCACCGCGCGCTGGCGCGGGTTTTGATCGAGCAAATGGGCGATGTGCATCGCCAACGTGCTGTTGGTTGCCGCAATATGCTCCAGCTCATCGTGAACCACGCTGGTGGCGGCAAAAATCGCGAACTGCCCGGAAAAGACGTACAGCAGAATCCCCGCCAGCGTCACAAACAGCACTACCGGCGTGAGGCCCATGAGCAGGTATGTGACGATGAGGCGATTGCGGACCTTCCAAAGAAGGCGCTGAAAGATGAATCGCCACAACAGCGGGACACAAAAAAGAAGAAGGAGAAAGAAGTCCAGGCCGGCCAGATCGCTGAAGACCCGCCCGACAATGCCGGGCAGCCATCCTGGAAGCGAGAGGCCAAGATAACCAACAAACAGCCAAAAGGCCCCGCGATGCACAAAGCCCTGCGGCGGGTCGCGGCGGACAAAGCGAAAGACCGCAACCTCAAACTTTCGAAACATTCCCATTGGAGGCCAGTCTAGAGCATTTCACCCTCGAAAGGATGAACCTGGTCAGACCGCGCGGGCTAGACCCGGATGAAGATCTTCCTGCGATAAAGAACCCACATCGGCAGCCAGCAGGCCAGCGTGAAGGCGATGGAGTAGAGCAGAGAGCCGACGCCGGGCGGGTGAATGTGCTCGAAGGTGCGCGCATTGATCCACGCCCCGAGGCTCACCCGCGGGCTGACGCGAATGGCCCACAACGGCGCGACCAACAGGTCCGACATCGCGTAACTGGCGATGGCGTTCATGCCAAAAACCAGCCAGAAGGTCCAGCCCTTTTTCCAGCCCTTGATCTCGATGAGCCAGATCAACAGAGCCCACAGCACCATCGAGCAGCCACCCATGAAGAGCACGAAGGTGCTGGTCCACAACTTCTTGTTGATCGGAAACCACGGATGCCACAGCTGGCCCAGCAGGATCAGGACCAATCCTGCCACGAGCATGCCGGCGCATTTGCGTTCGATCGAACGGCTGGTGCGCAGCCACATCCCCGTCAGCATGCCGAGCAGCGTTGTCCCGATCGCGGGAAACGTGCTGAGCAGGCCTTCGGGATCGCGGGTCTTCTCCCACAGGCGGCCGATGTGCATGGACCGGTCGAGCCAGGCGACGATGTTCGCGTCCTTATCGAGGAAGGGAATATCGCGTCCGGGAACTCCGTAGCCAGGCACGGGAACAAAGCGCATCAGCACCCAGTAGCCAACCAGCAGAACCACCAGCAACACCACCAGCGGCGCAACGGGGTTCTTCAACCGGCGGTCCCACAGATACAGCAGGGCGCAGACCAGATAGCAAAGAGCGATGCGCTGCAGCACGCCGTAGACGCGGATATTCGACCAGTGGAAAAGTGGAAACAGCGCCAGAAACACTCCCAGAGCGAAGAGGATCGCGAAGCGCTGAAAAATGTGCGGGACGAGCGATCCGGCCGAACCACCGCGCTTCAGTCGCGACTCGGTGGAGAAGACGATGGTCACGCCGACGACATAGAGAAATGTAGGAAAGACCATGTCGGTCGGAGTCCAGCCGTTCCAGTCGGAGTGCTCGAAAGGCCAGTACGCCTGCCACCCGTTGTTGTTCACCATGATCATGAACGCGATGGTGATGCCGCGCAGGACATCGAGCGAAACCATCCGCGTGGTGGCGGTTGCAGCCGGACTTTGAACGGAAACGGTGGCCATGCGGATTCAATAGAACCAAAACAGCGTACTTCGGAATGCCTACCACTGTACATCCGGTAGTTCCTCGTTCGCGAAATGCAATGGCTCCTCAGTCACAAATGGAACGTTACCTGCCCGTGATCCTTTTTTGCCATTGCCTTTCGCCGCCACCTCAGGCATCGTGTACGGAACGAAATGACCCTGAGCCAACTTTCCAGGATGCGCGTCACGCCGCGACAGCTGAGCCTGTTGTTGTTCGCGGTCGTAGCTGCCTCGTGGGCAGTCGGGCAAACCGCATCCCCTGCTGCTGGCCCAGCTGAGCCAGCTTCGGAGGCGCGAACGCTGACTTTTTCGCCCGCTTCCATCGTTCTCGGAATTCCGGCCAATCCTGAAGCTTCGGCGGCACCGCTGTCGGTCCAGCCGCTGCTTGACTTCCGCGATTCGGAGGTAAAGTTCAGCCTCACGGATCTGATGAGCCTCCTCAGCGATCACCGGCATGAAGGCTGGGTGCTCGCCGCGTATCCCGACCCGAAAACCGGTCGGCCGCTGATCGGCGCTGGATTCAGCCTCGATCTGCCGGAACGGCAACATCCGCAAAGCGACCCCCTCAATTCCCACTCTTTCGTCGAACCCTCTTCGGCCGAGCTTTGGCAGGCTGCCGGCCTCGACCCCGTCCAGTTGCCGCAGGTGCTGGAGCAATTCAACGACAAGCTCGCCACCTGGCAAACGATCCGTCGTTCTCGGCGGAGAATCTGGTCGCTCGACCCGCAGATCACCGACGATCAGGCGAGCAACCTGCTCCGCATCGCCGCGATCCAGGCTATCGAAAACGCGCGGGCCTACTGCCGCAACTTCGATGAGCTCACCGGCCCGCAGCAGATGGCGCTGAGCCAACTGGTGTACCAGATGGGCGTCAACCTCGAGGAGTTCGGCAACTTCCTCAACCTGATGAACAACGAGCCGGTCGCGGTCTCGGCCCTCACCACACCCACCGCCGACGACAACGACTACTGGCAAGCCGTCCAGCACTCGCTGATGCAGAGCCAGTGGGCGCGGCTCTATCGGGTCCGCGCCATCGCCGTCATCGCGATGCTTGATCCCCAGTATCTCGACGACCCAGCCGCATCGGAGCATCGAATTGCTGCGGTGCTGCGTCCCATCGCGCACAGGCGTCGTAGCCGCGCTGCCCTGCGCGCTGCGTCTTACCGTGGCCACCACCGTGCCGGATCGACCATCGCAAAGAAAACGCAAAGCACCCACGGCAAGCAAAAAGCCTGACGGCTGCCGAGCGTGACGCGGCGCGTCTACAACCGCTTTTCCATCCAGCACACATCCCTGTAGCGGCCGAACTTGTAGCCGACTTCGCTGAAGGTGCCGACTGGGCGAAAGCCGAATCGCTCATGCAGCGCCGCCGAAGCCGGATTCGGTGGAACGTATCCCGCGACGATGCGATGAATGTTCTCGCCGGCAATCGCGTCGAACAGCGCAGCGTAAAGGTTGCCGCCGACGCCTCGACCGACGGATTCGGGCGCGCAGTAGATGCTCGTTTCCACTGTCGTGTCGTAGGCCGGCTTAGGACGCCAGCGCATGG
>PMAD01000233.1 GCA_003152415.1 Acidobacterium sp.
CGAGGCGGGTGGAGACGCCGGTCTTGTCGAAGATGTTGGAGAGGTGGCGCTTGACCGTCTCTTCGCTGAGGCCGAATTGCCTGGCGATGTCGCGGTTGGAGCAGCCTTCGACGATGCAGCCCACGACTTCCATCTCGCGCGGGGTGAGGCCGAAGGTTTTGCGGTCGGGGACCGCGGCCTGTTGCATGAGCTCGTGGAGAGCGCCAACGAGATTGACGACGCGGCGGCCTCCGATCCAGTAATCGCCGCCGGAAACGGCGCGGATGGCGGCGGTAACGTGCTCGGCAACCGCATCCTTAATAACGATGCCGCGGGCGCCGATCTGGAGGGCTTCGATGATCTGCTGGGTGCTGATGGTGCTGGTGAGCAGGATGATCTTGACGGAGGGCGAGCCGTTCATGATGGCGCGCATGGCCTCGATGCCGGGCAGGCGGGGCATGTAGACGTCGAGGAGCAGAATGTCGGGGAGCAGCTCGAGAGTTTGGGTGATGGCCTCATCGCCGTCGGAGCATTCGCCGACTACTTCGAGACCCCCCTCGTTCTGGAGCATATTGCGGACGCCGATGCGGATGACGGGGTGATCGTCGGCGAGGAGGATGCGGATGGCCGGGGAGGCGGTTTTCGCCGGTCGCGGGGGAGCGGGACGAGCCGAACGGGTTTGGGAGTTCATGCTTTGAGCCTCTGTCTGAGGATAATCGTGGCGAAACGGGTATGGGCTTCCATCTCGTCGAGTTTGCGGGACCGATCATCAGGATCGTCAATACCCGATTCGATGGCGGCGGCGGCGCGGGCGATCTGCAGAGCGCCCACCATGGAGGCCCCACCCTTGACGGTATGGGCTTCGCGGCGGACGGTTTCAGGATCGGCGCGGCGCATGACGGCGATGCGCTCGCTGGTGTCGTTGATGAATACGGAGAAGACCTCCTCGAGGCCATCGGGATCGATGGCGCGGCGGAGGCGCTCGAAGATTTCAGGATCGAGGATGGCGGAGCCTTTGGGGTCCTCCTCGGGGAAACCGTTGGAGGGCGAGGGAGGGCGTCGACCCAGGGCGACGCGGAGGCTGTCAGGAGAAAGCGGTTTTTTGAGGACGCCGTCGTAGCCGTCGAGGTGCGGCGGAGGGGTGGCGCTCATGGCGAGAAGCAGCGCGCGGGGCGCGGCCTTGCGGAGGGAACGGGCCAACTCGGTGCTGGCCAGCCCGGGCATGCGCAGGTCGGCGAGGATGCAGTCGAGCAGGTTGGTTGAGGCAAGGTCGACGGCCTGGGTACCGCTGGCGGCCTGCAGGACGACGCAGCCTTCCGCTTCCAGCAACACGGCNNTTCGCCACGGGTGCCTTAGTTTCATGGGCATGAAGAGACAATATAGGTTTTTATCCCTCATTCTGGCAGGCCAGTTCTTCATGGGTATCCAGCTCGCGAACGCCCAATATGAGGACGGCAGCCTGGCGGGAACGATCCGGGACTCCAGCGGAGCGGTCGTTGCCAGGGCGGCGGTGAGCAGATTTCGAGCACCGTGGGAGCCAGGGATCCAGCAGTTCGGGTTGAAGATTCTTTACTGATTGCCAGCTATTCCTCGGTGGGAGCCGCGCCGGGTGCGGCTCTTTTTTTGTTTTGCGCGTGATTTTTGGGTGAGCCGTGCCGGTGCGGGTGTGACGTAAGTGTTTGTGGAATCGGCGTGGCGGGCGGTGTAAAGTGGGCGGCAATGGATCCGAGGAGTTCGGGGAGTTTTGAGGAGCAGATGGCGGCGCTGCGCGCGCGGGTGTGGCGGCTGGAGGAGACGCTCGCGGATCATGGGATCGCGCTGCGGGAGGAGCCGGTGCGGACGCCGCCGGTGGCTCCAACACCTGCAGTTGAGACCGCGAGCGCGCCAGCTGCTGCGCAGGGAGGTGCGGGGCAGGTCCTGGGTTCGGCGCAGGCTGCTCCCGCGGCGCCGCTGTTTGCGGCGGTTGCCGCTGGTCCTGGCGGCGAGGAGCGGTCGCTCGAAAGCCGCATCGGGTCGCAGTGGTTCAACCGCATCGGCATTTTGGCGGTGCTGATCGCCGCGGCGTGGTTCCTGAAGCTGGCCATCGACAACCACTGGATTGGGCCGCTGGGGCGNNCGGCGTTTTCGCTGTACCAGCTGGTCGATTCGACGGTGGCGTTTGCGGCGATGATCGCGGTGACGGCGTTCAACGGCTTCCTGGCGTGGAGGCAGGACGCGGAGCTGCTGGCGCTCTACGCGATTGTGGGCGGCTTCAGCACGCCGTTGCTGCTTTCAACGGGCGAGAATCACGAAGTTGCGCTGTTTACGTACTTGCTGCTGCTCGACGCCGCGGTGCTGTTGCTGGTGGCGCTGAAGCCGTGGTCGCGGCTGCTGTGCTCGGCGTTTGCGGGCACAGTATTTTTCTTCGCGGCGTGGTCACTGCGGTACTACGACTCAAGTGAGTTTGGGACGACGGCGTTTTTCCTGGCGTTGTTCTTCCTGATTTTTGCGTGGGCGCCGCGGCTGGTGCGGCTGCGCGTGGAGGGCGGGGATCCGCATGCGGGCTGGGACGGACTGGCGCTGGCGGTGGTGCCGCTGGTGAACGCGGGGCTCGGGTTCCTCGGGTTCTACCTGATGCTGGAGAACGCGGGATCGGCGGGGGCAGAGCCGTGGGTGGCCGTGGCGTTCGCGGCGTTTTATTTATTGCTGTTGCGATTCCCGGCGCGCGGGGCGATTCATGGGAGCGCCGGCGCCACGTCGACGCTGCACCTGACAATTGCGGTGGTGTTTCTGACCATTGCGATTCCGCTGAAGACGCACGGGCGCTGGCTGACGATCGGGTGGCTGGCGGAGGGCGGTGCGCTGGTGTGGCTGGCGCGGCGCGCGCAGTCGAGACTGTTGCGCGTGCTGGCGGTGCTGTGCCTGGCGCTGGGGCTGGTCGCGCTGGTGACGGTGAATCCGGCGGCATCGACGACGCCGATTTTCAACGAGCGATTTGGAACGTATTTGTTTGCGATTCTGGTGTGCGGGCTGGTGGCGTGGCTGGCGGTTAAGGCGCAGGAGCCGGCGGGCGGGCCAGAGAATGCGTGGCCGACGATCGCGATTGGGGCGGGGCTGGCGGTGAATGTGCTCATCTTACTGGCGATGGGATGGGAGATTCACGCGTACTGGTGGTTCCTGCGTTATAGCGGGGACTGGAACCTGACGCACGATTACCGGATGTACGCGCAGTTCACGTACTCGGCGTTTTTCATGGTGTTTGGGGCGGCGCTGCTGACGCTGGGGTTCTGGCGGAGGGCGGCGTTTCTGCGCTGGCAGGCGCTGGTTCTGCTGGCGGTTTCGATCGGAAAGGTTTTCACCGTCGACGTGAGCGAGCTGAGCCAGGGATACCGGATTCTGAGCTTTCTGGGACTGGGCGCGCTGCTGCTCGGGGTGAGCTTCGTGTATCAGCGGGACTGGCTGAATCTGCGTAAGGCGGAAAATAAGACGACATGAACTTCAGGGCCATGGTGGTGCTGCTGGCGCTTGCGGCGGCCACGCCGGAGATGCGGTATTTCCACTATGAACGTCCGATCGCGGGGCTGGGGTCGCGAGCGGGGCAGACGTGCGTGGCGCTCGATGCGGGGACCTTTGCGCACGCGGCACCGGGGCTGACGGATGTGCGGCTGTATCGGGGCACGGCGGAGACGCCGTTCGTCATTCGCGAGGCTGCGCCGGTGGAGCAGAAGCAGCGGGAGATTGCGCCGCTGAATCTGGGCAAACGGCATTCGCAGACGACGTTTGAGGCGGCGATGCCGGAGGGGCGGTACAGCGATGTGGAGCTGGACGTCACGGCGAAGAATTTTATTGCGACGGTGGCGGTGACGGGGAGCCATACGGAGGGCGGTTCGGAGGGGACCGAGCTCGGGATGTTCACGATTTTCGACCTGAGCGGACAGAAGCTGGGCCGGAGTACGGTGCTGCATCTGCCGGAGTCGGATTTTCGGTACCTGTACTTTGCGATTGCGGGGCCGGTGAAGCCGGAGGATGTGACGGGGCTGTCAGTGGAACGGGTTCCGGTGAAGCAAACATACGTCACCGTGGCGGATACGAATCGGGTCGTGGAGAAGGGGCGCGAGACGACGGTGCAGTTTAAAGTGCCCGCGAACGTGCCGGTGGAGAGGGTCGAGTTTGTGGTGGGCGCGGAGCCGGCGAACTTCAGCCGCGATGTGACAGTGCAGGTGGTGCCGGATGCGGCGCCAAAACAGACGGATGGTGCGGCGGAGCCGCCGGCGCCGGTTGAGTCGTCGGGGAACCTGCTGCGACTGCACGCGACCCGGGACGGGCATCGGATCGACGAGGAGCATCTGGCGGTGGATGCGCCATGGGCGGAGTTTGGCGGTGCGGGCTCGACGTGGACGGTGACGATCGACAACGGGGACGATGCGCCGCTGGCGATCAACGATGTGCGGCTGGAGATGGCGGAGCGGACGCTGTGCTTCGACGCGGCGGCAGGGGCGAGCTATGCGCTGTTCCTTGGGGACCCGGCGCTGGCGGCTCCGCGGTATGACTACGCGACGCTGTTTGTGCCGGAGGCGGACGAGGCGCAGGCGACGCTGGGGCCGGAGCAGGCCAATCCCGAATACGAAACGCGGCCTGACGCGCGGCCGTTTACGGAGAGGCATCCGGCACTGTTGTGGGTAGCGCTGGTGTTGGTGGTCGTGCTGCTGGGGGTGGTGGCGGTGCGGACGGCGAAGGAAGCCCCGAAGACCTAGGAGACCCTCAGGGGCTAAAGCCCCTTCCATTTGAGGCCTGAATGGCACGGCTGAAGCCGTGCCCCTTCACAACTGCGACTAGCGCAACGTGGGTTCGACTTCGTTGAGCCAGTCGGGGGGTTTGAGGATCTCGCGTGGTTTGGAGGCTCCTTCGGCGGGGCCGACGATGCCGTCGCGCTCCATCATGTCGATGAGGTGCGCTGCGCGGCCGTACCCAATACGAAGCCTGCGCTGAAGGAGCGAAGTCGAGGCCTTGCCGAATTCGAGGACGAGGCGGACGGCATCCTCGAAGAGATCGTCACTGGCCTCGTCGCCCTCTTCGTCCCCGATCCCGGATTCGCCGTTGCCCGCATCTTTGGGCGCTTCAAGGAAGGCCTCGACGTATTCGGCCTGACCCTGATTTTTCCAGAAATCTGTAACAGCGGCGATTTCTTTTTCGGTGACCAGTGGCGCATGGACGCGATGGAGGCGCGAGGTGGCGGGCGGAAGAAAGAGCATGTCGCCGCGGCCGAGGAGGGCTTCGGCTCCGTTGGAGTCGAGAATGGTGCGCGAATCGACTTTGGTGGCCAGACGGAAGGAAATGCGCGAGGGGACGTTAGCCTTGATGAGGCCAGTGATGACGTCAACGGAGGGGCGCTGGGTGGCGAGCACCAGATGGATGCCGGCGGCGCGCGCCATCTGGGCAAGACGCGTGATGGACTCTTCGACGTTGGCTTTGTCGACCATCATGAGGTCAGCCAGTTCGTCGATGATGATTACGATGTACGGTAGGGGCTGCTCGTCCTGCGCGTCATCGAAGAGCGAAGGGGTGGCGCCATCGAAGAGGCGGTTATATTGCTCGATGTTGCGGACCGAGCGAGAGGCAAGGAGCTTGAGGCGGCGCACCATCTCGACAACGGCATTGCGGAGGGCGTTGGCGGCGAGTTTGGGCTCCGCGATGATGGGGGTGAAGAGGTGGGGGATGCCCTCGTACATTCCCAGCTCGACGCGCTTGGGATCGACGAGGATGAGGCGCACCTGCTCGGGCGTGGCCTTGTAGAGCAGAGACATGATCATGGCGTTGATGGCCACGGATTTACCGCTGCCGGTGGAACCGGCGATGAGGACGTGGGGCATGGTCGCCAGATCGGCCACGACGATGCGTCCGTTGATGTCCTTGCCCATGGAGAGGGTGAGCTTGGAGCGTGAGGTGGCGAAGCTTTCCGACTCGATGACGTCGCGGAGCCAAATGGTTTCGCGCTCGTAGTTGGGCACCTGAATGCCGACGGTGTTCTTGCCGGCCATGCGCTCGATGAGGATGCTTTCAGCTTTTGTCGCGAGGCAGAGATCTTCGGCGAGGGCGGTGACGCGGCTGCATTTGATGCCGGCGTCGGGACGGAATTCAAAGGTGGTGACGACGGGGCCGGGGTTGATCTGGACAACCTGGCCGAGGACGTCGAACTCAGCGCATTTCTCGACGAGAACCTGGGCGGTGGCACGGAGCTCGTCTTCGCGGACGGGGGAAGGATCGTCGCTGCGATGGAGCAGGGTGCTGGGCGGGAGGCGGAATCCGCTGACGTTTTTGGGAGCAACGGTGACGGTGCGGAGTTCGGTGTCGGCGCGCTCGCCGATCGCGGGGGAGGGCGGAGTGTCGCGGCGCGTGACGAGCTGCGGGCGCGGCGGCGGCGCGGCGGGCTCTGAAGGCGCCTCAGCGGCAACGGTGCGCGGCATCTGATCCCACATCCCGGTGGTCTTTGACCCGGACGTAGTAGCGAAGGTTTCAGCAAAGCCGTACTGGCGATGCGGGACCTCGTCGGGGTTGTCCTCGATGGCGGCTACGGGGATGGCGGGATCAGCGCCCTTGCCGGGTTTCGCGCCTTTTTCGGCAGCTTTGCGGGCTTTCTGCAGTTCCTTCTCATGGATGCGGTCGAGACGGGCGGCGGCTTTGAGCTCGCGACTCTGGGCGCGGTTGCGGCGCCAGTTGGCGAAACGGTCGCGCCATGCGAGAAAGAAGGCGAGTTGGACGCCGAACCACTCACGCGCGGTGTTGAAGCTGAAGGTGGTGCAGAGGTAGACAGCGGCAGCGACCAACGTCACGGTGACGATGCACGCGCCGGGGAAATTGAGGAAGCGCACGAGGAGATCGGCGACGAGGCGGCCGGTGAGGCCAGCGACGGGCAATCCGTAGAGGAAGGTGGGGTGACTGGGAATGAGGCCAAAGAGCGCGGGCGCAAACAGCAGGCTCAGGATGACGCCGACGGTTTTGGAGCCGGGGGAACCGGCGGGACGAGAGCGCATCCATGTCCAGCCGAGAGCGCCGAGAAGGATGGGCAGGATGAAGGTGGAGACGCCTTCGATCTGGAGCATGAAGTCGCTGACATACGCACCGGCGGGGCCGATCCAGTTGCGGACGGGGCCGGAGCCGGTGGTGTTCAGAGAAGGGTCGGTGGGGCGGTAAGAGACCAGGGAGAGAAAAAGGAGGACAGCGGAAGCGAGGACCAGCAAACCGACCAGCTCATTGAGGCGGCGGTTGCGGGTCGGCGTAAGGACCAGACGGACGGGTTTCATTTGGGGCAGACAGGTCGCGTCTCGACGAACGAGAGACAGGCCGGAACCCCAGAGCAGGACTATTATCCCAGATCGGGGTGGCGGGATGGGAGATAAAGGGGAAGGGGAATCGAGGTGGATATGGAGAGGAGTGCGCGAAACGACAACTTGGCTAAGTTAGCTAAGTTGGCGTAGACTGTTTCTATGAGAACGGTGAAGATCGGCGAGCTGAAGAACAAGCTGAGCGCGTATCTGCGGCATGTGCGGAACGGCGAAGAGGTGCTGGTACTGGATCGGGACAAGCCGGTAGCGCGGATACTGCCGTTCGACGACAGCGCGATTTCGGAGGAGGAGGCGCGGCTGGTGGCGTCGGGGGCGATGACGCTGCCGAAGGAACAGATGGACTGGGATGAATTTTTCTCGCTGCCCACGGGGAATGTTCCGCGCGAAGTCGCGATCAATGCGCTGATTGAGAGCCGGGGCAATCGTTGAAGCCTGCATTTTGGGACAGCAGCGCGTTGGTTCCGTTCTGTGCGCGGCAGAGAGCGAGCCCCAATACCCATCGGCTGCTCGGCCAATATTTGGTCGTCGTATGGTGGGCAACGCCCGTGGAAGTGCGCAGCGCTCTGGAACGATTGCTGCGGACCGGAAACCTGAGCGTGGCGGAGCATGCGGGCGCGCAAAAGCGCCTCGATCGTCTGCGTAAAGGTTGGAGCGAGCTGGCACCGACGGAGGCCAACCGCGACGAGGCGGAGATGCTGTTGGCGCGATTTCCACTCAGCACGGCGGATGCAATGCAACTGGCAGCGGCGATGATGTGGACTGGGGGCCATCCGCGGGGACGCGTGTTCATTTGCGGAGACGCACGGCTGCTGGACGCGGCGCGGCAGCTTGGATTCCGGACGATCGAAGCCTGAGGGAAAGGTCTCGCTCGCTTTTCCTGGTCAAGCAGCCGTGAGACGGCCCATATAAATGAGCAGCAGTGTCCCGAGGATGAGGCGGTAAACGGCGAAGAGGATGAAGCCGTGGTTGCGGACCCACTGCAGGAACCACTCGATGACGCCGAGGGCGACCAGGAAGGAGACGACGAAGCCGATGGCGAGGACGGTCCAGCCGTGGGCGTCCATGTGGACGGGGGCAAGGGCGTTGTGCAGGCCGGAAACCGCGCCGGGCTTGGTCCAGTTAAAGACGTGAAAGGTGGGCCAGACGGCCTTGATGAGGTCGTAGAGGGTGGCGGCGATCATGGTCGGGATGGAGAGGAGGAAGCTGAATTCGAGGGCGGCGGAACGGGTCATGCCGGCGAGCTGACCGGCGGCGATGGTGGACATGGAGCGCGAGGTTCCGGGGAAGACGGCGGAGGTGACCTGGCAGAGGCCGATCCAGATGGCCTGCGGTAGCGACATCTGCTCGATCTCGGTGACGCTGGAGTCATGGCGGACGCTCCACGCGTCGACGACCCACATGACGATGCCGCCGACGATGAGGGCGATGGCGATGGCGCGGAGGCTTTCAAGATGCGCGCCGATAACGCTGGTGAGCAGCAGCGACGGAATAGCGGTGCAGATGAAGGCGACGGAGGTGAGAGTGAGGGGATGGTTCCAGAAGGTGTGCTTGCCGTCTTCGCCGCTGGGGAAGGTGCGGATGAACTCAATGACGCGGCCGGCGAAGAGCAGAGTGAGAGCGAGGATGGCGCCGAGCTGGATGACGATGGTGTACATCTTCCAGTACGGGTCGTTGAGGCCGATATCGAACAGGGCTTCGCCGATGCGCAAATGAGCGGTAGAACTAACGGGGAGAAACTCGGTGAGACCCTCGATGATCCCGAGAAGTACGGAGATCACATAGTCGTTCAATTTCGCTCCCTCGGGGGAGGAAGGAAACAGGGAATCACTCGCGGCTGCTGCCGTAGACGGCAATTCCCTGATCCACCTTATATATCAGACTGGCCGCACGGGCTGTGTAAGCGGAGTCCGAATATTTTTGCTGGAGGCGGTCGAAGATGGCTTTGGCGTGACCACGATCTTCGTCGGCGCGCTTGGCATTGCCATCGGCGGCCCACATGTCGCCGGCGGCGGCCTGACGCCACAGGGCATCGTAGAGGGCCTCGGCGGCGTTAGGCGAGGCGGGATGCTCGTCGGCGTACCTCAGGTAGTAGTCGGTTTCCTGCTCGGGGCATTTCTCGGAACCCTGCCAGTCGCCGCACAGCTTGTTGTCGATGAGATCGAAGGCGGCCAGATCGGCCCACTTTGTGCCGGCAAAGTACTTCATGACCTTGTGCATTTCGTCTTCATCCATCTGCTCGCGGAGGTAGTTTTCCTTTTCGTGGGCGGAGGGCAGCGACGAGGCATCGACTTTCTGAATTTGCCAGCGGATATCGGCGGCGCGGTACATGGCTTCGGCCACCCAGGGCGACTGCGGGTACATGACGACGACGCGGCGGTAAAGGAGGCGGGCTTCCTGAGCGATGTGCGGAGGCGGATCGGGGACTGCGGCCTGCTGTTCGAGGTTGTCGGCTGCGCCGAAGAGGACGAGGTCGCCATGGGGGGTGTTGGTGTCGACGATGCCTTTGTCGAGGATCCAGCCGGAGATGGGTTGAGCCTCGGTTTCGCTGCCGAAGACCGGGCGATCGGCCACGCGCGTGTCGGGGACATCGGTATTGGCGAAGACGCGAAGCCATTTGCCGTTGCGCTCGGCCACGACCAGCTCGCGGCCGGGGAGGAGGTCGGCGATGGGGCCGTCGCCGGAGTCGTCGGGATTGGCGTAGAGGTTGGCCTCGCGGACCAGCGTGGCGAGGGTGCCGTTGCGCGGCATTTTGACGGGAGGCAACGGCTTTTGCGCGAATGCCGGTGCGGCGAAGGCCAGCAGCAGGAATGAGGCGGAGAAGAGACGCATGACGAGGATAGGACGGTAGAAACGGGCGGTTCGTCTCACGCTGGGGGTCACTGGGGATCTTCCTCGGCGAGGACGGACTTCAGGACGCCTGGCTCGACGTTGCCGCCGCTCATGACCACCACTACTTTGCGGAAGGGGAGGAGCTCTTCGCGGTGGAAGAGAATGCCGGCGGCGGAGCATGCGCCGCTGGGCTCGGGGGTGAGGCGGGCGGAGTAGAAGAGGGTGCGCATGGCGGAGCGGATTTCGGCTTCGGTGACGGTGATGATGTCGTCGACATAGGTGCGGATGTGCTCGAAGTTCAGCGTGCCGAGGGATTGGGTGCGGAGGCCGTCGCAGAAAGTGCGGGTGGTCATGTCGGCGGGCCAGGTGACGAGCTGGTGAGATCGGAAACTTTCCTGGGCGTCGGCGGCGAGCTCGGGTTCGACGCCGATGACGCGGACCGCGTCGTTGGAAAGCTTGATAGCGGTGGCGATGCCGCTGAGGAGTCCGCCGCCGGAGACGGGCGAGAGGACGAGGTCGACGTCCGGGAGATCTTCGAGGATTTCGAGGCCGCAGGTGCCCTGGCCGGCGATGATCTGTTCGTCGTCGTAGGGAGGGATCATGACGTAGCCGTACTTCGACTCCAGCTCTTCGGCTTTGGTTTTGCGGTCGGAGCTGGCGGGGCCGACTTCGACGATTTCGGCGCCGAGGGCGGCGGTGGCACGCTTCTTGACCTCGGGGGCGTTCGAGGGCATGACGATGACGGCCTTCAGGCCGAGCGCACGAGCGGCGTAGGCGACTCCCTGCGCGTGGTTGCCGCTGGAGTAGGTAATGACGCCACGGCTGCGCTGGGCTGACTCGGAACCCCAAGTGAGCTGGGCGATTTTGTTATAGGCGCCGCGCAGCTTGAAGCTGCCGATGGGCTGGAGGCCTTCGGCTTTGACGTAGACTTCGGCCGCGTCGAAGCCGGGGATGAAAAGACGGACCAGCGGAGTGTGGGCGGCTACTCCACGGATGCGGGCCTGGGCATCGCGGAAGGCGTCGAGGGTAAGGAGCGCGGGTGTGGTGGTGGAGGCGGCCATGGGCTTATTGTGAACTGTTTTGTTGTGAAGGTTTTTGTGGGCGCGGGGTACCAGGGGGTTTGGCAAGGGGGGTACCCCCCTGGGGGGGTGGGACTGTGGCAAGTGGCTGAGCCAGCGAGGTTTGCTGGAGGGCCCTTTTGGACTGTGGCATCTTACTGGAAAGACAGGGGATAGAGTGGGGGTTTTGGTCAGGGGGCCCAAGGGCCAGGTTACAGGTGACAGGTGACGGCACACAGGGTAGGGTAGCTTCCTTTCCAAAGGAAAGGCCGCCCAAGGAGGCGGCCTTTTCCTGAACAGTTGGGGCGGAAAAATTCTCTTTACCCCCTATTATCAGGGGGGCTT
>PMAD01000243.1:0-1740 GCA_003152415.1 Acidobacterium sp.
GTCGAGAATTTGTAACCGCGGCGGTACTCAAATTTGTCCACCGCCTTCATCAGGCCGATGTTTCCTTCCTGAATCAGGTCGAGGAACTGCAGTCCGCGATTCGTGTACTTCTTCGCGATCGAGACCACCAGGCGCAGGTTCGCTTCAATCAGCTCCCGCTTCGCCTGCTCCGCGTCCATATCGCCCTGGATCATCTCGCGCTGCGTGCGCTTGAGCTCGGCGATGATGACGCCCGCCTCTTCCTCCAGCTTTTCGAGGTCGATCTTGCAGTTCTTCTGCTGCCGGCGGTATTCCTTCCTCAGCTCTTCGCTGCGTGACTGTTCATACTTCCCGTCGAGCGAACGAATCTGCCGCTCCAGCGTCCGCATCGCCTCGACCGTCTTGTTCACCTTGTCCAGCAGCCGCTTCCGCTCCTGGTTGGTGTACTTCAGCTCGCGCACAATCCGCGAAACCAGCACCTTCTCGCGCGCAATGCTCCAGCGCAGTCGGCGGTGCTCGCGCGGCTTCGCTTTCTGCGTGATCGTTGCCAGCTTCTCCTCGAGCAGCTGCGCTTTCTTCTGGTGCTTTACCAGCGTGTCCGTGCGCGTCACCGTCTGCCGCACCCGCGCCTGCACTACTTCCTCGGTCAACTCCTCATCGTCGAAGATGACGATTTCCTTGATGTTCCGCACGCCGCGCTTCAGATCCTCACCCAAAGCGATAATTTCGCGAATCACTACCGGCGAACGCGAAATCGCCTTCAGTACGCGCATCTGCCCGCGCTCGATCCTCCGCGCGATCTCCACTTCGCCCTCGCGCGTCAGCAGCGGAACCGTGCCCATCTCGCGCAGGTACATGCGGACGGGGTCGTTTGTCTTTTCCAGCGTTCCCGGTGTCAGGTCGAGCTCGACGTCCTCGCCCTCTTCGGGCTCAAAGTCGTCGCGCTCGGGGCCGCCGATCTTCGGCCCGCCCTCGAGAATGTCGATTCCCTGCGTGCCGATGGTTGTAATCAGATCGTCGAGATCGTCGGGCGAATTTACGTCTCCTGGAAGAAGGTCGTTGACCTCGTTGTAGGTCAGGTATCCCTTCTCTTTGCCCGCGTCGATCAGCTTCTGAATGTCTGCGTCGTATTTATCGTCAATCGCCAAGCGGATGGGTCCCCTCGCGTGAATTTCGGATCTGTTTCACCTGGAGTGGACGAGGTGCGGTCAGGGCCATAAAAGGCAATAGCCGGTCCGGCTCAGTGGCCGGCAGGCATAGGGCGCACGTCTCCCCGGGGTGTCCAGAATACCATGAAAACAGCCTAACTCCGGCAATCTCTGCCATTTCGGGCCGTTTTACCCTGCAAGCATCAAGGTTTTTTGGGCAGATCCTCATTCATTTAGATGTGGAAATCGCCAAATTGTTTCAACCGGAAGTACCCCGCGGCCCTTATCAGGCACCCCGCAGCTCTCACCAACGTAACCGCACTGCGCAGCGCCCATCACACCCCCCGGGAACCCAGGTAGACCTCTCCCCGACCGCTTCACCGCTAACCACTTCTTAGCTAACCGGCTCCTAGCTGACTGCGGACCCCTCCATCGCTGCTCGCTGTACCCTGTATCCGGAACCCCGCGCCCCATGGCCTCCGATTTCGCCCAGCACGTCAAAGAACAGGCCGACATCGTCAAAATCATCGGGGAATACGTCCGCCTCAAAAAAGCCGGCGCGCAAAACTTCAACGGCCTCTGCCCCTTCCACAAGGAAAAAACCCCCTCCTTC
>PMAD01000243.1:1755-4846 GCA_003152415.1 Acidobacterium sp.
GTCTTCACCTTCATCCAGAAAATCGAAAACGTCGGCTTCTCTGAAGCGGTCCGCACCGTCGCCCAAAAAAGCGGCGTCCCCCTCCCTAAGCGCGAATTCGCTTCGCCCGAAGAAGCCTCCGAGCACCGCCAGCGCGGCAAGCTCTTCGAGCTCCACGAAGCCGCCACCGCCTGGTTCGAAGAGCAACTCCGCTCCCCGGAAGGCGCCGCGGCGCGCGAATACCTAACCGGTCGCGGCCTGTCTTCCGAGGGAATAACAAAATTCCGCATCGGCTTCGCCCCCGACTCCTACCACGCCCTGCGCGAGCGCCTGCAATCCCTCGCCGATCAGGAAACCCTGCGCCAGTCCGGCCTCTTCTCCTGGAAGGAGCAGGAAGACGGCTCGCCCGGCCCCATCTACGCNNACCGGCGAAAAAGCCGGCCCCAAATACCTCAACTCCCCCGAGACGTCGCTGTATTCAAAAAGTCACGTCCTCTTCAATCTCGATAAGGCCCGCCAGGCCATCCGCAGCGACGGCGGCGCCGTCCTCGTCGAAGGCCAGATGGACTGCATCTCCGTCTTCCTCGCCGGCATCCCCAACGTCATCGCCACCAGCGGCACCGCATTCACTGAAGCGCAGTCACGCCTGCTCCGCCGCTACGCCACCCGCGTCATCGTCAACTTCGATCCCGATACGGCCGGCGCCAACGCCGCCGAAAAATCCATCGCCCTTTTGACGGAGGAAGGTTTTGAAGTGCGCGTGCTCACCCTCGAAGGCGGCCTCGATCCGGATCGCTACGTCCGCGAACGCGGCGCCCGCGCCTATGCTGAAGCCCTTCGCGCCGCGCCCCAATACCAGGAGTACCTCGTCGAACGCGCCCGCCGCCTGTTTCCCTCCCGCGATCCAAAATCAAAAACGGAGGCCCTCAACTTCCTCCTGCCCCACATCCGCCGCATCCCCAGCCGCATCGCCCGCGACGCGTTTGCCAACGATGCCGCCCAGGCTCTCGGCATCGACTCCGCTCTGGTCCGCGCCGAGCTCAAAGACGCCGCCGCCAAACGCCGCGACTCCATCGCCCCGCACGCCCACCCTCTCACCCACGCCGAGCGCGTCCTTCTCCAGGCTTTTTCCGCGCCGCGTTCGAGCGAGGCCTACCTCGTCGCCGAAGGCAGCCTCCACCAGCACGAGCGCGAATTCTCCGCCATGCGTTCCGATGTGCGCGAGATGGTCGAGCAGCTCCGCAACCGCCCCGACGGCGCCGATCCTCTCACCGCCCTGGCCGCCGAGGAGCACCGCCGCCTCCTCGCCGAGCTCTTCCTCTCCGTCCACGATTCTGAGCCCGAGGCCGACGCCGTCGAAGAAGCCGTCCTCGCCATCCGCCGCACCGTCCTCGAGCAGGAGCAGCGCCGCCTCCGCGCCGCCATCGATCAGGCCGAGCGCGCCGGCAAAGTCGACGAAACCCTCCGCCTCACCCGCGACAACCAGGACGTCACCCGCCGCCTCCGCGACCTCGACTGACCACCGCAAGTTTCGAATCGCCTATCCCTCGTTCGGCACAGGACTGTCCTGAACAATGCCGGCGTGCAAGGCGTCCTCAAGGGCGTCAGCGACGCCATCGACGGGCTGGAGAGCGTCGTCGGCCGGTTTGGGGGCGAGAACTGGAGAGATGTGGTTCCAGATGTGGAGTCTGCGAGCAGCGAGGCTCGAGACGCCTATGACAAGATGCGGTGAGAGCTCGGCGTTCAAGATTCCCGATCCCAGGCGTGCAAGGTCCCCACCTCGAGCGATGCGCGCCATCGCAGCCGCCCGACGACGAACTGCAATACGGGTACAGTAATCACACGCTCTCTCGTTGGCAGGTGAGCTCGGTCCCTGAAAGTGAGGAACAGTGCGGCTCCGGCCTCGCAACTCATTGCTCGCGGTTCTCGCCTTCGCCGTGGCCCTGTGCGGCTGCGGAGGCGGTTCCTCCACGACGCAGACCATGCCGCCTCCGCCCACCGTGGCCCTCGGCGGTTCCGACTACGGCTGGTATCAGCTCGATTCCCCCTGCATCCGCGAGCCCTACGGCGTGGTCTACAACTACGACACCGCAACCGCCACCATCGACGCGCAGCTCCAGCAGATGTACGCGAACGGGCAGCGCCGTCTGCGCATCCCCATCTATTTCGCCCGCGGCATCGACTCCGGCACCATCATGGACTCGACCGGTGGCAATCTGTCGTCTCGCTTTCGCGCCAACCTCACCGGTCTGCTGGCGGCGATCAAGGCTACGGGGTTCGAGGAGATCGAGATCAGCTTCAATCCGCAGAGCGACAATCTCCCCATCCAGTGGACGACCTTCAGCAGCGACTACTTTCAGGAGAACTGGACTTTGATCCAGAACCTGCGGCCCCTCATCGCCGCGGCCGGTATTCCATACCATCTCGATCTGCTCAACGAAGGCATCCCTCCGCTCGCGTCCGGGGGATACGCACCGCTGCTTCAGTACGACCAGATGCTGTGGAACGATTATGTGACCGCGTACGGCAGCAGCGACACGCTCGGCTTTTCCATCATCGCCGATGCCGCCCACGCGAACAGTGTCAGCGCGGTGTACGGCGCGAGTGCGTATGGCAATCATGGAGCGCCGCCGCTCTTCGACGTCCACATCTACGACGAGACCGGGACCAGCTTTTCCACGGCGTTCAGCTCTCTTACGGCGCAGGGTTACGCGGGCGTCAACTGGATCATCGGCGAGGCGTACTACAACGACGCGGCTGAGGCAGCGTCGTTGCGCCAGCAGGCGGCGAGCACCGGGCAAACCGTGCTCTATCTGACCCAGTGGCCCCTCACCTCGGGACCAGGTTGCAGTCCCGATGTGAACGTAGCCCCTCCTTTGGCCTTCGCCAACTACCAGGCTAAGGGATTCTGAAGGCTGGGCACATGCGTCGGCCGCGGCTCACTCCCGATCCATCGTCGTTCGCTAAACGTCTCTCGCTAAACGTTTCACGCTAAGGGCAATCAGCTCGCCTTTTGCTCGCTTTCGGCTCGCAGATCGCTGCTGACGAGCGCCACTTTCGGCAGACCCATGAAGTCGAGCGCTCGAATCATATACGGCTTCATCTCGTGCCG
>PMAD01000046.1 GCA_003152415.1 Acidobacterium sp.
CGCGCAGCGCGGTGTGCAGCACAGCCCGCCTTTCTGTGATGTTGATCTTCTCGCCCGTGAACATTGCCTCGATGCGGTCGCGCAGGCCGCTCTGCGCGGCCAGATCGAGCAGCAGGCGCACCGTCTCGTCGGTGATGCGATGCTTCGAGTAGTCGAAGTAAATCCCCTCGGCCTCGGCGACCAACCGCGTCCCGCGCGCCGGGTCACCCTTGAACAGCTCGCGCAGGTGCTGCGTGCGCATCGTCTCGTAATGCGCCTGCAAAGGTTTCCAGGCGGGAAGGGAAGTCAGCGGTGTTTGAACGGCAGTCGCGGTAGCGCTCATTTGCATTTCTCCAAAAATTGTTTCTCTCTATTCAGATTCCGTTGCTGGTGCCTGGGTTTCGCACCACCAGCTGCGCCCTGCAACCTGTGCCCTGCAACCTGCAACCTGTTCCCTGTAACCTGGCTTCAATTGCCGGTCGGAATGATCCCGGCGTTCTCCACCATCAGGATCACTGTGCGTTGCGGGGCGCGGGTGCGATGCAGGACCGTCCTGGGGACCACAAACCCCTGGCGCGGCCCCAACTCCACCGTACGGCCTTCGAGATCGATGAGCAGCTGGCCTTCGACCACGTAGAAGAATTCATCGTCGTCATCGTGCTTGTGCCAGTGGTACTCGCCCTCGATCACGGCCATGCGGACAACGCTGCCATTCACCTGGCACAGCGTCTGATTGAACCATTTGTACTCGCAGGCATCGGCGATCGCCTTCTCGTCGATAACTTCCAGCGGCGGATGCAGGATGTTCAGCCGTGTTTCGTAGGGAAAGCTGGCGACAGAATCGGCCATGGGGGCCTCCTTGGTGAATCGAAACCATGGTACGACGCGCATGTGAAAGAACGGAAACTGAGACCCGTTACAACTGCACCCGAAGGGCGCGCCCGCCAGGGACGGCTAGTCCCCGCTGGTCATTGCGAATTCCCGCGCGGCCTCCAGCAGCTTCTTCACCGACTCCTTCGAGCACGACTCGGAATAAATCCGCAGCAGGGGTTCCGTGCCTGATGCCCGCAGCAGCAGCCAGGTTTTCGCAGCGTTCGGTTTCATCTTCGCCTCAGGATTGTCGAGCCAGAACTTAATTCCGTCGAGCGTCTCCACTTTCTCGACCGGCATGCCGGCAAATTCCTTCACGCCGGCTTTGGCGCGGGCGATGGTAGCGTTCTTCAGCGCGTCAGGAATGTGCAGGTCGATGCGTCCGTACTGATGCTCGCCATATTCCTTCTGCAGCCACTCCACCAACTGGCCCAGCGTCTTCTTCTCCTCGGCCATCACGTTGGCGATCAGCAGCGCGTTGAGCAGGCCGTCGCGCTCCGGCAAGTGCCGCCGGATTCCAATCCCGCCCGATTCCTCGCCGCCGATCAGGATGTCCTCGGTCAGCATCAGATCGCAAACATACTTGAAGCCGATGCCGTGCTCGTATAGCTTGCGTCCGTAGCGCGCCGCAATGCGGTCCAGCATCGACGTGGTATTGAAGGCGCGCGTCACGCCGCCGGGCCAATCCTTACGTTCCAGAATCCATTGCAGGATCACGGAATAAATCTTGTGAGGATCGACGAAATTCCCGTTTTCATCCGCCGCGCCAATGCGGTCCGCATCGCCGTCCGTGATCAGCCCCGCGTCGCACTTTTTCTCGACGACAATCTCCTGGCAGGCGCGCACGTGCGGCTCGATCGGCTCGGGGTTGATGCCCGGAAACAGCGGATCGGGATTCGCGCGAATCTCGATGTAATCGACGCCAATTTTCGAGAAGATTCCCGCCAGGATCCCCGCTCCCGCGCCGTACATGCAGTCAATCGCGAATCGAAATCCCGACTTCGCGATCAGATCCAAATCGACGAAGCGCTGGATCGCGTCGACGTAGGGCGGCACAAAATTGACCAGATCGATCTTCGCGGTCGAGCCAGATGGCAACGGCTTTCCCAGCAGGCTTTCGATATCCGCCATGATCGACGGGCTGCCCGATCCGCCGTACGACGCCTTGTACTTCACCCCATTCCACTGCGCGGGATTGTGGCTGGAGGTGATCATCACACCGCCCGCCGCGCCTAGCTGCTTGACCGCGTAGGAGAGTGCCGGAGTGGGAGTGATGCGGTCCGCGAGCTGCACAGGAATGCCCGCGCCGGCCAGCACTTCAGCCACTGCGGCCGCAAACGCCGGCGAGCCGAAGCGGGTGTCGTACGCAACGAACACGCCTTTCTTCGGATCCTCTTTCGTCAGAACATAGTTGGCGATGGCCGCCGCAGCGACGCGGACATTTTCAAAGGTGAAGTCGTCGGCGATTACGCCACGCCAGCCATCGGTGCCAAATTTCACCGGAGATTCTTTCGACATAATTCTGATGGGATCTCTTCCTCGGAGATTTTCGCCGACAGGCTACTGGCTACAGGCTACCGGCTGCCTTAGATGAGTTTCTCTTGCCCGCGCTCCGCCAGCTCCTTCACCACTTTGCCCACGTCCTGGGAGTGATGCCGCGTAGTAATCAGCAGCGCGTCCTCCGTCTCCACGACCACCAGGTCCTCGACGCCCACCAGCGCGACAAATTTGTCCGGGCTATAAACGTAATTACCCTTCGAGCTCAGCACCACGCTGCCGATCGCGTCCAGCACGTTGCTGTGAGCGTCGGCGGATTTGCGCTCCACCTGATATTCGTGCAGCGCCGCCCAAGAGCCCAGGTCGCTCCAGCCAAACCGCGCGGGAATGCAGTACAGATGAGAATGATGCTCGCCTTTGGCCGAGCGCGGCTCAATGATCGCGTAATCGACGCTGATGTTTTCGCATTTCGGATACAGCTCGGCGAAGACGCGCTCGAAGTCGGGCGTATCCCAGGCCGCCGCGATCTCCTCCAACAGCGGAGCCGTTTCCGGCAGGAGCTCGCGCACCGCGTCGGCCAGGGTGTGCGCGCTCCACACGAACATGCCGCTGTTCCAGAAATAATTGCCCGCAGCCAGAAACTCCTCCGCCCGCTCCCGATTCGGCTTCTCGGTAAACCGCCGCACGCGCAGCACGCCATCGTCGCAGGCAGCGCCCGTTTCGATGTAGCCATAGCCCGTTTCCGGGCGCGTGGGCTCGATGCCCAGTACGACGATGTTGTCGCCCGAGCCCGCCAGGTGGATCGCGCGCCGGATCGTCGCTGCGAAGGCAGCGTCGTCGGCAATCACGTGATCGGCGGGGAAGATCCCCAGCACCGCCTCGGGGGACAGGCGCTCGATCAGAAACGCCGCCAGCCCACATGCGGGAGCCGTATTGCGGGCGGCTGGCTCGCAAACCACTTGCTGCGCCGGCACGCAATCCAGCTGCGTGCAGATCGCTCCCGAGAGAAGCGCGTTGGTGATCACCCATATGTCGTGCGGCTTGGCCAGCGGCGACAGCCGATCCGGAGCCGTCAGCCGGTCCAATGTCCGCTGGATCATGGTCCGCTCGCCATCGAGCGCCAGCACCTGCTTGGCCCGCGCGCGGCGGCTGCGCGGCCAGAAGCGCGTGCCGCTGCCACCGGCCAAAATGACAGGTCGAAAATCGATCGCCGCTGACATCGTTGTTCTGGATGGAATCCTACAGGATTTAGTCCGTCGTCGGTCTAGTCCGCTGCAGGCAGAATGCGGATGATTTCGGTGGAGCCGTCGCCGGCCAGCGTCCAGCGCGGCGAAGAGGACGGAATCACCGCGAGCTGGTTGCGTTCCACCGCGAACGGCTCAAAGCCATCGCCGGAGACGCGAAGATTCCCCTGCGTGATGAACAGCATCTGCACCACCGGCGCGGGAGCTTCCAGCGCAGCCGCTCCGTCTCCCATCGGCCACTTCTCGATGCGGAAATAGCGCTCGTCGATCAGAACGCTGTGCCCGTCAACCGCGCGCGGCGGCACGATGCCGGCATTCGTGACCAGGTGCATCGCCGCGAACGCCTTTTCCAGGTGGAGTTCGCGCGAGCTGCCGTAGTCGTACATGCGGTAGGTCAGGTCGCTGGTCTGCTGGGTTTCCAACATCACCACGCCCGGCAGCAGCGCATGCACGGTGCCCGCGGCCACGAAGACCAGGTCGCCCTTCTGCACCGGGACCATCGCCAGCAGCGATTCGAGCGTAGCATCGTGGACCGCAGCCTTCACCTGCTCCACCGTCACGCCGGGCCGGATGCCGAGCGCCACCTCCGCTCCAGGGTGCGCGTCGAGTGTGTACCAGCACTCCGTCTTGCCGCGCGGCTCGCCGTAGCTTTGCGCCAGCGCGTCGTCAGGATGCACCTGGACGCTCAGCTTGTCCTTGGGAAAGAGAACCTTGATGAGCAACGGAAAATCTTTCTCCGCGAGCGCCGGCCCCAGCAGCGCTGACCGATGTTGCTTCGTGATGTCGGCGAGGCTCGCACCTTTGAGCGGCCCCGTATCGGCCAGGCACATTTCGCCTGTCAGCCACACTTCTCCGATGGGCTCGCCGTCGGTTTTGAAGTTGTACCAGGGATCCAGGTCCTGGAACCCCCACGGGCGCGGTTGAAAATACGGCGCAAGTCGAAATGGCGAGAGCATCTCCACGATCCCTTAGTATGCCTGAGCAATATAAGGTTGCATCCTCTTCCGTTAGGATGGAAGGCGATGGTTCGCTATCTCGTCACCGGCTGCGCTGGCTTCATCGGCTCCTGGATCACTGAAACCCTCGTCGAGCGCGGTGACACGGTCCGCGGCCTCGATAACTTCGAAACCGGAAAACGCGAGAACCTCGAACATCTCGCTGGCCGCTTTGAGTTTGTCGAGTGCGATTTACGCGATGCCGAAGGCGTAGCCCGAGCCTGCGAGGGCATCGACTACATCTTCCATCAGGGCGCCCGCCCTTCCGTCCCGCGATCCGTAAAGGATCCCCGCACCAGCCACACCGCGAACCTCGACGGCACCTTCAATCTCCTCGAAGGCGCCCGCGCCGGCGGCGCAAAGCGCATCATCTACGCGGCTTCCTCGTCGGCCTACGGCAATCAGCCGGGCTTTCCGCGTGTCGAGACGATGGTTCCCATGCCCATCGCGCCCTATCCCGTGCAGAAGCTGGCCGGCGAGTTCTACATGAAGAGCTACTGGCAGGTCTACGGTATCGAAACAGTCTGCCTCCGCTACTTCAACATTTTCGGACCGCGCCAGGTGCCCGACTCGCCCTACAGCGGCGTCATGGCGAAGTTCACCCTGCAGATGATGCGTGGTGAGCGGCCCACCATTTTCGGCGACGGCGAGCAAGGCCGCGACTTCACCTACGTTGAGAATGCAGTCTCCGCGAACCTGCTGGCCCTCGAAGCTCCCGCGGAAAAAGTCGCGGGACGCGTCTTCAACGTCGCCTGCGGCGAGCGCCACACTCTGAACAAGACGTTCCACGTCCTGGCCGAGCTGCTCGACTTCAAAGAGCAGCCGATTTACGGACCCGAGCGCACCGGGGACATCCAGAATTCGCTGGCCGACATCTCCGCCGCCCGCGAAGCCTTTGGCTACGAGCCGAAGATCGGCTTCGAAGAAGGGCTGCGCCGCACCGTGGCCTGGTACCGTGAACAGTACGCCTCAGCCCCTGTGTAAGTGGTCACAAAACCGGAACGTTCCGCCCCTAACCTGCGTAAACTAGAGAGAGTCCTCCGACCAGGTGTGTGCCGGGAAAACCCGGCCAGGGGCGTGGTTCCAGATGGGTTTTGCCGAAGCAATCCGGGTGGCGCTCCAGTCGCTCTGGGCGAACAAGCTGCGTACTGTGCTCACGCTCGTCGGCGTGGTCATCGGCGTGGCTTCGGTCATCGCCATCATCACCCTGGTGAACGGCGCCAACCGCTTCGTCGCCACCAAAATCTCCGGCTACGGCTCCGACGTGCTGACCGTGACGCAGATGTCGTCCATCATCCAGACCGCCGAGGAATATCTCCAGCAGCAGAAGCGGAAGAACATCGAGTTTTCCGACTACGAGTACATCGCGCAAACCTGCACCCGCTGCCAGTCGGTGGGCGCGCAGCTTGCGTCATCCGGCAAAGTGGTCAACGGGAAGCAGTCTTCCGACAACACCGCCATTAATGGCTGGACCTCGGCCATGGCGGAGATGAGCAACATCAAAGTGGCGGAAGGCCGCGAGCTCACCCCGATGGACGACCAGGAGGGCACCCACGATGTGGTGGTCGGGGCGGACATCGTGGACAACCTGCTGCCCAATGGCGACCCCATCGGCCGGGAGATTCGCGTCGATGGCGAAGTCTACACCGTGGTCGGCGTGGCGGAGCGGCAGGGCACGACGCTGGGGCGCAGCCGCGACAACTTCGTCAACATGCCGCTCAGCACCTACATGCACACTCACGGCGAACACCAGAGCGTCACGATCTTTGCCAGGGCCGGAACCGCTCCTGGGGCGCTTGACAGCACCGTCGACGAAGTCCGCGCGCTGATGCGCATCCGCCGTCACGACCGGCCCGGCGAGGAAGACACCTTCGCGGTCCAGACCAACGAGACCTTCGCCAGCTTCTGGAAACAGATCACCGGAACCTTTGCCATCGTCATGGTCGGCATTGCTTCCATCTCGCTCGTCGTAGGCGGCGTGGTCATCATGAACATCATGCTGGTGTCGGTCACCGAGCGGACCCGGGAAATCGGCATCCGCAAAGCGCTGGGCGCCAAGCGCCAGGACGTGATGCTGCAGTTCCTTATTGAATCGGCGACCATGGCTCTGGCCGGAGGAATCTTCGGCGTCATCCTCGGCGTGGGTGTCGCGGAAATTGTAACCACGATCATCGGCTGGCCCTCGTCGGTGGCATTATGGTCGGTAGTGCTGGGTTTGTCAGTGGCCACCAGCGTCGGCATTTTCTTTGGCGTCTACCCAGCGCATAAAGCGGCTCAGCTCGACCCCATCGTCGCCTTGCGCGCGGAGCTATAACGTATGCGATTCACCGACTCTCGCGAATCGATTCAAATGGCCATGGACACGCTGCGCGCCAACAAGCTGCGTTCCGGGCTCACCATCCTCGGCATCGTCATCGGCGTGGCCACGGTGATCACCATCTCCTCGCTGATCAACGGAGTCAACAACCGCGTCGAGTCCTTCGTCAGCTCACTGGGCACGAATGTTCTCTGGGCATTCCACATGCCGGTCATCAACGTCCGCCCCACCGCGGAGATGCTCGCGCGCAAACGCCTCACCCTCGACGACCTCGATGCGCTCTCGAAACTGCCCCACGTCACCGCGGTGAGTGGCGGCATCCAGTACTCCAACTGGCAGCTGGGGGTGGGCAGCGTAGCGGTCAGTTATAACGGCAAGAAGATTCAGAACACCATCCTCGAGGGCGATACGCCCGACGTCGCGAAAACCTACGACCTCAACATCATTCAGGGCCGGCTCTTCAACGATTCCGATCAGTTCCGCAGCGCCAACGTGGTGGACCTCGGCTACGACGCGGCCGACGACCTGTTCCAGGGGCAGGACCCCCTCGGCAAACAGGTGGTCATCAATGGCGACGTGTTCACGGTTATCGGGGTTCTCGACAAGCAGAAGCAACCCTTTGGCACCGGCAAAAACGCCAACGACAATGCCGCCTTCATGCCCCTGAGCACCTTCCACAAGATCCACCCCGAGCTGAAGGACCTGTGGATCAGCGTCAAGTACGACGATGCGAAGAACGCCTCCATTGTGGAAGAGGAGATGCGGACGCTGCTGCGGGAGCGGCGCCGCGTGCGCGTTGAGAAGGACGACGACTTCTCCATCTTCAGTCCGGACTCGCTTACCCGCCTCTGGGATCAGGTCACCATCGGCCTGGTCATCTTCATGTTCGCCGTCTCCAGCGTCGGGCTGCTGGTCGGCGGCGTGGGCGTGATGAACATCATGCTGGTTTCCGTCACCGAGCGCACCCGCGAGATTGGCGTACGCAAGGCCATCGGCGCGACCAGGAGAAATGTCCTCATCCAGTTCACGTTTGAAGCGATGGCGCTCTGCGCTCTGGGCGGCGTGGTCGGCATCGTCCTCGGTGCGCTCATCACCCTGGCCATCCGCTACGGCATTACTTTCCCGGCCACCATGTCGACCATGTGGACCATCATCGCCTTCGTGGTTTCCTGCGGTATTGGCCTGGTTTTCGGGATTTATCCGGCCTGGAAAGCGGCCAACCTCGATCCCATCGAAGCCCTGCGTTACGAATGATCCTTTTCCAGCCGCGGTTCATCGCACGACGGAACCGCCCGCCTGGAAACTGCGTAAACTAGAGCGAGAACCAGCAGACAAGGTGTGCGCCGGCGAAACCGGCAGAGGCGTACTTCCAGCATGGGCTTTGCCGAGGCAATCCGGGTGGCGCTGCAGTCTCTGTGGGCCAACAAGCTGCGCACGGTTTTGACCGTCATTGGCGTGGTCATCGGCGTGGCGTCGGTGATCGCCGTCATCACCCTGGCCAACGGCGCGAACATGTTTGTGGTCCAGAAAATCGCCACTCACGGCTCCGACACGCTGACAGTAAGCCGCCTGCCGGCCGTGATCTTTACCGGCGAAGAATATCTCAGGGTCAACAAGCGCAAAAACATCGTCTACGACGATTACTTCTACCTGCAACAGACCTGCACGCGCTGCCTGACGCTCGGCGCTGCCCTTTCCTCCGCGGGCAAAGTGGTCAGCGGCAAGCAGTCCACCACCGACACCATCATCAACGGCTGGACCTCCAGCATGGCCGAGATCTCCGACCTGAACGTGGTTCAGGGCCGCGCCCTCACTCCCATGGACGACGCGATGGGCACCCACGATGTGGTCGTCGGCTACGACATCGTCGACAATCTCCTGCCCAACGTCGATCCCATCGGCCACGACATCCGCGTCGATGGCGAGGTCTATTCGGTCGTGGGGGTCGGCGAGCGCAAGGGCGAAGTCTTCGGGCAGAGCGAGGACAACTACGTCGACATGCCGCTCAGCACCTACCTGCACACCCACGGCGAGCACGAAAGCGTCGGCATTTCCGCCAAGGCGGGCATCGCCCCGGGCGCCCTCGACAACGCCATCGACGAGGTGCGGGCGCTCATGCGCTCCCGCCGGCACGACCAGCCCGGCGTCGAGGACAGCTTCTCTATCTATACCAACGACACGTTCATCAGCCTCTTCCATCAGCTCACCAATACCTTCGCCACGGTCATCGTCGGCATCGCCGCCATTTCCCTGGTCGTCGGCGGCGTGGTCATCATGAACATCATGCTGGTGTCCGTCACCGAGCGCACCCGCGAAATCGGCATCCGCAAAGCGCTGGGCGCCAAGCGTCAGGACGTGATGCTGCAGTTCCTCATCGAAGCGGCTGCCATGGCTCTGCTGGGCGGCGTCTTCGGCGTCCTCAGCGGCGTCACCGTGGCCGAAATCGTTACCCGCCTGGTTGGATTCCCCTCTTCGGTGGCAGTTTGGTCGGTGCTGCTGGGCCTGTTTGTCGCCACCAGCGTGGGCATTTTCTTCGGCGTCTATCCGGCACGCAAGGCGGCTATGCTCGATCCCATCGTGGCCCTGCGGGCGGAGCTATAAACCATGGCCCTCAGCGATTCCCGCGAATCCGTCCGCATGGCGCTGGACACCCTGCGCGCCAACAAGCTCCGCTCCGGCCTCACCATTCTGGGCATCGTCATCGGCATCGCAACGGTCATCACCATCTCTTCGCTCATCAATGGCGTCAACAACCGCGTCGCCGATCTGGCCAGCCAGTTCGGCACCAACGTTCTGTGGGTCTTCCGCTGGAACTTCATCGGCATTCGTCCCACCGCCGAAATGCTGGCCCGCAAGCAGTTCACCCTCGACGACGCGCAGGCGATTACGACTCTGCCTCACGTCGTCGCGGTCAATGCCGCCCGGCGATTCGCCAACTGGCAGCTCGGCGTCGGCTACGTCGCGATTCAATACAAAGACAAAAAGGTCCAGAACTCCATCCTCATCGGTACCTTGCCTGCCTTTTCGATCGTGGACGACGTCCAGATTCAGGAAGGCCGGCCCTTTACCGAAGACGAGGAATTTCGTCGCGCCGACGTCACCGTTCTCGGCCACGATACGGCTGAAAAGCTGTTCGGCACCGAAGATCCCCTCGGCAAAGACGTCGTGATTGGCGGTGACGTGTTCACCGTCATCGGTGTCCTCGATAAATACAAGCAGCTCTTCGGAGGGGGCAGCAATCCCGAGGACAACAAAGCCGTCTTCCCCATGAGCACCTTCCACAAGATTCACCCTGAGATTCTGGACACCATCATCGCTATCAAGTACGACGATGCGAAGAATAAGGCGATGGTGACCGAAGAAGTGCGCACGATGATGCGGGAGCGCCGCCGCGTGCGCGTGGAGAAGGACGACGACTTCGCCATCTTCGGCCCCGACAACATCCTCACCCTCTGGGGGCAGATCACCGCCGGCCTCGTCATCTTCATGTTCGCCGTTTCCAGCGTGGGACTGCTGGTCGGCGGCGTCGGCGTGATGAACATCATGCTNNACCGAGCGCACCCGCGAGATCGGCGTCCGCAAAGCGATCGGCGCGACGAAGAGAAATGTTCTCGTCCAGTTCACCTTTGAAGCCATTACCCTCTGCGCCCTCGGCGGCGTGGTCGGCATTGCTCTGGGCGCCATCATCACCCTGGCCATCCGCTACGGCGTTTCCTTTCCCGCCAGCCTGTCGACGTTCTGGGTCGTGATCGGGTTCGTCGTCTCCGGCACTATTGGCCTGGTTTTCGGCATCTACCCAGCCTGGAAAGCGGCCACTCTGGACCCCATCGAGGCCCTGCGTTACGAATAGCAGCCGGGAGCCGGGAGCGGGGAGCCGGGCGCTGCACAGTGACCAAAGTGCATTGGGACGCTTTCGTGCTCTTGCACTTACCGTTCGCCTCGTCGTCCCATAGAACTCGAAATGGAGAATCGGCATTTTCGCGACCTGCAGGTATGGCAACGGTCCATGGCATTGGCACGCATGGTATACGCGGCGACGGAGGGCTTTCCCAGGAGAGAGGCCTTCGGACTAACGAGCCAGATTCGCCGCGCGGCGGTTTCTATTCCGAGCAATATCGCCGAAGGCCGGGGACGGGCTTCTGAAAAGAGCTTTGCTCTTTTTCTTACGCAGGCCCGGGGTTCGCTTTACGAGCTGGAGACGCAGGCGGAGCTGGCGAGCGATCTGGGATTTGCAACCAAAGGTGAGGCCGCTGCGATCATTGCCGAGGCGGCCGAAATCTCACGCATGATTCATGGGTTGTTAGCCAAACTCCGCCGGGGCGAATAGCCCTTCGCGCTCCAGACTCCCAGCTCCCAGCTCCCGGCTCCCAGCTCCAGGCTCCCAGCTCCCAGCTCCAGGCTCCCAGCTCCCAGCTGCCCTCCTGAGGTATCATTGAAGCTAACCGGCGGTAAATCCCCGCTCCCAGGAACCCATGTCCAAAAGCTTCAATCACACCATCCTCGGCGTCTCCATCGTCATCATCCTTGTCGTGCTCTTCGGTGGCTTCGGCCCCGCGGGCGTCAACGCCAGCCAAAGTGACGGCGCTTACCGCCAGATGGGCGTCTACGAGGAAGTNNTGCTCGAATCCCTCGATCCGGATTCCAGCTATCTGACCCAGGCCGAATACGCCAACTACCTCGAGCACCAGCACGAGGGCCAGGCGCAGGTCGGCATGGACGTCTCCAAGCGCTACGGCTACGGCAGCGTGATTTCGGTGATCCCAGGCAGCCCGGCCGAAAAGGCCCATGTCGAGGACGGCGACCTGATTGAGTCGATCAACGGCCACTCCACGCGGGAGATGTCCGTGGCCATGATTCGCCTGCTGCTCGAGGGCAAGCCCGGGAGCAGCCTCAGCTTCCAGCTGGTGCGCCACCTCAAGCCCGAACCCGACGACATCACCCTGACCCGTGCCGCCGTCACCCCGCCATCGCTGTTCCAGCAGCAATACGAAAACTCCAGCATTTTGTACCTCCGGCCTGTGGTCCTGACGCATGAGCGCGTCGACGAAATCGTCGCGCGCCTCCACGAGATGGGAAAGAACGGCAACCGCAAAGTGCTGCTCGATCTTCGCGACGTCGCTGAGGGCGATCCGCAGCAGGGCATTCGCCTGGCCAACGCCTTTCTGCAGGGCGGAACCATTGCGATGCTGCAGGGGCAGACCGTCCCCACTGAGACGTTCAAGGCCGACACTTCGAAGTTCGTCACCGCCGCTCCCCTGGTGGTCCTGGTCAACCACGGAACCGCCGGCGCGGCTGAGCTGGTCGCTGCGGCCATCCTCGACGACAAGCGTGGCGATCTGGTCGGCGACCGCACCTTCGGCGAAGGCGCCGAGCAGAAGACCTTCACCATGCCGGATGGTTCGGCCCTGATGCTGACCATCGCCAAGTATCAGTCGCCCTCGGGTAAGAAAATCGAAGACGAAGCCGTGATTCCCAACATTGCTGTGAACCAGACCGCCGAGGAGGCCCCCGAGGCGGAGAGCAATCCCCAGGAGCCGCGCACCGACGATCAGCTCAACAAGGCGCTGGAAATTCTGAAGCAGAAGAACGCGTAACCAGCAGCGACGCGTGGCACGTTTTCACCCATGGTGCCAGATCAAAACCGGCTTTCTGGCGGAGCCCACCCACCGGGGATCGGCCGCACAGAACCGCCTCCCGTCACCGCTCAGGGTTTTGTGAAGCTGGGATGGCACGCTTAATCACTCCATCGGACCAGGACGACGACCCGGTACCGCCGCGCCGGTTTCGCCGGCGCAACTCGGACTTTCAGCCTCCTCCCGACCACCCAAAAATCGCCGGGAGCCTGGCTCTTGCCGTTCTTGTCGTCCTCGCTGCGGCCGCCGGCAGCCTCACCGGACTCATGCTCGTCTACTCCGTCGATCTCCCCCAGGTCGATGAGCTGGAGCATTACCGGCCCTCCACCACCACGGAACTCTACGACGTTCACGGGCGCAGCTTCGGCTCCTTCGCGCTGGAGCGCCGCGTGGTCGTCAACTACAACGACTTTGCGCCGGTCCTGCGCCAGGCCGTCATCTCCACCGAAGACCGCGACTTTGAGAGCCATGGCGGCGTGAATCTCCTGCGCTTTGCCGGCGCCGCATGGCACGATCTGTTCTCCAAAGGCCGCGCCCAGGGTGCTTCCACGCTGACCATGCAGCTCGCCCGCAATCTCTTCCTCTCCAACGAGCGCACCGCCTCGCGCAAGCTGCAGGAAATTTTTCTCTCGCTGCAGATCGAGCACACCTTTACCAAAGAACAGATCTTCACCCTCTATGGCAATCAGATTTACCTCGGCAGTGGCGTGTACGGTTTCGAGGCCGGCGCGGAATACTACTTCTCGAAGCACGCCAACCAGCTGACGCTTCCCGAGGCCGCGCTGCTGGCCGGCCTTCCTAAAGGACCGGTGGAGTTTTCCCCGATCCTGAACCCCGACCGCGCCTTCCGCCGCCGCAATGTCGTTATCGACTCGATGCTCGAGGATGGCAAGATCTCCGCCGCGCAAGCGGAAGCTGCGCGCTCCACACCGCTCGGGCTGCATCTGGAGCCGCCNNCGCTTCGGCACCGAGGAGGTCCACGCCGCTGGGCTGAAGGTTTACACCACCCTGGACCTCGATCTGCAGAACGCCGCCAATCAGGCGGTTCTCGACGGCCTCGCCGCGTACGAGCGCCATCACGCCTGGCACGCGCATCTGCTCAACGTTCTTGCCGCCGGCCTGAACGTCGACACGTTTAAGCACCCTGACTGGACCGTCCCGCCCGCGCCCGGAACCTATGTGCATGCGCTGGTCACCGGCATCCTGCCGTATCAGGTGACGGGCCGCATCGGCGATCAGCCATTCATCCTCACCCCCGAAGACTGGGCCTGGACCACCTTCCACACCGCGGATCAGTTTCTGAAACCCGGCGATCTCATCTACATGAAGGTCACCGGCGAAGACGGCGGCATGCTGCACGGCACCCTCGAAGAAGATACCGGCGTCGAGGGCTCACTGCTGGCCATGGATAACGCCACCGGCGACGTGCTGGCCCTGGTCGGCGGCCGCGACTTCAACCTTTCGCAGTTCGACCGTGCCACCCAGGCCGAGCGCCAGACCGGCTCCTCCTTCAAGCCCTACGTCTACACCACAGCCGTGGAAGATGGCGCGACCCCGCAGGAAATCATCGTCGATCAGCCTGTCTCCTTTGGAACCTACGTCCCGCACAATTACGACGGCAAATTCAAAGG
>PMAD01000048.1 GCA_003152415.1 Acidobacterium sp.
GCCGACTTCCTCGATCTTCACCGCCAGGGCCAGATTACGATTTTTCGTTACCAATGGATTGGCTCCATGGTGACTGCCCCTTGTGATACACATCGTGCATCAACAGCTGAATAAACTCGCTTCCGGGCGAGCCGGACATGCTATGAAGTTCTATCGCCGCTATCAAGCGGATGCCCGATGTGTTGTTGTCTGCACGCGCTGCTTCGCAACGCTCGGAACCGCCGCCACGTTTGCGGTTGCGGAGGAGCTGGAGAGGCAGCACGTCTGCGGACAGCGGGTTCGACCGGAGTTCAGCGACGCGGCGCTGCGCTGTTATGCCGAGCACCGCGAGGCCGAGGCACGCCGGAGCGGGTGGTTCGCGGAGGTTCTGCACGGGCCGAACCGGTGGTCTGCGCTGCTGCTGATTCTGGCGATTGTCCTGGTCGTCTATGGCCTCCCGAATTTGATTGAGTTTGCCAGTGCGGGCCATGTGAGCCCCTGGTTGCTGAACATTCTGTTCGGCGATTTGACGGGGTGCGTATGTCTGGCGCTGGTGCTGCGGATGCCCAGGACCAGCGTGGTTTTGTATGTGGCTCTGGCGGTGCTGGACGGCTGGCTCTATGCGACGGGAAGGGTTTCTCAGGGTACGCTGGCCTGGATCACCGACGCGGTGCCGACCGTGGTGGTGATGGGAAGAGTAGTGCAGTTGCGGACGGGCATGAGACTGGCTCGGGAATGATGCTGAATGCCTGGCCCGGTTGGCGGATATCCGACGACCCGATGGTGAATCTCTAACTGACGGACCAACTTAAGTAACCGATGAGATCCCGCTTTGACTGGTCAACTCATCGGCGATGCAGTTAGGATTGCGCCTGTTCACCAGGGATCCTTGCATCGTGGGTTCCAGCGGCGTTAGCAAGGGTTTGCCCTGGGCGCAGCGCGGTGGTGCCAGGCATGAAAGTCCGTTGGGTGCTCGAGGCGGTTGGAGCCACTCTGCTGCTGCTGTTTCCGGTGCTGGCGCCCCTGGTTACACCGGGATACCGGTTTATCTATCATCATCATCTTCCGCTTACCAGGCTGATGGGCGGCCTGATGCTGGACTTCGTTGTCATTGCCATCGCCGGCGTGGTTGTCCTGGCCGTCCTGCAGCGGCTTCCTTCTGTGCCCCGCAGAGTTATCGGCGGTTGCCTCGCGGGTCTGTTTCTGTGGTGCCTGGCGTATTGCGGATACGTCCTGCTCAGCGGCTGGCGGGCGGTCCTGGCGTCCGGGGGTCCGCAGCCTGCGCTTTTGTCGGAGCTCGAAGTGTGGTGGCACCGATGGGCGTTCCGTCTGGTGGTGGCCATGCCGCTGCTGTTGGGCGCACTGGCATGGGTCAGGCCGAAGATCGCGCGGCCGATCGTCGGCGCAACCCGGGTTGCTCTGGCCATGGTCGCGTTCTGCGCGCTGTGGATTGTTCCTGAGCTGGTGCATCTGGATCTCGAGGCACACGAGGCTCTCCCGGTTGTCGCCACTCATGCAGCGGCGGTGCCGGCAAGGAATACGAGAATTGTCTGGATTCTTTTCGACGAGCTCTCGTACAAGCTGGCGCTGATCGATCCGCCGGATGGCCAGCGATTCCCCAATCTGCAGAGGCTGCATGGCGAGAGCATTTCCTTCGGGAATCTGCAGCCGGTCGGGAACTATACCGATCTGATTATTCCGTCGCTGCTGGCGAGGCGGCAGATCAAACAAATTCGCAGCACACCGCAAGGCAAGCTGCTGTATCGGGAGCAGGCGCGGCATGAGTGGGTTGCTTACGATGCGAGCCAGACCCTGTTTGCAACCGCTCAGAACTATGGCTGGAACCCAGGCGTTGTCGGCTGGGCCATTCCTTATTGCCGGATTTTTGCCGGCCTTCTGACCCGGTGCTTCTGGCAGCCAGGCGTTGGCGCCGGACTGTCGTTTGAGCCATGGGTGGCGAGAGACGACTCGGTCCTTTCTTATGCCTGGGCGGTGCCGCGTGCTTTTTTGGCCGAGGCGCATTCGAGCAAACAAGCGGACGCCAAACGTCTGGAAGACGCGATCGAGGACGATCGCGGCCTGATGGAACAAATGCAGGCAACGCTCCGGGATGAGCGCATCCATTTTGTCTACCTTCATCTGCCGGTGCCTCATCCGCCTGGCGTCTACAATCGCCGGACGCATGCGTGGTGCGCATGCGGGAACTATCTCGACAACCTGACGCTGGCCGATGACCTGCTGGGCACGCTGCTCGAGGAGATCGATGCGACTTCGGGTGCGGATGCGACGACGGTGATTGTCTCCTCGGATCATTCATGGCGGGTTCCGCTGTGGAAGGACACCATCTACTGGTCGGCGGAAGAGGAGCGAGTCTCGCAGGGCCGATTCGATCCGCGGCCGGTGTTCATGATTCACTTTGCCGGCCAGAGATCGGGCAACGAGGTCCTCGAGGCGCTGCCGGAGCTGGTGGAGTACGACATTCTCTCGGGCATGCTGCAGGGGAAAATCGCTGGCGTCGATGATTTGGAGGCGCTGGTGGGGCAGACCGTGCCGGTTGCGGGCGCGGGGTCGGCGCGGTAGCGATGGCTTGCCGGGACACTGAGGGGGCCCCCCACCCCCCCCGGGACTATGGCAAGTGGTTGCATCCGCGGGGGTTCGCGGAGGGCTCTTTTGGACTGTGGCAAGCCATTGCAACCAAAGCCCTTTGCAGGGGCGTTTTGGCAGGGGGAGCCCGGGGGGTGGCCGGGGTGGCTGGTGGAGCGCGATGGAAGAGCCGCTGCATGGACTGGCCTCCGGGAATGGAAAAGGCCGCCCATTGGCGGCCTTCGGTTGAGGATCGAATCGGGGGATTTTTCTTCTTTGCCCCCTATTATCAGGATACCAAGTCCAGCTAGAAAAACCGCCAAATATGATTGAGCGCATTGTGGTGGAAGTGGTGTGGAATGAGGGGCCATTACTTTGGTGAAGAGGTGCGGGGGTTGACAAAAAAAGCTGCTGGGCTCGGAGGGCAGATTTCGGCTTGCGTCGGGGCGGGAGCCTCTGTCTGGGCGGCGGGATTCGCCGGGTTGAAATCCGGGACGGTGCTAGAAGCTCCCTTGGGAAGAAGCAGGGCGGAAAATGCGGAAGTAACGCGAGTCGGCTCCAGGCGCTTCGCGCTTCCGCCGACGGCCTGCGGCAGCAAGGAAGCGCCTTCGGCGCGGCTCCTTTTTTCGGCACGGCTGAAGCCGTGCCCTGATACAAAAGCGTGCGTGGTGCGCTCTCTTTAGATTCGTTCTCTGGTGCGGGGAGTGCACCGGGGTTGAAGCCCCCCGTTTTGGGGGCGGGGTTTCGCTGGGTTGAAAACCCGGCGCTTCTACCGTCTCCCTCGCTGCGCGAGGGATGGGATGCGCCTTTTTCGCGATGGGAACAGCCAGCCGCGTCAAATGTAGTAGAGCAGGCTGTGGGTGACCGATTCGTACATCTCCCGATACTCGCGGAGTTGTTCCTGCGTGAAGCTTGCGGGGTCGAATCCCTCGTTCAGGGCGCGAGCTGGATGGATGAGGCGCCGGATTTTGTTGATCTGCTCGACGGCGTCCTTGGCGATGGGCTTCGGTAGGCTACCGTCGTTCCGCGAATGCGACGGCACATCGATTGGGGCATCGAGCGCTCCGATATAGTTTGCTGCATCAACAAGGCCAGACATGCTCACGGAGTCGGGTATTCCGATCTGTCCCGTCTCGTCCTCCTCAAGCTCGACCAGCAGGTACGAGAGGATCACCGTTTCGAGCGCGAACGCCAGCGCGACCGCTGCCATGAAATACTGACCCGCTTCCTCGAGTTCATCCACCTTATTCTTGTAAAAACTCAGCAGAGCATTTACCGCGCCGCCATGCTTCGTAAGGGTGAGTTTGCCCATGTTTTGTTTCTCCGTGTGGGGACAAGCGACGCTGGTTGCCGGCGTCAGGAAGAATTCGAGGGCGTATTAGCTGTGCCTATTGGGATGAGAGTCGAGCGGGATCGGCTTCTGGCGCTTTACTTGGCCTCAATTCCGCCGCGAACCATTCTCTGAATTGCTTCCGTACCGATGGAGGTGGCAGCACAGCTTTGCCAGGTTCTTTCTCGTTGCAGCAGCAGATCGTGGAGTGCGCGTAGCAGAGCGGCAGGGGATTGTGGTCGGCGTACATGTCCCAGCGGAGCCTCGAATCTTTCTGAGGAGGGTCAATTTCGAGGCCCTTCGGGAGATCGGACACAGTCACATGCATGACCGTGTGCGTTTTTGAGAGATCCTTACCTGCTGCGCAATCCGTGCGGAGGGCATCGAGGAATGATTCGGTGTAGGCGCTCCGAAGAACGGATGTGCATTTCTTGGGATCGGGATCGAACTTGGTTTCGCTCGCGATCGCTAAGGCATTAACTTCTCCGTCTTCGATATGGCTGTACGGTACCCGCCGAAAGAGCAGCTCTTCGGGAGCAAAGGTCGGATTCTCGCTCCGTCCTTCTGCGGCTTGCGGGGACACGTCTTAAAGATTCTCCGAAAGACGGTTGAACACTACTGCCAAATTGGCGGCGGTTGGGCTAAACTCCCCCACCAGTCTCGGGTGCCCTTTTCCGTAGATTGCGTACGAGGCAGATCCGTCGTTGGATATCTCCAGCAGAGCTCGTCGACCGTTCTGGCCGCGGAAGGATATCCCTATCCCCCCATCTGCGGAGGGTAGCACCGAGGAAGGGCTTAATCCTGCCTCTTTGATCTTGTTGAGGAGCGCGATTCCTTGGTTGATGGAGTCGTCGCTTGGTTTAGGCGCGTCGTAGCCGTCCCAGCCGATCTCATATGAGCCTGCGTTCCGTGCAGCTTGAGTGAGTTGCTGGAAATGCAGCTCTCTCTTCCAAAACGAGCTTTCATGCGAAATGCTCAGAATGGCTTCACTGTCCGCTACCGAGAAGTTCGAGGCTTGCGCATAAATTGCGGGGTGCGATTGAGCGGATAGCAACCGCAGGATGTCCTGTTGAGGGAGCGCCGCGACCAGTATCATAAATATTCCTTTATCACGTCCTCAGAGAGGGAGGCAAAGAAATAGTCGTTCTTCAGCTCCCGAGCTTTGTCTAAGAGTGACCAGACGTCAGTCGACTCTGGGTTGATGCGGAATTGAAGATCGTGGTCCAGGACAGCGGTAACAAAGCCGGGGCGCTCCGTCGGTAATTGGGCCTCCGTAATCATGAGGACGCCTTGCGGATCGGGGATCTTGACTCCGAGCCTCACGAGGAAATTAAACATAGATTGCGGTAGGCCTTCCGCGATCTCTGGACGTGTCCTGACCGTCAGGGACATGTCCTCGCCCTCTGGTAAGAATATTTTATTGATATATCGGACGCCGACTCTCGCTATGCGGCTGTTGCATAGAGGCGAGTAGATCTTCCAAAGCCGTTCGAATTCCGATTTCAATGATTCCCAGGTTTCGTAAGGTGCAAGGCGCGAGCAAATGAAGTTTGATTGGTCGACCAGGCAAACACGCTTGCCATCTGCCGACGCAAACCGAGCCCCCACGATCTGAGTTTCACCACTCGAACCTTGATCGCTTACCGTTAACTGAGCCATCTTAACTGGGTTCCGGCTTGGGTAATCCGACTGAATAAGCGCATAAAACTGCTCAAAAACAGCGTCGCTGTCCGTAAGGGGTTTTTCCAAAGCAAAGGCGATGATCGCTTCCACAATAGGTGCCTTGGAGAGATGCTGAACCGTTGGTTTCATCTGTCGCTATCCTACGCTCGCGAATGTGAGGACTATCAAGCACCCCATGGAAGGCTCCCCCATGAGAAAGAGCCCGGCGGGTGGCCGGGCTTTTCTGATTGGTGTTGATGGTGCGCTTATTCGGAGGCGGCCATTTCTTCGGCTTCGCCTTCCTGGCGCATCATTTCGAGTTCGCGTTCGGCTTCTTCCCAGGCGGTCTGGACTTCCTGCTGGATCTTCGCCGCTGCTTCTTCGAGCTCTGGTGAGAGCTGGACGTTGCGGTAGTATTCCATGCCGGTTCCGGCGGGGATGAGTCG
>PMAD01000254.1 GCA_003152415.1 Acidobacterium sp.
TTTTGAACAGCTCCCGGCTCCCGGCTCCCAGCTGTTTCCCCTCAATCACTTCCCCTCTCACACGCCACAACTCCCCAACCGCGCGCGACAACCCGCCCGTTTTCAAACACTTGTATTTCAAAGAGGGGGTAGAGGGAGGGCCCGAATCTCGCCGGAAGTTCCTCGCCAAGAGCCTTCCGCTAAAAGCTCCTCGCTGAAAGTTTTTCGCAAATCGCTCTTCGCTAATCGCTCCTGGCTCAGTTCACACGCGCCGATGCGCCAGCGCTTCGCCAGCGTGCTCGCTTTCCTCGGTCAGCTTCTTCAGCGACACGTGCTCGAAGCGCGCCCAGATGAGCCCAATCGGCACGATGCCCAGGAAGGTGACCAGCAGCAGTGTCGCGGCGCAGCCCATGGCCGGCTCAGCGTCAACGCCGAAGAACTTCGACATGGCGGCCGCCACCACACCGATCTGCGTGAACCAGCCCAGCACCGGAAGCTGGATGATGCTGGCGCCGCCGCTGACGATCATCAGCAGAACGCCTTTGGCCGGCGTCATCGCCGCCAGTTCAGGACTGGCCACGAACGCCAGCGTGGTTTCCAGATACGCGAGCGCGATCACCAGCCACATGCCGAGCGAAAGCGCGGCCGCGACGGCGAAGTCGGAGAGCGAGCGAATCGTGTCCAGCCCTGAATGAAAGGCGCGGATCTTGTCCGCCACAGCCAGGCCAATGCGTTTGGAGAGGAGCGAGAAGATGCGCTCGAAGAACGAAGCCACGGCCTCGCCGTTCAGGCGCACCACGACCAGAAACAACGTGCCCAAAACCGTCAGCGCGAGACCCCAGTATCCGGCTTTGCGCAATTCTTCGGGATGCGGCAGCGAGCCTGACGGCGACAGCAAAATGACGGAGGAGGTGATGAGCGCCATCGAACCGGCGTCGAAAAGCCGCTCCACAACATACACGGCGATCTGCGAGCTGAGCGGCAGGCCGGTTTTTTTCGAGACCAGGTACGGACGCACCAGATCGGCAAAGCGGCCGATCAAAGCGACCGCGGTAAAGCCGATCACCTGCGTGCCCAGCAGCGACAGCGGAGACAGTTTCTTCTTGTGCCGGACGAGCCAGGCCCAACGTACGGACCGCACGAGATAGGCGGCATAAATNNCCAGTCGAAATGGATGCGATGACGGCCGAACCAGACCAGCGCGACCACAGCCAGCACGATCAGGGCCGCAGCAATCCGGTTTCGGTTCGATTTCAAATCAGGACTCCAGAAAGAGAGGGGAAGGGCAGGTCAGTGCGCAGCGGAAGGCCGCAGATCGGCCTGATGGCGCAGCGCATAGCGGCGATTGTATTCGTGAATCACGCGCGCCACGTAGGCTCGCGTTTCGCTATAAGGAGGCATGCCATGCCAGCGAGCGACGGCTCCAGGACCAGCATTGTAAGCGGCCAGCGCCAGCGGCAGATTGTCGTGGTACTTCCTCAGCAGCGCATCCAGATATGCGGTTCCACCCTGAATGTTTTCGCCGGGCGCGAAGCTGTTGGTCACACCGAGATCGGAAGCCGTTGCCGGCATCAGCTGCATCAGGCCTTGCGCGCCAGTGCGGCTCACGGCGCGCGCATGACCACCGCTTTCCGCGCGCACCACGCTGGCCAGCAAATCGGCATCGAGATTGTGCACGGTTCCGGCTTGCGCCAGCATCGGTTGCAGATCGGAATCCGACAGCTTTTCTACGGTGGATATTGCGGCAGGCTGGTTCGTGGCGGCTTTCGGCGCATCGGTCGCAACCGGATTCGGCAAATCGACATGCTCGGTCGAAACGATGTCCGATGCATTCACTACCAGGAAGCTCGAACCAGCCGCATCGAAGTCCAACCGCACTTTTTCGCCATCGGTTTCGCGGTGATCGCAGAAGAGGTCGAATCCGTTTTTCAGGGTCACGTGTTCGGCAGCATGCGCAGCCGAAACAACGCTGCCAAGCGCCAGCACGGAACACCAGAAAGGGGTGGGAACGCGAAGCATTTCTTCTTTACTCTACCATTGCAGACGCAGAAGCCGGTGAAAGCGTTCAACTCTGGGACTGCCACTAATTGGTTACGAATGTGGGGTTTGCAGGACGCCGTGATCGCGCGCGCCTGCGCGCAGCGGCAGCAGGATGCCGTCAATCACCTGAGCCACGCCGTCTTCGTCGTTGGCAGGCGCAATTTCCCATCTTCGGCTGCGCGCCAGTTCCACCAAATCAGGCGCGCCATTGGCGACCACGACAGCGCGGCCTGCGAATTCCAGCATTTCGAGGTCGTTCCAGTTGTCGCCAATGGCCACAACTTCTTCGGGCATCAGGCCGCGCTGATGCGCCAGCTTGCGCAGAGCTGCTCCTTTGGAGCAGCCTGGCGGCAAAATGTCGAGGATGGACAGGTCGCGTGATGGATATTCGGTGCGATGGAGCTCAACGAAAGCGGACAGCTCGCTTTCCGTCAGCCACTCTTCAGCACCGCGCATTTCTTCGACGCCGCCGCAAACCATTCCCTGCACAGGCGCTTCACCCTGATCGAACGCTCGTTCCAGCGGCCGGACTTCGAGGATCCAGGGACGATTGGCTTCCACCCACAACGAGATGCGTCCACCCAGAGCTTCGACGGATTCGAGCACCAGCTCGCCAGGACCTTCGCGGTCAAAAGTAAAGACCGTCGTACCGAAAGGCCGCAATGCCGGACACAGCGCGCGCGCCGTTTCCACCGGCAGCAGAAAGCGGTCGATTGGCTGGCCAGCCATCGTGCGCATCACGGTTCCATTCGAGGTAATGAGCACCGTTTCCGGTTTCAGTCCAACCGGTTCAATCAGCGGCATCGTATAAGCCTGACGTCGACCCGTGGCGACGACAATTTCGATGCCGGCTGCTTCGGCGTCGCGCAGCGCGCGGCAGTTGCGCCGGCTCACGACGGTTCCAGGCGCAGACAGCAGCGTGCCGTCGATGTCCACGACGATCATTTTGATGGAGGGCATTGCTTCCAGTGTAGGCGAACAAGCTGGAAGGGCCGAATTTCAGCGGCGCTCGCGGAAGAATTCGCGCAGCAAGTCGCCGCATTCTTCGGCCAGAACGCCGGCTGTAACGTTCATCTGATGATTCAGCCTGGGATGATTCAGCACTTCGAGTACCGATCCAGCAGCACCCGCTTTGGGATCGGCTGCTCCGTAAACCAGCCGCCCAAGCCGCGCGTGAAGCATCGCACCGGCGCACATCGCACACGGTTCCAGCGTGACGTAGAGCTCGCAGTCCACGAGCCGGTAATTGCCGATCGCTCGCGCTGCTGCGCGCATCGCCACCATTTCCGCGTGCGCGGTGGGATCGACGTCGCGCAGCACACGGTTTTGCCCGCGCGCGACAATTGCGCCGGCAATTACGGCCACGGCGCCAATCGGAACTTCGCCGGCTTCGGCGGCAGCACCCGCTTCATCGAGGGCAGCACGCATCAGGATATCGTCGGTTTCGGTCATGGTGTTGTTGGCGCGGCTGCCTTGGGCTGTTGCTGCGTCATACAGTGGAGAGCGCCAAGTCCCCAAATCAAGTCACCGCAGTAAATGCCGACGACCTCATGCGACCTAAAAGCCTCAGCGAGAATGTTCAGAGCCGCGCGATCGGTGGAACGGTTCACGGTCGGCACCAGCACCAGACCGTTGGCGATGTAGAAATTCGCGTAACTCGCCGGAAGACGCTGACGCTGAAAAACGACAGGCGGCGGCATCGGCAGCTCGATAATCTCAAACGGCTTGCCGCGCAGATTGCGCGCCGACTTCAGCCGGTCCAGATTCTCTGCCAGCGGCAAATGGTTCTCGTCTTCGCGATTCGGCTCAACCACGGTGACAATCGTGTTCGGGCCGACGAACCTTGTAACGTCGTCCACGTGTCCGTGCGTGTCGTCACCGGCAATGCCGCGATTCATCCAGAGAACCTGGTCGATTCCCAGGTAATCCTGGAAGACTCGCTCCAGTTGTTCACGGCTCACGCCTGGATTTCGCTGCTGCACTTCGCTCAGCAGGCACTCTTCCGTCGTGATCAGCGTGCCTGCGCCGTTGACGTCGATCGAACCACCTTCCAGAACCACGCGATGGGAACCGGCTGCCGTCTCGACAACGGGCGTCCATTGCGGCAATCCCAGAAGTTTGGCGACCTGTTGAGGGATTTTGTCGTCGAGATGCCAGTCGGAGTACTTTGCCCAGGCATTGAACTTCCAATTCGTAACCGCGACAGGGGCAGAAGCTTCGCGCGCCAACATCAGATCCAAATCGTCCGCAAGCGGTTGATGCTGGTGGCTCTTTTTGAGGAAAATCGGCCCGGAATCCCGCGTCCAGACGCGATCGGTTGGCCACCGATGAAAGTGAATCCGTAACGGATTCGCGCCGGTTCGCGTCAGGATGCCGCGAGCGCGCTTTTCCGCGGCTGCGTCATCCACCAGGATGTGAAGGTCCTCAACCTGCGCCAGCTGCCCGACGATTTCCGCGTAAACCCACGGAATGGGCTGGAATTTTCCTGGCCAGTCTTCAGGGTTGTGCGGCCACGAAATCCAGGTGGCTTCATGCGGCTCAAATTCGGCCGGCATGCGGTAGCCCAGTTCACGCGGCGTTTCCTTCGGCGAAGAGCCCTTCATTCGCTGTCGCCATCCAGGAAGCGGTTGACGATGGGCCCATACGCGTCGATGCGCCGGTCGCGCAGGAACGGCCAGTTGCGTCGGGTATCTTCCATCTGGCGAAGGTCGATCTCGCCGATCAGAATCTCTTCGCGATCATGGCTGGCTTTGGCGATCACGCGCCCAAACGGATCGGCCAGGAACGATCCACCCCAGAACTCGAGTCCGGGTCCTGCGACGCGATTTCCGCGCACATCGCCGTGTTCCACGCCCACACGATTCACAGCCGCCACGTAGACGCCGTTGGCAATGGCGTGCGCGCGCTGGATGACCTGCCACGCCTCGTATTGCGCGGTTCCAAACTCGTCCTTTTCGCTCGGGTGCCAGCCAATGGCGGTCGGATAAAACAGGACATTCGCGCCCTGCAGCGCGGTGATCCGCGCGCCTTCCGGATACCACTGATCCCAGCACACCAGGGTTCCGATTTTGCCCGCCGAAGTGTCGAAGGCGCGGAATCCGAGATCACCGGGCGTGAAGTAGAACTTTTCGTAATACAGCGGATCGTCGGGAATGTGCATTTTTCGGTACATGCCCGCAATACGGCCGTCCTTCTCGAGGATCGCGGCAGTGTTGTGATACAAACCGGGAGCGCGCCGCTCAAACAGCGACGCAATCACGACGACCTTCTCTTCGCGGGCCACCGCGCCCAACTTTTCGGTGGTGGGACCGGGAATCGTTTCGGCGAGATCGAACAGCTTTATATCCTCGCGCTGGCAGAAATACTGGGCCTGAAACAGCTCGGGCAGACAAACAACGGCCGCTCCCAGACGCGCCGCATCGCGCACGCGCTCGGCAGCCTTCTCCAGATTGGCATCCGGGTCGGGTCCGCAGCTCATCTGCACGAGGCCGACCCGAAATGTGCTGTTGTCTTCCATAATTGTGCCTGCTGCGGTTACGAATCCAGCGGAAATAAGCAAAAGGCGCAGGCCATTTGGCCCACGCCCCTGCTCATACCTGCTCCAATTACTCGAAAATCAGAATTGCCGCCGCAATCGTCGTCGTCCAGAGGCCGCGTTTGTCTCCAATGGCCGACTGTGTCACGTTTGCGGTGCGGACAATCTTGTTGGAAATGCGATAAATCTCTTTCTTCTCGTCCCAGCTCTTGTCGGGATCGAAATCCACGTCCAGCGTTGTCGCCAGCATCTCCGCCGCCAGCTCTTCGGCGTATTCTCCAGCCTGATCCTCAGTCTCTCCGAAGCTGTGATGCTCGCTTAAGTAACCGTAAGTGTTACGATCGCTGGGAATGGCGACGCCGATACTGGATGCTACGAGCCGGTGCGGCTCGCGCGTCGAGTTTTCCGCTACGACCGCGAAGACCACCTCGCCCGGACTCAGGTATTTGAGCCCTTCTTTGCGCCCGATGAGCTTTGCCTGGGGCGGGAAAATGGATGAAACGCGCACCAGATTGTGCGCCGCAACGCCGGCATCGCGCAGTGCCAGCTCAAAGGAGGTCAGCCGTTCCTTGTGTTTCCCAACGCCCTTGGTAAAAAACAGCCGCCTCGGGACCATGCTTTTTCCCAATTCTCAAACCCTCCGCTCGGTCTGATGTCCAGAGTCCTCATTGGCCTGAAAAACTGAACCCCGCTGCAACGTATCACACGGGAGATGCCGCCGGGGACGCCGGTTGAATGAATTCAAATGAATTCACACCGTTTTCAATCATACGGCACCGCGGCCCCGCGGACCTGCTTCGTGATCGCGTTTCTTGAAGGGCTCGGTGGCAATCTCCAGAAATTCCTTTGCCGCTCGCGATAACTGGCGATCCTTGCGGAAGACGAGAGCCAGATCGCGGGCCAGACGGACTCCGTCGAGCGCCAGAAGGTGCAGGGCTCCGGCCCGCTCCTCTTCGGCGACGTTGGTGCGGGGCAGGAATCCCAGGCCCAGCCCCACACTGATGTAGCGCTTGAGCATCTCGCTGGACTCCACTTCCATGGCCACGCGGGGGACAATTTCGTTGACGCGGAAAAGTTCGTCCAGTTGCTCGCGGCGGCGTCCGTGGGCGGGCAGCAGCAATGGATATTTGGCGGCCTCCTGCAGGCGCACCGTCGCCCGGCCGGCCAGCGGATGACCCCGCGGGGCCACCAGGGTCAGCTCGTCGCGATGGATCGGTTCCACGGTCAGCCGGGTGTCGCGCACGGGCATGGACACGACGCCGAAATCCACCTCCCGGTTCACCACGTTTTCCAGGGTGCGCAAGCGCTCCGCGCGCACCACGCTCAGCATGACCCGCGGATATTGACGGCGAAACTGCGCGAACACCTGGGGCAGGATATACAGATGGGTCGCCTCGTTCGCACTGATGGCCAGCTCGCCGCGAGGCGAGCGCTCCTGTTCCGCGACGGCGAGCAGGATGTGCTTCTGCCGCTCCACGCAATACTCGGCAAAGGGCTCGAAGAGCCGGCCCGCCGCGGTGAAGGTGACCTTTCCGCCGTCGCGATCGAAAAGGCGCGCCCCCACCTCCTGCTCGAGGGTGCGAATCTGTGCCGAGATGGCCGGCTGGGTGCGGAGGAGCTTCTGTGCGGCTCGGGAAAAGCTCTTCAGGCGGCTGACTTCAAGAAACGTCCGAAGATTTTCGAAGTCCATTGTTAGTCAATAAGGATATGCGGGGCAGCCACCCCTCACAAGCGTTTTCACAGCCTGTTAATGGCCCGCCATTTCCTCAGGCGCGGGCTTCCTGCGTGGCGGCCGCCGCATGATGAACGGGAGCGGGATCAGGAAGGCGATGATCAGGCCGAGCCCCCAGAAGGCATTTTGGTAGCTCAGCATCTGCGCCTGCCGGTTCAGGGACTGCCAGGCATTGCCGATGGCAAACTGCTTTGCGACGTCGGGGCTTTGCCCCAGCCGCTCCAGCGCCTGCCGGGTGGCGTCAACGAAGCGCGAATACTGCAGGCTCCCGGCCACCGCATGGGAGCTGAGGGTTGCGATGTGGGTTTGGCGGGTTCGCTCCAGAAATGTCGTCAGCAGGGCCGTGCCCACCGACCCGCCGATATTGCGGGCAAAGTTCGAGAAGCTGGAAATCTGATTGTTCTTGTTGCGCGGAACGCCCAGGTAGTTGAGCGTGCTGATGGGGATGAAAACGAAGGATAATCCCATGACCTGATACGCACGCCACAGGGTGATCTGGCCGAAGGTGACGCCCAGGTCGAGCCGAGTGAGATTGAACAGCCCTACCGCGGTGATCGCATAGCCTACGGCCACCAGCAGGCGCGGGTCGAGTTTACCGCCGCTGACGAGGCGCCCCGCGATGGGCATGGTACACATCAGCACCAGGGCTCCAGGCGACAACACCATGCCGGCGCGCTCGGCCGTGTAACCAAGCAGCACCTGGAGGAACTGTGGAATCAGCACGGTCGTCCCAAACAGCACCATGCCCAGGACGAACTGAAGAAAAACGGCGGTGCCGAAGTTGCGATTTTTGAGCAGCCGGATATCGACGATGGGATCCTCGTGCCGCCATTCCCACCATACGAATGCCACCAGCGTGCAGGCCGCGATAATGGCGAAGGCGGTGATATTCGAATCGCCGAACCAGTCCTTCTCCTGGCCTTTATCGAGCACGAACTCGAGGCAACCCACGCCGACGGAGATGAGGCCGAGGCCCATGAAATCCACGCGCCCGGTGACTTTTTGTTCCTCCTTCAGGTAAGGAGGGTCCTCGACCATGCGCTGGGTCAGGAATAACGACAGCAGGCCCACGGGGAGGTTGATGAAGAAAATCCAGTGCCAGTTGAAATTGTCGGTGATCCATCCGCCGAGGGTGGGCCCGATGGCCGGAGCCACGACGACGGCCATTCCGTAGACCGCGAAGGCCTGCCCGCGCTTGCTGACCGGAAAGGTGTCGGCGAGAATCGCCTGCTCGCTGGGCGCCAGCCCTCCGCCACCCACTCCCTGGAGGACGCGGAACAGGACCAGCAGCGGCAGGGACTGCGCCAGGCCGCACAGCATCGAGCAAATGGTAAACAGCATGACGCAGATCATGTAAAAGCGCTTGCGCCCCATGCGCGCCATCAGCCAGCCGGAGATGGGCAGGATGACGGCGCTGGAGACCAGGTAGCTGGTGAGGACCCAAGTGGCTTCTTCCTGGCTCGCTCCCAGGGTGCCCGCCATATGCGGCAGGGCGACATTGGCGATGGAGGTGTCCAGCACCTCCATAAACGTCGCCAGGGTGACGGTGAGCGCCACCAGCCACGGATTATGGCTCGGCTTCCAGTTCGCCTCGTCGTAATGCAGTTCCGCCAAGTGACTAGTCCGTTTGGTGCCGTGATCTCGCCGCTCATTCTGGGCGGCGCCGCGATCCCCGAGTCTTCACAGAGTGCGGCCGCAGCGCCACGAAGGTAGGGGGAATGAAGATGCTGAATGGGACAGTGTTTAGATTAGCAGCAGGGCAAAGGGATTCCGGACCTTCACGCGGCCGGCGTACCTGCCGCTGCGGGGATCTGTCTGCCGCTGCTTCGTCGATGGTGGTTTACTTCTTGTCGGCCGCGGTTCTCTGCTCTACAAACGCGATTTGCCGTTTGATCAGCTCCGCGTCGGGCCCGGCGGCCGTATAGGTGAGACTGTTGCGCAGATGGTCCAGCGCTCCTGAATAATCCCCCTTGGCGATGAGGGTAAGTGCGAGAACGTCTTCCGCATTCTGGACGTTGTGCTCCGGGTCCATGGCCAGCGCGTGTTCAGCGCTGGTGCGCGCGGCTTCGTTTTTGCCCAGCCGGTAATCCGCCACCGCGTTTTGGTACCAAATGCGCGGCGTTCCCGTGGGATTGAGTTCCAGAGCGCGCGAAGCCCACTCACTCGCTTCCTGCCAGTTCCGCTGCTGAATCGCGATCGTAGCCAGCCAGATGCAGGGCAGGACAAACCGCGGGTCCGCAGCCTGCGCCTGCTGGAGCGACGCGGTCCCCGCCTTCAAATCGGATAGGGCCTGCAGGCGACCCAGCAGATACCAGGCCTCCGCGAACTTCGGATCGATTTTGACCACCTCTTCGAGGCTGCTCCTGGCGGCATCGGTGTTGCGATGCATCCACTCCTCGTGCGCCTTTTCGAAGCTTTTCTGAGCCTCCGGCGACGGGGGGCCGGTTACGGTGCTGATGTCGGTTCCCGGCGCATCTTCTACCGGACTGAGAGTGATGTCCTGAAGAAACGGCTTGTCCCGCAGCACACGCTCGGTGATGGTATCGGTGGTCGAGCGATATCCCGCCAGCTCCGCACGAACCGTGCACCCCTCATAATGCTGTTCCATTTGCCGGCGCACATCGCCATCGAGCGTATAGGCGGTGGGGAGATTCACCCTGGTGATCGCGAATCTGCCGTCGGGACCGGCACCCGTGGTCAGATCGGCCTTTCCCGTCACACAGGAAACCGTGACCATGATCGGCTCCCATAGGAGCGGGTTGCCTTCCACGGCCACCTTGCCGAACAGGCCGGAACCAGCAGCCACCCCTCCGGGTGAATTTGCCATGTAGCCCATGTAACCGAGGTCCTGGATGGAATCGGGCCTGGTTTCGCTACCGGTACCGCCCCCGGTGGGAACACCCTGCCCCAGAGCGGCGCCGGTGAAGAATACCAGGAAGGAGAAAAGCAGAAGGAGGAAGAGAGCAGATTTTGTTTTCATGACCAGCCCCGCAAACCCTCCATTATCGCGCAATCGTCCTGGCGATTCCAGGCTATTCTGGGGGCGATGCGCGTTGGTCTGGTCTCTCTGGTACTGCTGCTCTGTGCGACGATGTCCGGGCAGGACACCTCTCCCGACCAGCTTTTGAGCCGGGCCATCGAGGAGCAGCAAAAGGGCGATTTTACCGCCGCCATTCGCGATTATCGGGCGCTTTTGGCGGTGCGGCCCGAGACCCTGGCAGCGCGCGTGAACCTCGGCGCCGCCCTGGCCCACACCGGACAACTGGACGCCGCTATAGCCCAGTATCAGACGGCGCTGAAGCTGGCTCCTCAGCTCGGCTCCGTGCATCTCGATCTGGGCCTTGCGTACTCCCGCAAGGGCGATCTGCCGGACGCCCTCGACCAGTACCAGGCCGCTCATCGCGCTGACCCGCGTAACGTCCGGGTTGCGATCCTGCTGGGTGACGCGCAGGCCCGATCAGGCAAAGCCGCCGACGCGATCGCCATGCTGACGCCCCTCGAAGCGGACAACGCCGCCAATCCCGACTTTGAGTATGCGCTGGGGGAGGCTCTGATCCGAGGTGACCACCCCCGCGACGGCGCCGCTCGCGTTGAGAAGTCCGCCGCTATGACCAACGCCGCGGATTCCTGGATGCTGGCCGGTTCCACGCTCCTCGATCTGAACGAATTCGCGCAGGCTCGCCGCGATCTCGATAACGCCATGCGCCTCGATCCCTCGCTGCCTGGCCTCTGCACCCTCGACGGCACCGCGCGCGACAAAGACGGCGACGCAAAGGCCGCGGAACCCGCCTTTCGCGAGGCTCTGCGGCGTAACCCCGACGACTTCGACGCCAACCTTTACCTCGGCGCCATCCTTTACCAGCAACGGAACATGGACGAGGCAAAGAAGTATCTGGGCAAGGCGCTGCAGCTGAAGCCGGAGTCGACCATGGCCCGCTACGAATCCGCGATGTGGAAGAGCACGTCGGGGGATTATCAGGCCGCGGTCGATCAGCTGGAGAAGCTGGTTGCCGACGATCCGCAGTGGCTGGAACCCCACGTGGAGCTGGCGACGCTTTACTATCGGCTGCGTCGCCCCGCCGATGGAGCGCGCGAGCGCCAGATCGTCGACAAACTGACCTCGCAGCAGCAGCAGCAGGGTCCGGGCAAGTAGCGCTTAGTTCGCGGCGGGAGATTTGGCTGGCTTCTGATCGCTGGCCGCACCCGGCTCAGTCACCTTCAACACCTGATCGGCCTGGACGTTGTTCAGTGTCTGCACGGCGCCCGAGGGCCAATGGATTTCCACCGTCTCCGCCTTCGCGTCGGGTCCCAATCCAAAGTGCACGGGCCCATCGCTCGAGGAGGCATAGCACACGCTGGTGGTCATGTGGTTGTATTGGGCGCCGACCGTCGCGCTGACCACCTTGATGCGCGCGCCGATCCCGTCCCGATTGCTGCGGACGCCGCGAAGAGCGATGTCCAGCCAATGACCGGTGTGCTCGCTCCGGTTCATCCAGATCTCCGCGGGAGCGGACAGCGCCGTCGCCACCACGTCCACGCGGCCATCGCCGTCGAAATCCCCCAGGGCGCAACCGCGATGCCGTGCCTTCGGAGCCGCATCCAGCCCGGCTTCCTCGGTCAGAGCCGTCCATTTCCCGCTCGCTCCCGGATTGCGAAAAACGGTGTTGTACTGGGCAATCTCCGTTCCCGGCAACGGCTGCGACTCCACGTGCCCGCGCGTGACAAACAAATCCTTCCATCCGTCATTGTCGAAGTCATACAGAGCCGCGCCGAAGCCGGACATTTTCATGGTCAGGTCGCGCAACCCGCTGGGCGTCGTCACCTCGCGGAAATCGCCCTTGCCGGTGTTTTGAAACAGGGGAAAGGTCTGGTTGTTGAGGGCCACAAACGCGATATCCGGGTATCCATCGTTATTGAAATCGCGAAAATCCAGCCCCATGCCCGAGATGAACTGCCCGCCCTCGGGCAGCGCGACGCCGGCGTCGAAGGCAACCTCCTCGAACTTGTTGCCGAGATTGTGAAAGAGAAAATTGTATTCGGCGTCGTTGGTCACGAAGAGATCCTGTTTGCCGTCAAGGTCATAGTCGGCCATGCCCACTCCCATCCCTTTGCCGACCTGATCGCGAATCCCCCACTCCTTCGAGACATCGCGAAACGTGCCGTCGCCATTGTTGAGGAACAGCCGGTTCGGCTGCCCCTTGTAATAGCGCGGATGGCAATAATCGGCGATGTCGCCGAAGTGGCAGAGCGCCTGGGGGCCGTACGTCCACTGCATGTAATCGACGATGAAGAGGTCGAGCAGGCCGTCGTTGTTGACGTCGACCCACGCGGCGGCTTCCGCCCATAGGGGTCCGTACTGCGGGTCGTTCGAATCCGCCAGACCCGCCTTCTGCGTCACGTCGGTGAAGGTCCCGTTGCAGTTGTTGTGGTACAGGGTGTTGCGGTACACGCCGGCGACAAAGACGTCGGGGCATCCGTCGTTGTTGTAATCGCCTACCGCGATGCCGATGTCGTAACCCGATCCGGCGAGCCCGGCGGCGTCCGTCACATCCGTAAAGGTCCCGTTGGGGTTGTTGCGGAAGAGGCGGTTGCGATACTTCGGATCGTCCTTCTTCAGCGTGGCGATGTTGGCGCCGTTGACGAAGAAAATGTCCGGCCGGCCATCGCCGTTGTAATCGAAAACAGCGACTCCGCCTGCCATGCTTTCGGGCGCATTCTTTCCCGGCGTCTCGTCGTTCTCCAGTTGAAACGGAATCTTTTTCAGCTCAAAGCGGATAGGACTGGGAGCCGGGGCGGGGGCGGCGTGGAGGAGAAGAAACGCAGCAGCAGCCAGACACACAAGCAGCGCGGCAGCCCGTTGGAATCCAGAGAAGAACATGCATCTGCAAAGTTAATAAAGAAGGGGTGGCTCGCGCCACCCCTTCCGGTAAGGACTCCACCGTCTCTTAGAAGTAGTACTTCGCTGAGAACGTCATCAGTCGCTGTCCGGTTGTGAACAACGGCTTGCCGCTGGTGGAAACGTTGACTGGAGGCGCTCCGAGGCAGGCAGCAGTGCAGCCACCGCTGGGCTCGAAGTTGATCTGGTCGTCGCTGTTGCTGCCGTTCAGATCGAACTGCGGCAACGGATGGTTGATGAAGTTTTGGCCCTGAACACGAAGCTCCAGTCTCTGGCTTTCCCTCGTCGGGAAACTCTTGAAGATGGAGAGATCGTTCGTATAGTAGGCCGGCAACCTCATGTACGGCCAGTGCAGCGGTCCTTCTTGTCCGATCGTGCTCGGCGCTGCAAAGCAGTTCGCGTTGTAGTAGAAGCCCGATTTCCTTCCGGAATTCGGGTTGCAGGTGAGCAGCGGCATCAGGTTATTCACCGAAGCCGAACCCAGCCAGCTGGATGCGTTCATGCCGCCCGCAGGCAGACCATTGGGCATGGTGAAGAGCGTTCCACCCGACGACGCCGACGGATAGTTTGCGTTCAGATTAGGAAGATTCGCCTGGAGGTACGAACCGCTTTGGTACTGGTTCCAGCCGGAGAGCTTCCAGTCATTGATCGCCGTCGCCAGAAGCCGATTGCCATGGATCGGGCGGGGCAGGTTGTAGATGTACCAGATGTTGAAGATGTTGGTGTGATCGTAGTCCAGTGGCCCGTAGTTGGGCGCAATGGCGTACGGCCATACCGTCGACCCGTTGCCGAAGCCGTTGGAAGTATCACCGTCCCAGATGCCCATCACCTTGCTGAAGGTGTAGTTCGCCTGGAAGTTGAGCAGTGCTCCGTTCTTCCTCCACGACGCCTGGAGCGAGTTGTACTTCTCGTAGCTCTGGTGGGTTAGAAGGTAGATGTTGCCATAGTTGTGCATCGGGCGGAAATCAGTCTCGTTGCAGCCCGGTGTCGCACTGGAGGGTGCCGAAGGCGAGCAATAAGTTCCGCTGATCGGATCCTTCTGCCAGTACGCTCCCAGCGGGAGATTGTTCAGGTTGTTGATGTTCCCGTTGCCGCCGTTGAATTCCTCGCCGGACGTCTTGTTGCCGACGTAGGAGACTTCCACCAGCGATTGCCAAGGTACCGCCTGATCGATGGACAGGTTCCAGTCCCCGGTGAACGGGACCCGGTCATCGCCCAGCAGATCGGCGCCGATCGAGGCGTTGCCCAGCCATGAGGATTCACTCACCGAGGTCGGCGGTGTGCCTCCCATGGCGGCGTTAGCGTAGCCCGGGAACGCCTTAGGCGTTGTGTAGTTGACGACGCCCTTCGGGCCGTCGCCTACGTTGTTGCTCGTCGCTTCGTTGACCGATATCTGATAACGATACGCCCCGTAGCCGGCGCGCAACAGCGTTTTGCCGGTGCCGCGGATGTCGTAGATCAGTCCCACGCGCGGATCGTAGTAGAACAACGGCGAGGTGAATCCGGAGAGTGGAACGTTCTTGTCGATCGCATTCCACGCCAGACCGGTATTCGCAGGCGCCGTCGCCGAGTCGACGTAACTCGACTGCACCCAGACCTGCTGACCGGCCGGTTCACCGTACCACTGGCCCTCATGATCGGCACGCAATCCGAGGTTCAGAGTCAGTCGTCGGTTGGCTTTCCAGGAGTCCTGGGCCCAGATCGACCACTGGTTCATCTGGAAGTTGTCCAGAGGAACGCTGCTCTGTTGCTCATAGTTAGCGACGCGTCCCAACTCGAAGTCCGAAACCACGTTGTTGGTGCCGTAGTTTGCCGGCCATCCCATGTTGAACTGGCCCTGATCCTCGCAGCCGCTGTCGCAACCGCTCGATTGGCTGTTGTAAGGCTGCGACCAGTAGAAGCCGGCCTTCGCGGTGTGGGTTCCAATCACCTTGCTGACCGTCTCGTAGAACTGGGGTACCTGCTTCAGCGCGCCAAACGATCCGCCATCGAAGGGGCCATCCATCGGCTCCTGATCGATGTTGGAGAGCGCACCTTCCCAGGGGCCGACGATGTTCGGCATCTGGGTCGAGGTGTGACCAAACAGTCCGGACACACCGCTCATTCCCACCGTGCTCCGGTTGGCGGCGTTGTTGCCGAGTTTGTTGGGGTTGATGTAGCGCGACAGCGTAAACACCGTCTCGCTCGTGGTGGTCGCGCCGAACTGGTGCGTGAAGTTGCCAAGAATGACCTGCGAGTTCGTCGCAGCCGTCACCGGCGCCGGATAAGGCAGCGTGTTTGGCGGCGCCCACCAGATGGTGATCGGGTGCTGATCGACTTCGTTCTGGTATGCGTAGGTTCCGCTCAGTTTTGTGTTTTCGGTGATGGCGTAGTCCAGCTTGCCCGTCGCTTCCCACCGATTCTGTGGAATGCTCGGAGCATAAGCGTAGTTGCTCCAGCCGTTGCCGGCATTCGGGGTCACGTTCGGAAGCGGATACAGCTTCAGCACGCCCGTGATGTTCTGATCGAAATCAGTGGTCGGGATGTGGATGTTGCCGCTGGAGTCCTTCGTCCAGTTGGCGTCCGCCGCCAGGCCGCTGCACGTCTGGCAGGGCAGCATGTAAGCGTAGCTGTAGTTGCCGTTATTGGAAGACGGGTTCGCCGCCGCGTCGAAAATACCGTTCTGCTGATCCTGGGTCGGCTCGTTGTAATCCTGAAGCGGGTTGTTAGGGTGCTGGATCATGTACTCATAGCCACCCCAGAAGAACAGCTTGTCGTGGTTCCGGTTGAAATGCGGGAAGATCACCGGACCGCCCACGTTCCCGCCGATGTAGTAGAAGTATTCGTACGGGAAATCCGCCGCGGCCAGAGCTGAGGCCTGCGCCGGGGTCGTCGAATTGGTGATGCTGGAAAGATACGACTGCTTGGTGTACGACTCCCAGGAGTTCAGCGAAGAGTTGCGGGCGTACGTGTAGCCTTCACCGTGGAAGTTCTTGCCGCCCGACTTGCTGAACGCTTCAAAGATCACCGGGCCATAGGCGTATTCTGCGCCGTAGCTGCCGGTCAGCGTCTTCACTTCCTGCACCATGTCGGTGTTGATGTTCGCAATCTGGGTTCCGGCGTTGCCCGGATCCACCAGGTTCGCGCCATCCAGCATGTAGGCCATCGTGCCGTAAGGCGAGAACCCGTTGATGGCGTAGTCGCCCACCGGGCCGCTGTTCGATCCCGTGGTCTTTGGGTTAAAGCCCGATCCGGTGCCTGTGCCGTTGGCCAGAGCCGTGCCCGGCATCATCTTCAGCAATTCACCGGCGTCGCGACCTTCCAGAGACAGATCTTCGATCTGCTCCGCGTTCATCGTGTCGCTGATTTCAGGCGTATCGACAGGCACTTCGACGTTCTTGTCAGCCACGACTTCAACCGTCGTGTTGCTGGCGCCTGCCTTCAGTGCGATGTTCGGCACGGTTTTGGAATCGCCCAGGTTGATCACGATGCCGGTCAGTTCCCAGGTCGTGAAGCCCTTGGCGCCGACCGAAATGCTGTAGGTCGCCGGCTGCACCGCCGTAAACGTGAAGTATCCCGAGCCGTCAGAAACGGTGCGCCGAACGTCGCCGCTCTCGGAATTCTTCAGGGTAATGGTTGCCGCGGGTACGACCGCGCCGGACGAATCGTAAACCGTCGCGCTTATCGTTCCGGTCAGTTGCTGAGCATGGCTGGGAACGGTGGTGAACATCACCATCCCCAGAATCAGCAGTCCTGAAAGGATAACCAGCGAGCCTGGCAAGTGCGAACACACTGCGGCCAGCCGTTTGATGGAATTCATACGTGGTGCCTCCTGTGAATCGTGCATGGATCTTGCAATCGCTGTTATTTTTATAATGCCGAATTTTTCCCCGGCTTATCCTTACTCGAGCACTCAAAACTAAACTCCACACCTGCGCGTCACTTCGCAGATTGCGATTAAACGGTTTAGCCCGATGCTGAGCCGAGTTTTTACGCCCCGGCAAACATGATTGTCAAGGGGAAAACTCAGTTCTCTCTTAACTCGCAGGGAAACCATCTGTTAGCCCCGTTACCCAGCCGCTAAACCGCTCAAAATCAGGGACTTTTCGCTCCCTGGAGCCGGCCAGCCACGCGCTGCCGTCATGTGCTACGATCACGCAACAACCGCGTATTCTGACGGTCGGATCTCGTCAAAAGGGGGCAGTCCGGAGGTGTTGTCAGTGGCCCGCGCCGTCATCGGCCGGCGAAGCCGAAATCGTCAACGCGTTTTCGCGATCGTCCTCGCCACTCTGGTCCTCGGGGCTTCGGCCGGCGCAACCGCCGCAGCGCAACGATCCCCCCAGCCTTCAACCTTCGAACAGCTCAGAACCGATGCAGACGCCGCTCGTCAGGCGGGCGATGTTGCGCGCGCTTCCGATCTGTACGGGCAGGCTCTTCGCCTCAACCCGTCATGGCCGGACGGCTGGTGGTACCTCGGCCAGATGCGTTACAGCGCCGACGATTACGCTCAGGCCAAAGACGCCTTCACCCACTACCTCAATCTGGTGCCCGATGCCGCGCCCGCAACGGCTCTCCGCGGCCTCTGCGAATTTGAGCTTGGCCAGTATGAGCCGTCGCTGGGCGATGTGCAGCGCGCCCTCGCCCTGGGAGCCGCGGACGATTCCCGCAACACGCAGATCCTCCGCTACCACGAAGGACAGTTGCTGACGAAGCTGGGGAGATTCGAAGAAGCTCTCACCGCTTACGGCTACTTCGCGCGCCAGCACCTCTCGAACGACGAGCTGCTGGTGGCCGTCGGACTCGCGACGCTGCGCATTCCTCAGTTCCCGAAGGACGCCGACCCCGCGCGGCGCGAGATGATCGCTCTCGCCGGCAACGCGACCTTCCTTCTTCTCTCCGGCGATCAACAAGCCGCTGCCCTGGCCTTCCAGACCTTCTTCCAGCGCTATCCCGCAGCCGCCAATGTTTATTACACCTGGGGCTACCTCCTCTATCCCACCGACCAGGACGCCGCAGTCGCGGAATTCCGGAGCGAGCTGGCAGTCGATCCCGCCAACGCCGTGGACCACACCATGCTCGCGTGGGCACTCCTGATGGAAAACAGCCCTGGTGAAGCTCTCCCCGAAGCGAAGAAGGCTGCCGAAGAAGCGCCCACGCTGCCCATGGCGCAGCTTTCTCTGGGGCGCGCTCTGCTCGAGACGGGCGACGTAACGTCCGCAACGACGACCCTCGAAAACGCGCTCGCCCTCGACCCGCGGAACCTCGAGATTCACATCGCGCTGGCGCGCGCCTATTCGGAATCGGGACGCGAAGACGATGCTCGCCGCGAGCGTCTCGCCTGCCTGCAACTCACCCAGACGTCGAGCAAACCCGCCCCTGCCATGGGCCAACAGGGGGCGCCGCCTGCGCAATAGCACCTCAGCACTTCCGCGAATCCTGTGCCGCGCATTTCTTCCTGCGCTCGCATTCGCCTGGGCCAGCGCCCCGGCTCAGAGTCACTCCAGCGGGACAAGCTGCGGCGGCTGCCATCGCGGCCAGGCAATGCAGCCGGAAACACCGATGGCCCAAGCGGTGGAGCTGCCGGGCGCCGACCCTGTCCTCGCCGGCCATCCTCTCCTCAGCTTTCACATGGGTACTTACACCTGGACCGTCGAAACCCACAACGGCCAGAGCGTCTACAAAGTCACCGACGGCGGCAGCACCATTTCCATGCCCATTCACTGGAGCTTCGGCGCCCAGGCGCAGACATGGGTCTTCGAGCTGGACGGCAAGTTCTACGAGAGCATCGTCAGCTTCTATCCTTCGGCCAACGGACTCGGCATCACCACCGGCGATGAGCGCCTGACTCCGCAAACGCTGCAGGAAGCTATGGGCCGTGAGCTCACCACCATGGACACGAAGCTCTGCTTCGGTTGCCACGCCAGCAATGCCATCACCTCACACAAGCTCACGTTGAACACCATCCATCCGGGCGTCACCTGCGCGCATTGTCACGAGGGCGCGCTGGACCACGCGGAGGACGCGGCGGTCGGCGACTTCAGCACGACTCCGCCTCGCCTGCAGGACCTGACCTCGGAATCGCTCTCCAACTTCTGCGGCCAGTGTCATCGCTCATGGGAAACGGTTGTGCGCAACGGCTGGCGCGGACTGCCCGACGTGCGCTTTCAGCCCTACCGTCTCGCCAACAGCCGCTGCTTCAACGGCACCGACCCGCGCATCAGCTGCATTGCGTGCCACAATCCTCACAAGGATCTCATCCGCAACGACGCTTCTTACGATTCCAAATGCCTCGCCTGCCATGCCGCGTCCGCGCCCCCCTCGAGCACCGGGGTCCCCGCCGCGCCTGTCGTTGGCGCGCGGGGTGGGAGCACGGACAAAGCTAAGACCTGTCCCACCGCAACTGCGAACTGCGTGAGCTGCCACATGCCGAAGGTGACGCTGCCTGGCGGCTATCTCCATTTCACCGATCACCAGATTCGCATCGTGAAGGCAGGCGAATCGTTCCCCAACTAATCCCCTTGCCCCTGCGCCTTTCGGTTGAGTATCGTTGCTTCTGGAGATCCTCGAAAATCCCTCGCGCGATGTTTGCCTCCCGCAATCTCTCTCCGGCTCGCCGCACCCCTTTCAGCCGGCGAACATTAATCCTGCTGCTCATCGGCTTTCTGGCATGGACGATCCGCGACGGCCTCTGCTCGCCCGCTTCCGCGCCCTGTACGAAACCGCCCGCCATCGCCCGCCGGCTGCGGGCTCATCCTGACGCGCAAACCTGGATCGAGCTCGGCAACTGGTTCGGCGACCGCAAGCAGTTCGCGTGCGCGCAACAGGCTTTTCGCTCAGGTCTCCGCCTCGATCCCAACTCCGCCCAAATCGATTACCTCCTCGGCCTCAGCCTGTACGAGTCACAGGATTTCAAAGACGCAGTCGCACCGCTCCAGCGTTCCATCCACACCGACCCCACCGTCCTCAAGCCGCATCTCGTCCTGGCTTCAATCTTCACCCGGCTCACCGAACCCGAGGAGGCCGAAGCCGAATGGCGCGCCGCTCTTGGCATCGATCCCGCTTCCAGCATGGCCCTCCATGGCCTCAGCCAGGCGTTGCTCGCGAGGGAGGATTTCGCAGACGAAATCGCTTTCCTCCACAACGCAACGCTGGACGAAGATCTCGCCATTGATCTCGCCGTCGCCTATTCACGGGAAGGCCAATTGGAAGTTGCGGTCAATGCGATCGCGCAAGCAATGGAGTCCTCGCCGGACTCCATTCGGCTCTCTAATGCGCTGGTCGCGCTCTACATCAAAGTTTCCCGCACCCTCGACGCGGAGCACCTCGCACAGAAGACTTACCAGGCCCATCCCGACGACGTCAGCGCCCAAACTTCGTACCTGCGCACTCTCGTGCTCAACGGCGACTGGGACCCTGCGAAGCCGGTTGGAGACAAGCTTCTCGCCGAAGCTCCGCATGCGTACGACACCCTCTACCTCAACGGAGTCATGGAGCGCCAGGCCGGTGATTTCGCCGCCGCGCGCGATCACCTCACCGAGGCGCTTGCCATTCATCCCGGCCAGCAGAGCGTCGAAGCCAATCTCGGCATCGCCCTGTCGCGCCTGCACGACCCCGCGGATGCAAAGGCCCATCTGGAGAAGGCCCTCGAGCTGGGCAACAGTGAGCCCGAGACCCACTTCGAGCTGGCCAGCGTTCTCCGCGCGCTCGGCCAGACCGATGAAGCAAAGCAGGAAATGCTGCGCTACCAGCAGGCGGTGAAAGACAAAGACAGCACTACGCTGGCCGTGAGTAAAGCCGCGGAGGCGGCGCAGGCGCTTGCCAAAGGAGACACACAACACGGCGTCGACTTATATAAGGAGGCCTTTGCCGCCGCTCCTCAAAACGCGCTGATCGGCTACCGCCTGGCGACCACCCTCGATCAGGCGGGCGATACCGACGGCGAGCAGTCGGTGCTTGAAAAAGTTGTTGCCATCGATCCCACGATCGCGCTCGCGCAAAACCAGCTTGGCTATCTTGAATCGCGTCGCGGCGATTACACTTCCGCTGAATCGCACTTCCGCCAGGCCGTCGCCTCCGCTCCCGCATTCACGCAGGCCTGGATCAGCCTTGCCGCCACGCTGGGCATGGAATCCAGGTTCCCCGAAGCCGAGCAGGCGGTCGCCAGCGCTCTCCGTCTCGATCCACAGAACAGCGAAGCACAGCAGCTCAGCCACGATCTGGCTGCCGCGCAGAGCCAGCAACCGCACAACTGAGAACATCCACCCAATTCGCGACCCAATGATGAGCTCCTGGACGAGACGACGCCTGCTCCGCACCCTGCCAGCCGCTCTTGCCCCTGCGCTCCTGCCCCGCGGCATGTGCGCCGCACCTGCATCCGCCGCGCCTTTTTCGCGCTTCGTTGACGTGGGCTCCGCCGCCGGACTCACCCACCCCACCTTCTACGGGGAGGACGAAAAGTCCGCCTACATCCTCGAAGTCATGGGCGCCGGCTGCGCCTTCATCGACTACGACAACGATGGATGGATGGATATTTTCCTGCTCACCGGTCGCCGCCTGGACGGCGTTCCTGCCGGGGCCAGCAATCGACTCTACAAGAACAACCGCGACGGCACCTTCACCGACGTCACCAAGAAAGCCGGCCTCGGCGAGGCGGGCTGGGCCATGGGTGTCTGCGTCGGCGATTACAACAACGATGGCTTCGACGACCTCTTCGTCACCTGCTACGGCCAGAATCGCCTCTACCGTAACAACGGCAACGGCACCTTCACCGACGTGACAGAAAAGGCCGGGCTCCTGCAGCCAGGCATTCGCTACGCCTCCGGATGCACGTTCATCGAGCGCAATCGCAACGGCCTGCTCGACCTGTTCGTCGCCAATTACCTCGACGTCGACCTGGTCCATGGCCCGAAGCCTTCGATGCAGATTCCCAACTGCAATTACGAGGGCCTGCCTGTCAACTGTGGCCCCATGGGCATGCCTCCGCTGAAGCAGTATCTTTTCCGCAACAACGGCGACGGCACCTTCACCGATGTCTCCAAAGAATCCGGCATCGGCGCCCTCACCGGTTCTTACGGCCTCACCGCGGTCGCGCTCGACGTNNTTCCGCGAGGAAGCTCTGCTGCGCGGCATCGCCGTCTCCTCCGATGGACAGCGCATGAGCGGCATGGGCGTCGGTGTCGGCGACTCCACTCTCGACGGCCATCTCGACATCGTTCGCACTCACTTTTACAACCAGTCCACGGGGCTTTACCGCAACGACGGCAAGGGTAATTTCGACGATGTTTCGGTGGTTGCCGGTCTGGCCGTCGAGCGCCGCTATATCTGCTGGGGAACCGATTTGGTCGACTTCGACAATGACGGTTACCCCGACATCCTCATCGTCAGCGGCACCGTCTATCCGGAGCTGGAGAGTGTCTTCCCCACTCGCTTCCCGCGCCGCACTCCCCGGATCCTGTTTCGCAATCAGGGCGACGGCACATTTAAGGAAATCGGCGACGAAGCTGGACTCGCCATCTCCGCCCGGCACTCATCCCGCGGCGCCGCGTTCGGCGACTTCGACAACGACGGCGACATGGATGTGCTCATCATGAACCGCAATGAGCCACCGTCACTGTTACGCAATGATGCGCCACCCGATAATCACTGGGTCAAAATCCGCCTGGAGGGCACGAAGAGCAACCGCAGCGCCATCGGCGCGCGCGTGCTTGCCCATTATGGCGGCAAAGTCCAGGCGCAGGCGGTCACCAGCCAGATCAGCTATCTCTCCGTCAACGATCCCCGCCTGCACTTCGGCCTCGGCGCCGCCACCACCGCCGACATTGAGATCTATTGGCCGAGCGGAGCGAAGGAATCGTACGCCGGGCTCGCCGCCGGCCAGCTGCACACCATTAAAGAAGGGAAGGGCAGGATTCCCGGACGGCCATTCGCCAAATAGCTTCCAGTACTGAGATCCGACCCCTGTTCTCTGATCACTGTTCTCTGATAACTGCTCTACTGCGCCCCGTCCCGGAAGACCTCTTCGGCGTAGTAGTTCTCGACCCGCGCCTGATCGCGCAGCATTTCGAGAAACGCATTCTTGAGCAGCTGTTCCCGGCTGTCGCGCAGTTGCTGGCGGATCGCCTGCTGCACCCGCGGATCGTTGAGCTGGCGCTGTCCCGCCACCTCGCGGTCGATCAGCTTATAGATCGCGTAGCCCACCGCCTGTTTGGAATTTGGCGCGCCATAAACCGGCAAAATGTCCGTGATTTGTCCTAATTTCAGCTTCGATATCGCCGCGTAAACATCGGGGTCGCTGCGCAGCTGTGACTCCGTCACGATTCCCATATCCCCGCCATTGCCCGCCGTGTTCGGATTCTCGGAGAAATTCATCGCCAGGGCCCCAAAGTCCTCGCCGCTTTCCAGGCGATTGTGCAGCATCTCGATCTTGCGCCTGGCGTCCGCCTCGTTCATCGCCTTGCTGTTCTGCAGATTGCCCACCTGCTGCGGCGGCATCGGCGTCGCGGTCACGATAATCTGCGCCAGATGATATGTCGGCTCGATCAGATTGAAGTCCGCCTTGTGCTCGTTGTAGAAGCTGGCAATGTCCGCATCGGTGATGTTGATCCTCGAGGTGATCTCCTTGTTAAACAGCTTCTCTTCCGTGCGATTCCTCCGGATCTCGCGCTTCAGGTCATCCAGGGTCAGATGCTGCGAGTCCAGCCGCTTCTGGAATTCCTCCTGGGTGAACGGCGCCTTGATCTCGTTCAGCCGGTCCGCAACTTCCTCATCGGTCGCCACCAGGTTCTGCTTGCCGGCGCGCTGCATCACGATTTCTTCATCGATCAGCTGGCGCACAATATTCAGGCGCATGATCTGCGCCTGCACTTTCGACGGCGTCTGATGCGACTCGCCCAGGTTGTTCTGGAAAATCGTCTCCACTTCGGAGCGCTGGATGGCCTTGCCGTTCACCGTCGCCACAGTGTTCGCGTCGTGCGCCTTCTGGCAGCCCGCGCAGAGGGCCAGCCCCACGGCCAGCCCTGCGAGCCCGAATTTGCGACTGAGGAAATCAGCGCCCCGTGCGCTGGATGAATCCGATTGAGAGGTCAAACAGTTCTCCCTGCTGCGACGCCGTAAATCGGGGAGCGGCGCTGACGTTTCAGAATAAATGCGGCCCCCGCGCCCTGCATAGTTCATTTCCCGGGCTTCGCCGCAGGCTGCGGAGTCGCCGCTGGCGGTTCGGGAGCCGGCGGTGCAATCCCCTGCTCCTTCAGGGCCCGATCGATCATGATCCACACCTGATGCTCTTCCAGCTCACCCGCCCAGCGCTCTCCGCTGACAAAAAATGTCGGCGTCGCATTAACCCCGGCCTTATCTCCGGCTTTCATCTCCGCCACGATTTTCGTGTCATCCTGCTTCGCCAGGCACGCGCCCAGCTTCGCTGCATCCAGATTGTCCCGCGCGCCTTCCTGATTGGCCAGCTTGTCCAGCATCGCCGTCGACTTCGCCAGGTCGCGATCCGGCCCGTTCACGTCCGGCCCGTGCGTGTGCAGATAATCGACGTAATTCCAGTACGCCGTCCCGTTCTGCGCCGCAAGACAGTTCGCATTCACCGCCGCATGCATCGCCCAGGGATGAATCTCCACCAGCGGATAGTCCATATAGACGAACTTGACCAGACCTTTGTAACGATCCAGCGTTGCCGGAAAGAACTCGGCGTTCATCTGCGCGCAGTAGGGGCACTCCAGATCGTCGAAGTTGACGATCATCACCTTCGCATCCGGATCTCCACGCATCGGACGTCCGCTGGTTGGCAGCATGCCCGCCGGATCCGGTCCAATATCCCACTTCGAGAGCCGCGCCAGCGTGCTCGAGTCCTTCGACAGCAGGAAATCCACCGTCTGCTTCCGATTCGGCTGGCTGGGCAGCAAAAATGTCACCGCGATGGTGTCATATCCATTCACATCGCTCTTCTGTCGCGGACCAATGGCGATCTCATACTGAGGCGGCACAGCGAGTTCCGCCCGGATCATCACTTCGATCTTGCGCTCCAGCGCCGGTACCACGCCGGAAGCCGGATCTGCCGGAGCGGCAGCTGCCACAGCAGCCGGAGTGGTGGCTGCCGCCGGCGCCTGGGTGTTCGCGGGAGTTTGCTGCGCCCCACAAATGGCCGCTGCGATCGCCAGCACGCAGCCCGTAAGAAAAACCTTCCTCAACAAGAAAACCGCCCTCTTCGCCCGAAATGCTGTCGCCACCGAGTTGCTCTCTTATTATCGCAGTTCGCCCCGCGCGCCGACCCATCGACGTCGCGGCTCCCTATACCGGCCTTTGTGCAGAGTTGAATCTGGGCTCGCTGCTCCGTCAGAACAAACTGATCCGGTGCGGAAGATCGCCCACATTCGTAAATCCGGCGAAGTTGATGCTGCCCACATATTCCGAGTCGTCGCGAATCGATCCCAGTGAGAAGCGCCGGTATTGAAACGTGATCCCGCAACAGTTCAGGTTGTACTGCGCCTGAGCCGCTCCGTACTGCAGCTGCTGGTGAATCAGATCGTAGGCCGCATTCAGCCCGAAGCTCGGACCCAGCTTGCTCGCCGCTCCATAGACCGCCGACATGTGAATCTGGTTGTACGGATTCGGCGCGTTCGGCGAAGACGGCGGCGACGGCAGCGTGCTGAGCGGCGTCGTCCCCAGCGGCACGTTCACATACGAATCGCCGAACTGGAAACGGTAAAACCCATGCTGATACGCCGCAAATATATTGCTGGAGGTGATCTTCCCCTCCTTCGCGTCGTAATCCAGATCCCACTCCACATCGGTCGCGGTTGAGGTTCGCATCCGCAACCGGGAAATGACCGGCGTGTTGTGCCGCGCCTCGGTCAGGAAATCGATGCCCGTAAAATCAAGGGTCGTCTCGAGGGGATTCGGCGTACCCCGCGTGATCGCGTGATCGAAATCCGGCTCGAAATAGTATTTCTGCGCCACCCGCCACGTGATCCAGTCGCGCGTCCCGCCGCCGCACATCGTATTCGGCCCGAGCGCGGGGTCCCCGGCGCGCCCGGTGTTGGCGGGCTGGGGTGAGAGCGCGGGGTCCCCGGCGCGCCCGGTGTTGGCGGGCTGGGGTGAGAGCGCGGGGTCCCCAGCGCGCCCGGTGTTGGCGGGCTGGGGTGATAGCGCCTCATCCCCCATGCATGGATGGGCAGGGAAATTCCGCAAAAACAACCGCTGCGTCAATCCGTACTCGAGCTCGTTCGTATTGCTGGCCACATCGGTCTCGTCGAAACGAAGAATCTGCTGGAAATTATTGATCCCCGTCACGTAGCGGTAACTCACATCCGGCTCAATCGTGTGGCGCAAATCGCCGCCCACCAGATGCTCCAGCCAGGGCGCGGAGAAATCCCGCTCCAGCGCCGGCGGACGAAAATCGAACCCCGTCTCCACATCGGTGCGCGACGTGCCTGCGCCGCGCACCACGGGAATCTGTTCAAGGCCCGCCGGGAACTGGCTCTTTCCGTACCACGTCGCGCGCACGGCCGCCTCCGGCCGAAAGGTCCACCCGTCGAAGTGCAGCGGCATTGACAATCGCGGATAGAAATCCACCCGCGGCACCTCCGCCGACGTCCGGAAGCTCGGAAAGTCGTAGCGCGACAGCGCCCCCGCCGATCCGCTCAGGCCCCACATCACCGGAGAAGGACTCATGACCCCGCCCAGCCGCCGGTCTGCCGCCTCCACGTCGATCTCCGGCAGATGCAGAATCCTCACTTCATCGGCTGGCACTGACGAGCTCTGAAAATCCTGATACCGGTTCACGCGCAGGCTCTCCCAGATGTTGTGATCCTCATGCGTCACGAACATCTGCGACTTCACCTCGGAGTTGATCGCGATCGCGTAATCCTCCTCGAACACCAGCCGGTACACATAAGAACTCAGGAATTCCGCGTCGACGATCCCCGTTGTGTGCGGTGAAAAATCGTAGCGGCCATCTCCGGCAAGATCGACGCCGCCCTGATTCACACGCGTTCCGTCCGGCTCCAGAAGGCCATGATCCAGCAAACTGTGGAAATGGACGTTCGCGAAGTTCTCGCCCAGCCCCCGGTAACGGAATATCCCATTCGGGGCGAACCCGCGCTTCGACCAGTATTGCGTCGCCATGGTCAGGTCGGCGCTGCGTCCCAGCGTCAGGTAGAAACCCTCCCCGACCACCATTCCCTTCGTCGTGTTGTTGCCGAAATAGGGCAACAGAATGCCTGACTCCCGCTGTTCGTTCACCGGATGCGTCACAAACGGCAGATAAAACAAAGGCACTCCAAACATTTCAAAGAGCCCGTTGCTCGTCTTCGCCACTCCATTGTTCAGCTCGATGGTCTGCGACAGAATCCGCCAGTCCGGCTTTGGCAGCCGGCAGGATGTCATCGTGCCGTGGATGACTCTGTATTTCCCCTGCCCCAGCTGCAGCACTTCGCGTCCCGTCAAGGCAAATGGATTGGGCGACGTGAAAACCATTCGTCCGCGCGGATTGCGCTCCACCCCGAGCGTGCCTTCCACATCGAAAAAATCGCCCGTATCCGCATCCGCATTGATCGTGCCGTGATCCGCCAGGAAATGCTCATCGTCGGGACCGCCGTCGATCATCATGTGCCCGCGCGCGTCAATCTCGCTGGTTCCGTCGTTGTACGTCGCCTGGTCCGCATGCACGATGTAGTTGCGGTAGTAAATCACCACATCGCCGTCCAGCGTGTAGAGGTTCCCGTGCGGCAGCGACTCGCGCTTCTGATTGTTGTAAACGAGCTTCACGGGCACACCCTGCGGCGTCTGCGGCACGACGCGCGCTTCAGGCAGGCTGCTTTGCAGGCTGGGATCGTCGGGCAGATTGTCGATGCTGGCTGGCGCAGCCGTCGTTGCTGGGTTCGATTGCGGAGGGGGAAGCTGTGTGGTTACTGTCTGCGCCCAAAGCCGCGGATGCAACAGCAGATACAGCGTGATACACCAAAGCAGGCGGGTTCTCATTGCGCGCGGCAACTCCAGCATAACAAAGGAATGCCGATGGTCCGGCGCGCGGCGTCCTCGCCGGTCTGGTTCGACACCTTCTTTTCCGATCCCGGGTTCTGCCTCGATAAGCACACAGACGCGCTTCCGCTGGCATAGTTTCGCCGCGGATGCGGGCAGAATGTTCGTAGAGGATGAATTGAACGGTTCTACTTCCAATCCGCCGTCACCCCCGCCCGGTCCACCGGCCTCGGCAGGAGCAAATTTCGCAACCGCGACCTCCGTCTGGAAAAGCGAAGTCACCGCCCGGGTGCGCGCCCATCGCAGTCGAACCAGCCGCGTGCCCACCAATCAGCCCGCGCTGCCCGGGATGGAGGATCTCCTTTCACCGGCCTCGGTGGCCGCGCGCGTCGCGGAACGATACGCACGCCTTCCTTCCTACCGGGAAATGCTCGAAGCCCAGGCTGCGGCGGCGAAAACTGCCGTCGATTCGACGATTGCTGCAGCATCCCCCGCAGGCGACGCCGAGCCAGGTCAGCCCCTCATCGCGAGCGCTCCGGCACAATCCGAGCCCATGCTCGCCGACCCCGTCCAGGAACCGTACCAGCCAGGTCTTCTCCGCTATTCCGTCGCCAGCGATTCCCTTCCCGCGCCGCGCTCCACCCCCGCGCAGGCTCGCGCCGAAGCTGCGGCAACGCCTCCAGTCACCGATGACCTGGATTTCATCGACCCTTTGGAAGCAGCCCTCGTCGAACCCGCACAGCCGTTGCCCGCCAGCGTCATCACGCGTCCCCGCGAACTGATCGCGCCCCAGAAAGCACGGCCTCGCCTGGCCGAAGGACCCCTGCGCGACGACCTCGACGCGGCAGTAGCTGGCATCGCGAGTCCGAAGTCGCCGGCGTTTGCCGAGGCGGAACCACCCGTGTCACACTCACCAGCGGGAGACGACGAGCTCCGGATTTCCGAAGACGCCCTTCCGGAGCCCTACGCCTCCGCGGAAACTCCGCCCGAATGGCGCTCCATCCATCTGGACACGAGTACCCCCATGCGCGACTCAAAACAGTCTTCGTCTCTCCCCGACGGTCCTCGCCTGCACGTCGCCTCTCTGGAAGATCGCGCCCTGGCCGCTCTCGTCGACTGCGCGTTCACCCTCTCCGCGTTTCTCCTCTTTGCGCTGGTTTTCGCCATCTGCTCCACGACCCTGCCCGCCGGCCGTATCGCCCTCATCGTCGCCGGCGTGACGCTGTTTGTGATGTGGCTGATTTACCAGCTGCTCTTTTTCAGCCTCACCGACGCGACCCCCGGCATGCGCTACGCCAAAATCGCCCTCTGCACCTTTAATGACGAGAATCCCAGCCGGTCCATCCTGCGCGGCCGCATCGCCGCCCTGCTGCTCTCCGCGCTGCCGCTGGGCCTTGGCTTTCTCTGGGCCGTTTTCGATGAGGATGCGCTCGGCTGGCACGATCGCATCACCCAGACCTACCAGCGCAGCTACAAAGAGGGCTAAGCGTGTGCGGCTGCCCTGGAGTTCTACCGGGTTCGCAGCTCCGATCTCCGGATCACTGATCACTGACTACTGAATAGGCTTCTCCGCCGCCGGCTTGTAATCGAAATCCCACTTCTGCACGCGATTCCCCGATTCGAACCGGTCGTTCCACTCCAGCCAGTACCGATCCGCGCCCGGCGTCTCCGGATAGTGCTCGCTCGCCGGATACGGATACCGGCTCATCCCATGGAACGGCATNNTCTTCAGCAGCGGCGTCACATCGCCATAGCGCGTGTACACGCCGCGCGCCCACAGGAACGGCCCGGTTTCGCTGATGCGCTGGTAGTCATACGTCAGATCGCCCGGCGTCGCACCCTCGATCTGCTTCGGATACCCACGGAAGGCCAGGTGCGCCATCGCCAGCGGAACCTCGGTCTCATGCAATTTGGACGCAACCTCCGGCCCGTTGTCCACCCGCACTCGGTCCCAGTAAATCTGCAGATTCGTCGTGATCCGAATCTTCCGCGCTCCCGCCGGCAGCTTGCCCGTCAGATCCACGACAATGGTCCGCGGCAGNNGGCGGAATCGGCTGCAACCCCGCCTGCCACGCCGCATACATCGAGCTGGCGCTGAAGTATTCGATATACCCATCGAGCAGCAGCCGCAGCGGCCCCTGCGGCGACCACGCCCCCACATCGAGCGTCAGCGTGTGCAGGTTGGCAAAACCCGCATAGCTCAAATTCGTAAAGTCCCGCACGTACCGATGATCCCGCTTCGCCAGCAGCTCCCGCACATCGTTGCCGCGATCGTCCCAGGCTCCCGCCACCGGACGCGGCGTTGACACTACAACCGTCTTGCCCGACGCAAACGGCGGCTCGCTCAAAAATCGCTCATCGGGATAAACCTCCGTCCCCGCCGGATGATCGACCGCCACGAGCCGCAGTTGGTCAATGTAGTTGACCTCTTCCATCGGCTCGCCAAACCGCAGGCTCAATAGTCCATTGCGCGCCTGCAGCTTGTCCCCATCCACCTTGATCCACTCGTCGGGATCGTTCTGGTTCGTCGCCGCCGGCGAAACCCAGTGCCCCACCACCGCCGCGCCAATCACGTCCGACACGAACTGGTACTGCTTTCCATCCCACGCAAACAGCGTCGGACACGAGCTCCCCCGCCGGTCCAGCTCCTTCAGCGCCAGCTCCCCATGGGGCAATTTACCCGCATCAATATCGATCTCGTCCTGCGGAACCCCCGTCGGCCACAGCAGCCGCACCACATCCACACGCTCCGTCTGCCCCAGCCCGGCCACAATCTCCGTGGAACCCTGGCTAAAGTACCCCGATCCGCCCGCAACCTCGAACTTCTGCCATTGCCCGCCCGCGAAGACTTCCACCTTTGTTCCGATCGCCGTCTTGTTGTCCGCCAACCCCGCCAGCGCGATGCGCAGCGAATGATTCTTGTTCCCGCCAGCGTTACGCAGCACCACCGGCGCTCCGCTCATTCGCGTCACGATCAAATCCGCCGCGCCATCGCCATCCACGTCCGCCGCAATCACCGACCGCGGCTCATGCAACTCAATCTTGTCCAGCCCCAGTGCGGCGCTCACGTCTTCAAATCCCTTCGCGCCCAGGTTCCGAAACACATGCAGCTCATTGCGCCCGCCAACTTCCAGAATCGCCGCCAGATCGATCCATCCATCGTTATCGAAATCAATCGGCGTTACACCCCACCCGCCCGTCACTCCTGGCGGAAGCGGCAGCGCCACGCGCTCAAAACGTTTTCCTTCGACGTTCCGCCACAGCGTCAATCCCGGCGCGCCCGCATGCGTCACCGCAACATCCATCCATCCGTCTTTGTCGAAATCGAAAACGGCAACCCCTCGCGTCGGCGGAAGACTAGAGTCCTCGTACAGAGGCATCGGCTTGAACGCACCCTCGCGCTGGTTCAGATAAACCGTCGGCGCGCCTTTGTCCCCCGTCACCACCAGGTCGACCGCGCGATCGTTATTGATGTCCGACAAAATCGCCTGCGTCGTGCTGCCCTGCCCGGCGAGTCCCGTCGGCCCCGTCCACTCCGTGAACGTCGAGTTCCCGTTGTTCCGCCACATCACATTGGGACCGCCCTTCCCAGCTACCGGCGACCCCGTCACGAACAGGTCCAGGTCTCCGTCGTGATCGAAATCCACGAATGTCAGCCCGTTTGGCCGATTCATCTGCACGATCCCCACCCGCGCCGTCACATCCTCGAACTTCCCAGCGCCCAGGTTCCGATACAGCACAACCCCATCACTAAGCGCCACCGCCAAGTCCGGCAATCCGTCGTTATCAAAATCCCCCACCGCGCACGCGACACCTGGACCTTTCGCATCGAGCCCCGTCTGTTTCACCGGCAGCTCCTCATACGAGCCATTCCTCAGATTCCGATATGCATGGATTGCGTGCTCGCTCCCGCTCATCACCACCAGGTCCTGCGACCCAGGACCCTCCAGATCGATGACGCACGCGCCAGCTTCGCCCAGCCGTGGCTCATGCAGCAGATCCCCGTGGATCGCCCCGCCTGCAGGCTCCCGGTTCTCACCCGGCAGTTCCCTCGCCTCAAACCGCACCGGAATCATCGCCCCCACCGGCGCCAGCGGCAGAGCCATCTCCTCCATCGTCGAGTAGTGCCCACGCTCGCCATACGCCACGCTCAGCGGCGCCGCGATCTTCGCCTGCGTGTAGTGCTGGAAAATCTTCAGGTGCTCGTGCGCTTCATCCGTCCGCCCCGCGCGCTGCAGCGCCCGCGCCAGCCCAAACTCCGCCGATGCATGCCGCGGCTGCAGCTTCAGCGCTGTCTCAAACTCGCCAATCGCCCCGTTGCTGTCGCCGAGCGTCACGTCCAGCGATCCCACGAAATAGTGCGCATCCGCGTCGTTCGGATCGATCGTCAGCACCTTCCGCATATCTTCGATCGCGCCCTTCGGATTCGCCTCATCCATCTCCGTCAGCCCCAGGTTGTACCAGGTCCGCGGATTGTCCGGCGCCATCGTTGCCGCTTGCCGCAGCGCCTGCTCCGCCTCCGGCAGCTTCTGCAGATACAGCAACGCAATCCCCTCGTTCAGCATCGGAATCGCCGACTTCGGATCGGCCGCGTGCGCCTCCTCGAACTTCGCCGCCGCCTTCTCCGTCAGCTGCTGGTTCATCAGCGCCACGCCGATTCCATTCAGCCGCGCGGCTTCCGTGGTGCTTTGATTTTCCGCAGCAGGGCGCGCCGTCAGCCCGGTCAAGGCGCCCAGGAACACAATTCCCGGCACAACAAAGCGAAAGAAACCAAATGGGGCTTTGCGAATGGAGCGACTTTTCCTGGATAGCATGGTTCGCCGTCCATTATAGGGAGGGGGGCATCCTGCCCGGTACTGGCGAGGTGGATTTTCTGAACGCTGAACGGTTTCCGATCACTGATCACTGATTACTGATCACTGACCTCAGCCCCCGATGTGCACCATGCTGCGTGAAGGCTTCAGGAACCCCGGCTCGCCAATGTGATGCCGCGCTTCCTTCTGCTCGATCGTCCGCCGGATGAACCGCTCCATGTCCTCATCGCTGCCTCCGCGCTGCATCACGCCATACAGGTCGTGATCGCTTTGCGAAAACAGACAGGTCCGAATCTTCCCGTCCGACGTCAGCCGCACCCGGCTGCAGTGTCCGCAGAAAGCCTGGGTAACGGGCGCGATGATTCCAATTTCTCCCACGCCGTCGTCGAAGGTGTACCGCACCGCCGTTTCGCTCGCCGCGTTCGGCGCCATCCGCACGATCGGCCGAAAGCTCCCGAGCGCCTCCACAATCTCCTTCAGCGGCACCACCGATTCCGGCGTCCACAGCCGGCCCTCTTCGAGCGGCATGAACTCAATGAACCGCACAATCACGCCCTCTTCGCGCGAGAACTGCGCGAAGGGCACAATCTGATCCTCGTTGAAACCGCGCAGCAGCACGCAGTTCACCTTCACCGGCGCAAGGCCCGCGCGCTTCGCCGCCCGAACCCCCTTCAGCACTCGCTCGTAGCTGCCCGGCACTCGCGTGATCCGCGCAAATCGTTCCGCATCGACGGCGTCCATGCTCACCGTAATGCGGTTCAGGCCCGCCTCGCGCAGCGGCTCCGCCATCTCCTCCAGCAGATGCCCATTGGTGGTCAGCGCCAGATCCGGCGCAGGTCCATCCAGCGTCCGAAGCCGGCTTAGCTGCCTCACCAGATCCGTCAATCCGCGGCGCAACAGCGGCTCGCCGCCCGTCAGCCGAATCTTCTCGATGCCCAGCCCCACAAAAACCCGCGCCATGCGCAGGTAATCCTCGATCGGCAGATCCGCATACGCCGCGCCTTCGTTGCCCGTCCGGCAATAGACGCATTTGTAATTGCAGCGATCCGTGACGGAAATCCGCAGATCGGTGATCGTCCGCCCGTGCCGGTCGATCAGCCGCTCGGTCTTACCTGCTGCGGCGCTCTGGATGGAGTCAAGCACAGTCGCCATGAGCTTCTACTCTATTGGATGCACGGTGTACCCGTCAGCCTTATTCCGTGCCAGGAGCCTGCTTAACACGCATCGCCGATGGATGCTTCCAGGCGTAGAAGCGCGCGTCGCACATCAGGCATCGATAGGCCTTCATGCCTACCAGACGATAGGGAAAGTCATGCCAGCGCGGCCGCGATCGTCGCAGCCCACTACCGTCATGACAAGCCGGGCACCTTAACATCTTTCGAGTCAAGCAAAACTCACTTCCGCCCCCCCGTTCGCCGGAGAGCCCTGCGTCAGCCAGGAGCAGCATCCCGCCCCGGCTCGCTGGAATTTGCAGTTCGGCGGGCGTCCCAGCGGAAACGCTGAGAACGATGGAAACCCCCCTCAGGGAAGCACCAGAAATCAGATCCGGAGCGGAGCTCGGTTGCATCCGCTGTCCGTATCTCACCATCTCACGACGATCCTGCCCGTCGCAAGCGGACCGCCTTCTCTTAACCGCCCTTACATCCCGTCGTAATTTGGCCCACCCCCGCCTTCCGGCGGAACCCACGTGATGATCTGGTACGGATCCATAATGTCGCACGTCTTGCAGTGAACACAGTTGGTGAAATTGATCCGCAGCTCCTTCGCCGAGCCGCCTGCGCCGTTCTCCTGGGCGCTCTCCACCATTTCGTACACCGCCGCTGGGCAAAAATACTGGCACGGATTCCCAAATTCCTTCGTGCAGCGATCGCTGCAGATATTCAGATCCTGCACCACCAGGTGCACCGGCTGATCCTCATCGTGCCGCGTTCCCGAATGAAACACATCCGTCAGCCGATCGAAGGTCAGCTTGCCATCCCCCTTCGCGTTCCCCACCATCGCTGCACGGTCCTGATGCGTCGGACCCAGCGCATCCAGCCGCCTCATCTGCTCGTAGCCCGCACGATTCTTCGCGTCCGGCCCCAGATTCCCGCCCCGCATCACCTGCTGCATGCCCGCCTTCACGAAGCCTTCGAGCCGCCCATGCTCGAATCCCTGATGGAAATTCCGTACCGGCCACAGTTCCTCGCGAATCCAGCTCCTGTCGACCGCCGTTTTGTATTCGCTCAGCGTATCGGTCGAGCTGTTCCCCGACAGCAACGCGTCAAACGCTGCTTCCGCCGCCAGCATCCCGCTCTTGATGGCCAGATGAATCCCCTTCAGCCGCTGCGAATTCAAAAAACTCGCCGAATCGCCCAGCAACATCCACCCATTCCCGTAAATCCGCGGCATCGTCAGCCATCCGCCATAGGGCAGGCTCTTCGCGCCGTAGCGGATCATCTTCCCGCCCTCCAGAATCCGTCGCGCGAACTTATGCTCCTTGAAGCTTTGAAACACATGATGCGGATCGATCCGCGGATCCTGATAATCCAGCCCCGTTACGTATCCCACTGACGCCAGCGTGTCTGTGATCCCGTAAATCCAGGCTCCCCCGTACTCCCGGCTCGTCAGCGGATAGCCGAGCGTGTAGACCACTTCACCTTTCGCCACCCGCCCTGCCGGAATCTCCCACAGCTCCTTGATGCCCACGCCGTAGGTCTGCGCGTGCTCCGGATCTTCCAGTCCCAGCCGTCCGATCAGCTCCTTCGCCAGACTTCCCCGCGTTCCCTCCGCCAAAATGGTGACCTTCGCTCGCAATTCGTATCCCGGCTCGAAATTCCCCTTCGGCTGTCCCTCCTTATCGACGCCCTTATCGTCGGTGAGCACGCCCTTCACGCACGCCGTCTCGGGGTCGCGACTGTCGTCCGCCCACAGCAATTCCGATCCGGCAAACCCCGTGAATACCGTGATCCCGGCTTCTTCCACCTTCTGCCCCATCCACTTCGCAAACTTGTTCAGCGAGATGACGTAGTTCCCGTGATCCCGCAGCGGCGGCGGCACAATCGGAGTTTTGTACTGGCCGCCCTTCGTCAGAAACCACACCGACTCCTTCGTGACTTCGGCATCGAGCGGCGCTTCCTTCTCGAAACCGGGCAACAATTCCTTCATCGAACGCGGATCGAGTAGCCCGCCGGACAAGCAGTGCCGCCCCACCTCGCGCGACTTCTCCAGCACGTAGATGTTTTCCTTCGACAGAGGCTCGCCCGGCCCCGCAGCATTGTGCTCATCGATCAGCTGCGCCAGCCGCAGCGCGCACGCCATCCCCGCCGGCCCGCCGCCGACGATCACTACGTCCGCTTCCATCTGCGGCCGCTCAATTCCCTGCATTGGTTTGCGAAAGACAGTCATAGGAGACCGACTATCTTAGCAGCCGGAAAGACGCATCTGCGGGTGCCCCTGGATCTCGACTCTTCAGACCCGGGATTGCCGGAAGCGCCCCGACTCCTCACACTCCCGTGTCCGCGACGGGTGCGTTCTCCGGGATACTCGCAAGGATCATGGCCCGTGCTCGCCGCTCCCCATACCTGTGAATCGCCGTCATCAACCCCGCCGCCGCGACAACCGGAACCGCCATCGTCAGCAGCCCGCGCTGGAAACCGCCGGTCCGGTCAATCGAAATCCCCATCCAGTACGGGCCAACAAATCCGCCCACGATGGCGATCATGTTGATCGTTGCAATGCCCGCCGCCGCCGACCGGCCCCGCAGAAACTCTGGGGGAATCGCCCACAGCGGCCCCATGATCGCCGTAAATCCCATCATCATGAGCACCAGCGCGGGCAACACCACCACCGGCCGCACCGACGACCCTGCGATCGCATACCCAAGCGCCATGATAAACAGCGGCGCCAAAACGTGCCGATACCGCTCGCCCGTCCGGCTGGAGTGCGTTCCGTTCACCAGCATCGCCAGCGCACCCAGAACTCCCAGCACCGCGATAATCATCCCCACCCCTGTCGTGCTCAGGCCCGTCACCTGCTGCACCAGCGCCGGCGCCGAAAACGTGTAGCCGTAATTCGCCAGAAGCACACAGAAATACAGGCCTCCCAGCAGCCACACTCGCGGATCGCGAAACGCCCGCGCCACTCCATGGCTTCCATGCGCCGCCTCGCCTGGTTCGTCTTCGAGCTTGCGCAAAATCCACGCCCGCTCCGCATCGGTCAGCCATGCCGCTTTCGCCGGACCGTCCGGCAGCCCCAGAAAAAACACCACGCTCATCAGCATGGCCGGCACGCCCTCCAGCAGCAGCAGCCACTGCCATCCAGCCAGCCCGACACGCCCATCCAGATGCAGCAGCCATCCGGCCAGCCCGCCCATCACCGTCGACGCCAGCGGATACGCAATGTAAAACCGGCTCACTGCCTTCGATCGCTCGCCTGCCGGAAACCACTGCGTCAGATAAAAAATCACGCCCGGGAAAAATCCCGCCTCCGCAACGCCCAGCAGCAGCCGCATCACGTAAAACTCGACCGGGGTCCGCACAAAAATCATGGCCATCGACAGCAGGCCCCACGTCAGCATGATCCGCGCCAGCCAGCGCCGCGCCCCAAACCGCACCAGCAGCAGGTTCGAAGGAATCTCGCAAGCCGCATAGCTCAGAAAGAACAGCCCCGCACCCAGACCAAAAATCGTGGCTGAAAAAT